>JBFXDI010000076.1:0-19603 GCA_050181295.1 Parvibaculaceae bacterium | reverse complement strand
CGGAAGGAGCCGAAGACTCGGAGCTGGAGAAGCTCAGGGCCGAAAACGCCGAGCTCAAGGACAGGCTGCTGCGGGCCGCTGCCGAGGCCGACAACTTCCGCAAGCGCTCCGAGCGGGAGAAGGCGGAAGCGACCCTCTATGCCGCCACCAACTTCGCCCGCGACCTTCTGAGCGTGCCCGACAACCTGTCGCGCGCGCTTGCGGCCGTTCCGCCCGAGGTCCGCGCAGAGGCCGACGAGACGATGAGAAACCTCTTCGAAGGGCTGGAGGTGACCGAGCGCGATCTCCTGAACGTGCTGCAGCGGCACGGCATACGGCGCCTCGATCCCAAGGGCGAGAAGTTCGACCCGCATTTCCATCAGGCCATGTTCGAGGTTCCGGGCGGCGAGGCGCCCGCCGGCACGGTGGTGGAGGTCGTGCAGCCGGGCTACGCCATCGGCGAGCGCTGCCTGCGGCCTGCGCTCGTCGGCGTGGCCAAGGGATAGGAATGACGTCATCAAAACGTCATGGCCGGCCTCTGAGCCGGCCATCCTTTTTTCGGGCATGATTCCGCAGCGACGATAGCCCTCCCTGGCGGCGCCCGATCGCTCTGGACAACCTCCGAAAGCAGGAAGATGCTCACGCCCGGGACGAAAATGTCCCGCTGGACGAGGCAATTGAGGGAAGCCGAGCCATGGAAGCGAACGGCGTGGAATTCTACCAGGACAGCAAGGGCGGGTGGCGTTGGCGCCGCAGGGCGGGCAACGGCAAGATCGTTGGAGCATCGTCGGAGGGCTATGTGCAGCGGCGCGATGCCGAGGCGAATGCCGTCCGCGACGGCTCGAAGGACAAGTGGGAATTCTACAAGGACAAGCGCGGCGAGTTCCGCTGGCGCGCGCTCTCCGTGGCGAACGGCAAGCAGGTCGGACGTTCCTCCGAAAGCTACCGGGCCAAGCGCGACTGTGAGGACAACGCCCGCCTCAACGGCTGGAGGGGCTGACCCCGGGCGCGCCCGCTCCGGAAGGCTGCAAGCTCAGAAAATCCGAGACGGCGTCGAGCCCGTCCACGAGTCCCATCCTCTCGATGGCGACGCCGGACGGGAAGGCTGTCGCGAAGCGTGACGCAAGACGCGAGTCGAGGACCACGAAGACGCCTCGGTCGTCGGCGCGCCGGATGAGGCGCCCGAAGGCCTGGCGGAGCTTGAGCCGCACCATCATGTCCTGCCACTGGCCCTTGCCGAAGGCCTGGCGTCGCGCCCGGTCGAGGATCGAGGGCTGGTTCCAGGGCACGCGGTCGAGCACGATGAGACGGAGCGAGCGGCCCGGCACGTCCACCCCGTCGCGCACCGCGTCGGTGCCGAGGAGGCAGGAATGCTCCTCGGCCCGGAACATGTCGACGAGCGTCCCGGTGTCGATCGGATCGACATGCTGGGCATAGAGCGGCAGGCCGGCCTGCGCGAGCGGCTGGAGCAGCCGGCCGTGTACGGCCTTGAGACGGCTGATGGCGGTGAAGAGCCCGAGCGCCCCGCCTCCGGCTGCGAGGAAGAGCTCGCGATAGGCGGCAGCGATCTGGTCCAGGTCGTTGCGGTTGATGTCGTTGACGACGATCACGCGGCTGTTTGACCGATAGTCGAAGGGCGATTCGTGGCTCGCGCGTCGGACGGGGTAGGGCAAGTGGACCACGCCCGTGCGCATCTCCGCGTTGTGCCAGTCGTCCGGCGCCTCCGGCGGCCGGTCCTTGAGCGTCGCGGAGGTGATGACGACGCCGTCCGCCTGCGACAGCACGGCGGCGGCGAAAGGCACCGTCGGGTCGATCCAGTGGCTGTGAAGACCGACATCGACCTCGCGCGCGCCCTGCTGGTCGACCGCGAACCACGCAACCTGCATGGGATCCGGTTCCTCCGCCAGGCGCTCGAGCATCTGGAGCCAGCCTCCCGCCTGGAGCTCGCCCCGGCGCTTCAGCGAGCGCGCCAGGGATTCGATGCGCGCCCGCTCGGCGCTCTGGAGTTCGGCCGCGTCCTTGTCGAGGCGGCGCAGCAGGTGGCGGGCCAGCGCCGACATGGGCCGCGTGAGCGCGCGGAGGGCTTTGGCGAGCGCCTCCGCCGCCTCGATGAGCCCCGGCACGGGCGGCCTGCAGTCGGTCTCCAACGACTGGCCGGCGGACGGCTCGACCCGTGCCAGCACCTGCTCGCGCACACGCGCGAGGAAGGCTTCGGCTGCGCCGTCCGGTGCCCCGGCCTCGACGCGCCTGAGCCAGCCCGGACCGGGAAGCGCAAAGGCGGCGGCAAGGATCGCCTGCAGATGCTTCGTGGCGACCTCGTCGCCGTCCATGAGGTTGAGGAGCCTGTCGGAGAGCCCGCGCCCGCGCCGCGCCTGCGTCTCGGGACCGCGCAGCCAGCGGCGGAGCTCGGCAGCCTCGAGTCCTGTGAGATGGCCTGAGAACGCAGCGTCCGCCGCCTCGAACAGGTGGTGGCCCTCGTCGAAGACGATGCGCCTCAAGCCGTCGGTCCGGTCCTGGGCTTCCTCGGCGCCGGGCTCTCCCATGAGATGGTCGATCGCCGCCTGGTGCAGCACCAGCGCGTGGTTGGCGATCACGAGGTCGGCCTTGCGGGCGGCGCGCGTGGCGCGCTCGATGAAGCAGCGGCGATAATGGGGGCAGGCCGAATAGATGCACTCGCCCCGGCGGTCGGTCAGGCCGAGGCCGGTCGGCGTCTGGCCGCCCGCCGCGGCGCCCGGATCGAAAAGCCCGAGCAGCCAGGTCGGGAAGTCGCCACCCACCATGTCCCCGTCGCGGGAGTAGCGCGCCCAGCGCGCGATGAGCGCTGCGAGCAGCGCGCCGGTGGCGTTTGAGCCGGACAAACGTCCGAAGGCCTCCTGCATGTTGAGGAGGCAGGCATAGTTCTCCCGCCCCTTCCGGATCACCACCTTGCGGCGGCGTTCCTCCGGATCGGGCACCAGGCGGTGCGTCTCCTGCTCGAGCTGCCGTTGCAGGTTCTTGGTGTAGGTCGAGAGCCACACGGGCGCGAGGTTGCGGTTCGCCCAGAGCCAGGCCGGCGAGAGATAGCCCAGCGTCTTTCCGAGGCCGGTGCCCGCTTCGGCGAGCAGGATGTGGTTCTCGTGCTGGCTCTGGCGGGGCGCGAAGGCTTCCGCCGCCTCGGCGCTGTAGAGGAGCTGCGCGGTCCGCGTCTCGGATTCCGGTCCGAGGAGGCGAGCGAGGAAGCTGCGGGCCTCCTCAGGCTCCACCGCCTCGTGGCTGCCAGGCGGCCTCGGTCCGTCCTCCTCCCATTCGGGGATGCGGTCCCAGACATTGAGGCCGGTGAGGAAGGCCGGCGTCTCGACGGGCCCGTGCCCCGCGCGGAGCGCCTCCAGAACCGGCGCGGCCCAGGGCCAGCGCGTGCGGGCAAGGAAGCTTGCGATCTCCGCCGTCTCGCGGATGTTCGGATAGCCCGGCAGGGTGAAGCGCTCGAGAAGATGGGTGGCGGCGGCGAGCAAGGCCGCGGGATCATCCTCGGGAGCAGCGAGTCCCAGGGCTCGCATGAACCCCCTGGGCGTCGGCGTCGCGACAACCGCGGGTGCTGCGAAGGCGAAGAGTTCCGCGAGGTCAAGATGCCGGACCTCGCTCGCCTGCTGCGCCGGCCTCCGCGCGCCGGCCGCGAGCCCCAGCCGCCCGATCAAATGCCCGGCGTGGCAGAGAAGGTGCGGGCGTTGCGCCAGCGCTTCGAGCCCCTCGTGCGGCGGCAGGCGCAGCCGCGATCCGTCAGGCAGCGCCACGACCAGATCGATGCCCGAGAGCACCGCTGCGGGAACGGGAAATGCGTTCGGATCACGCATCAGCCTGCGCCACGCCTCCGCATGTCGGAAGTCGCTCGCCGCTCATCGCTAGCGCGCCTGGCGAGAGACAGGTGAGAATTTTGATGTCATGCCTCCGGTTGCATTGCGCAACGCGCCCCTTACAATGACCGTTCGTAGGGGGACTGCCGCTCGGCGTACGCGTGATGCCGTAAATCGGCAAACGCGTTGTGTACAAGCGGCCTATCCCGTGGGTCCAGATCCGACAGACAAGAACAAGAGGGGTCGGACGGAGGGAGGCTAGACAATGCTGCAGCTTGCCGCGAAGCGATTCGCGTCCATGCTTCTCATCATGCTGACGGTGTCCTTCATCCTGTTCCTCATCTTCGAGGGGGACAAGTACAACGTCGCGACCCGCGTCCTGGGTCAATACTCCACCCAGGACCAGCGGCTGATCTGGCTGGAGCAGAACGGATACAACGATCCCTTCTTCTTCCGCTACATCCGCTGGCTCTTCAACTTCATGCGCGGGGATTTCGGCAACTCGATCCAGTTCAACACGCCCGTGTCGAAGCTGCTCGGCGAGCATCTGGCGAACACCGGTATCCTCGCCTTCTTCGTCTTCTTCATCACGGTGGCAATTGCGCTGGTGCTCGGCGTTCTTTCGGGTATCGCCGAGGGCAGCTATCGCGACCGGTCGATCACGGTCGCTTCCGTTGTCACCACCTCGATTCCCGAATTCGCCATGGCGACCATTCTCGTCGCCATCTTCGTCTTCTGGCTCGACATCCTGCCGGGAACCTCTCCCTTCTCCAGCGGGTTCTCCTGGAAGGAACTGGTGCTGCCGGTGATGACGCTCGTCATCTTCAACTTCGGCTACTACACGCGCATGACGCGCGCCTCCATGGCGGAAGTGATGACGTCGCAATATGTCCGCACCGCGGTGCTCAAAGGTCTGCCCTTCCAGCGCGTGGTCATGCGGCACGCGCTCAGGAACGCGCTCATCGCGCCCTTCACGGTGATGATCCTGCAGCTCAACTACCTCCTCTCGGGCGTCATCGTCACGGAGGTCTTCTTCTCCTACAAGGGCTTCGGCAAGCTCATATACGAGGCTGCCATGTTCGGCGACATCTACGTCGTCGAGGCTTGCACCATGGTGGCTGTGCTGGTGGCCGTGGTGTCGCAGTTCATCTCCGACGTCGGCTACACGATGCTCAACCCGCGCATTCGCTTCAGGTGAGGGCCGGACCATGACCGACACCGCCATCTCGACCGCCGCGCCTCCCCGGCAGGGAGCCATGCGGCGCTTCATCAAGTCGGTCGGACTGCTGCGCGAGTCGCGCGTCGGCATGTTCGGCGCCTTCTTGGTGCTCTTCTGGATCGTGCTGGCGCTGCTCGCACCGATCCTGCCGCTCCACGATCCGCTGGCGCAGTCGCGCGGCATGCAGCTCATGGGGCCGCTCACCACCGGCAATGACGGCCTCTTCCACTGGCTTGGAACCGACGACAAGGGCCGCGACATCCTCTCGCGCCTCATCTGGGGCTCGCGCCTCGTGCTCTTCTGGGCGACGCTTGCGACCATCGTGGCCTATGTCGTGGGCATGCTGCTCGGCGTCACGGCCGGCTACCGCGGAGGCTGGTGGGACGAGATCATCTCGTTTTTCGGCAATGTGCTGCTTTCCTTCCCGCTGATGGTGCTCTACCTGGTGATCCTGTCCCGTTTCGGCCCGACCTCCGATTTCGGCCGCTACCTCGCGGTCACCTTCGGGCTGTCGCCGGTCGTGGTCGCCGGCGTCATCATCATCGTGGCGGTGACCTTCGGCACAGCACCCCAGGTGGCGCGCATCGTGCGGGGCCTGGTACTCGACCTGAAGACCCGCGACTACATCGCCGCCGCCGAGGTCAGGGGCGAGAGGCCGCTCTATATCATGCTGGTCGAGCTCCTGCCCAACGCGCGGGGCCCGCTCATCGTCGATGCCTGCCTGAGGCTCGGCTATGTCACGATCACCATCGCGCTCCTGGGCTTTCTCGCCCTCGGCCTGCCGCCGCCAGATCCCGACTGGGGGAAAATGATCGCCGAGGCGCGTCAGTGGGGCTCGAACGGCATGAACGCCATGCTGTGGCCGGCCTTCGCGATCTCCTCCCTCGTCCTGGGCCTCAACCTGCTGGCCGACGGCCTGCGCGAGATCTCCCTCAGGGACTGAGGTGAAAAAGGCGCATCAACTCCATCTGATGCCCGGGATTGCCCCGGGCATCGGGGATGCGGTTGCGTCGTCCACAGAATTGCCGGGTCAAGCCCCGCAATGACGAAAAGCAAACAATGACCGGAGACCATTCGATGACCGAAGCCCAGACGCCCGTTCTCGAATGCAAGAATCTCTCGATCTCCTACTACACGCGCGCCGGCGAGGTGCCGGCCGTCATCGACTTCAACCTGACCGTCATGCCGGGCGAAGCCGTGGGCATCGTCGGCGAGTCGGGCTGCGGCAAGTCCACCGTGGCGCTCGCCATCATGCAGTACATGGGCAAGAACGGCGCCATTACCGGCGGCGAGATCAAGTTCATGGGCCGCGACATGCGCACCATGAGCGAGGAGGAGCTGCGCAGGATCCGCGGCTCGCAGATCTCCATGGTCTACCAGGAGCCCATGGCCTCCCTGAATCCATCGCTGCTCGTCAGGGAGCAGCTCACGGAGGTGCCGATCATCCATGAGGGCATCTCCGAGGAAGCGGCCTACAAGCGGTCGACCGAGATGCTCGAGGCGGTGCGGCTTCCCGACCCCGACCGCATCATGAACTCCTATCCCCACCAGCTTTCCGGCGGCCAGCAGCAGCGCGTGCTCATCGCCATGGCGCTGCTTTCCAATCCGAAGCTCCTGCTCTTGGACGAGCCGACGACAGCGCTCGACGTGACGGTGGAAGCGGGTATCGTCGAGCTCATCAAGGACATCTCGAAGCGCTTCGGGACGTCCATGATCTACATCTCCCACAATCTCGGCCTCATCCTCGAGACCTGCCACCGCATCACCGTCATGTATTCCGGCCAGGCCATGGAGCTCGGCTCGGTGAAGCAGGTCTTCGACCACATGCGCCACCCCTACACGCGGGGGCTTTTCTCCTCGATCCCCTTGCCCGGCACCGACCGGCACGCCCATCCGCTGGTGCCCATTCGCGGCCAGCTTCCGCTTCCCTATGCGCGGCCCAAGGGCTGCTTCTTCCATCCGCGCTGCGACTTCGCCGTCCAGGGCCGTTGCGACGTGACGCCGATCCCGATGGAGGACATCACCGGCGACACCGGCCACTGCGTGCGCTGCGTGCGCTGGGACGAGATCCGGTGGAGCGAGGTGAAGCACAAGGGCGTGGATCAGGCGGCGGTCGAGTTCGGCCCGCCGGTGCTGCAGGTCCGCAACATGCAGAAATACTACGAGGTGCGCGACAATTCGCTGCGCGCCATGATCTCAGGCGACCGCGTCAAGGTAGTGAAGGCGAACGAGAAGCTCGATTTCGAGGCGCGCGAGGCCGAGACCGTGGCGATCGTGGGCGAATCGGGCTGTGGCAAGTCGACCTTCGCCAAGGTCCTCATGGGGCTCGAATCGGCGACGGGCGGCGAGGTGCTGCTCAACGGCAAGGAGGTGGGGCGGCTCGATGTCAGGAAGCGTGCCCCGCAGCTTATCGGCTCGCTGCAGATCGTGTTCCAGAACCCCTTCGAGACGCTCAATCCCAGCCATTCGGTCGGATCCCAGATCGCGCGCGTGCTGAAGAAGTTCGGTGTGGCGAAGACGAAGGACGAGGCGCAGCGCAAGGTCTTCGAGTTGCTCGACCTCGTGAAGCTGCCGCGCGACTTCGCCTTCCGGAAGCCCCGGCAGCTTTCCGGCGGCCAGAAGCAGCGCATCGGCATCGCCCGCGCCTTCGGCGGCGAGGCGGCGGTCGTGGTGGCCGACGAGCCCGTGTCGGCGCTCGACGTCTCGGTGCAGGCGGCGGTGACGGGGCTTCTCACCGACATCCAGCGCCAGAAGCGCACGACCATGGTCTTCATCAGCCACGACCTCTCCGTCGTGCGCTATCTCGCGGACCGCATCGTGGTCATGTATCTCGGACAGATCATGGAGCAGGGCACGACGGATCAGGTCTTCGCACCGCCGTATCATCCGTATACGGAGGCCTTGCTCTCCGCGGTGCCGATCGCCGACACCTCGGTCGAGAAGAAGCATATCGTGCTCAGGGGCGAGCTGCCTTCGCCCATGAATCCGCCTCCGGGCTGCCCGTTCCAGACGCGCTGTCACCGCAAGATCGGCGCGATCTGCGAGACGACGCCTCCGCCCTTGCGCGAGATGGCGCCCGGCCACACCATCCTCTGTCACCATGACGAGGCTTATCTGAGAGCTATGGAGCCGGTGATCGCCTTCGGGCGCAAGGGCAAGACCCGCGCTTCGGAAGACACGGTCGCCTGACGCTCCGAGGTTTTTACGAGGGTGACATCGGGTAAGCTCGTGGGAAGGCCGGCGGAACCGGTTCGCAGGCTCGTGGGTTTAGGCCTCCGGGGAACGGCAGCGAGCGCGCATGTCCGGTGACTTGCTGATTTTCATTGCGATCGGCTTTCTCGCCCAGATCGTCGATGGCGCGCTCGGGATGGCGTTTGGCGTCCTGTCGACCACGAGTCTTCTGGCCTTCGGCGTCGCGCCCGCGACCGCCAGCGCCATGACCCACGTCGCCGAGATCTTCACGACTGCGGCGTCGGGCGCTTCCCATGCCTATCACCGCAATGTCGACTGGCGCCTGGTGATGCGGCTGGCGCCGGCCGGCATGATCGGCGGTGTTGTTGGGGCCTATCTGCTTTCCAACATCGACGGCAAGACGATCATGCCCTTGGTCTCGCTCTATCTCGCCGCCATGGGCTGCTTCATCATCTTCAAGGCGCTGCGGCCCACATGGCCGCGCGAGGTCAGGGACTGGCTCGTGCCGGTCATCGGCACGGGAGGAGGACTTCTCGATGCGATGGGCGGCGGCGGCTGGGGCCCCATCGTCACGGGCTCCCTGATCGGTCGCGGGCACGCGCCGCGAACGGTCGTGGGTTCGACCAATCTCACGGAGTTCCTGGTGACCCTGGTGATCTCGGCGACCTTCGTCCTGACGCTCGGGTGGTCGGAGCTGAGCTCGGCCGTGGGGCTGCTGATCGGCGGCCTGATCGCCGCGCCCCTGGGGGGCTACCTCGTCAGCCGCCTGCCGGTACGCCCGCTCATGTTCGCCGTGGGCGTGGTGCTGATCGCCACTTCCATCCCACGTATGCTGTAGGACGGGCAGTCAGGCGCGAGGACGCCGCTTGCCCCGCTCCGCCGCGGCCTTGCCGTTGCCGCTGCTGTGGACGAGCCTCAGATGCTGCGGGCGGCTGGCGGCCTCGATGAACTCGACGATCCGCGGCACGACATGCTCGCGGAAGCGGCCACCGTTGAAGACGCCGTAGTGGCCGACCTTCGGCTGCAGATGATGCGCCTTGCGGGCGGCCGGGATGTTGACGCAGAGGTCGTGCGCGGCTTCCGTCTGGCCGACGCCCGAGATGTCGTCCCGCTCGCCCTCGACCGTCATGAGCGCGGTGTTCTCGATAGCGGCCGGCCGTATCAGGCGGTCGCGATGGCGGAAGAGGCCTTTCGGAAGCTCGTGACGGATGAAGACTTTCTCGACCGTCTGGAGATAGAACTCGGCCGTCAGGTCCATGACCGAGAGGTACTCGTCGTAGAACTCCCGGTGCTTCTCGACTGAATCGCCGTCGCCCTTCACCAGATGCCAGAACAGATCGCGATGGGCGTCGATATGCCGGTCGAGGTTCATGGTCATGAAGCCGGTGAGCTGCAGGAACCCCGGATAGACCTCGCGCAGGAAGCCAGGGTTGGGGAAGGGCACGGTCGTGATGACGTTGTTCCGGAACCAGTCGACGCCCTTGTCCACCGCGAGCTTGTTGACGACCGTCGGGTTGCGGCGGGTGTCGATCGGGCCGCCCATGAGGATCATGGCGGCGGGCGTCGAGGGATGTCGGTCCTCGCTCATGCGCGCCACCGCGGCGAGCACCGGCACGGAAGGCTGGCACACGCCCATGACGGAAGCGCCTTCGCCCAGGGCCTCGAACATGTTGATGAGATAGTCGATGTAGTCGTCGAGATCGAAGGCGCCGCGGGCGAGCGGCACGTCGCGCGCATCCTGCCAGTCGGTGATGAAGACGTCGCAGTGAGGGAGCATCGCTTCGACCGTGCCGCGCAGCAGCGTCGCATAGTGCCCCGACATGGGAGCGACGATCAGGAGCTTGCGTTGCGGGACGTAGGTTCGCTCCGTCCAGTCCTTGCGGAAATGGAGGAGGGTGCAGAAGGGATGGGTGAGAACCTCCTCCAGGACGACCGGGACCGTGCGGCCGCCGACGACAGTCTCTTCGATGCCGAAGACGGGCTTGCCGTAGCGGCGGGTGAGGCGCTCGAATAGGTCGAGCGAGGCCGCGATCGAGCGTCCTAACTGCGTCCTGGAAAAGGGATTGGCCGGCGTCTTCCAGAAGAAGCGGCCGTAATTCGCCGCTGCGCGCAAAGGCGCAACTGCGGCATGATTGAATTCATAGAGTTGATAGAGCATGGCGACCAGCCCCCACGCAGTCCTCGATGCCCCCGGGACTTCAAAAGCCCTTAACGCGTTTGCAGCATGCGTTTGAAGGCCTTTGACGCGGCGCACCATAGCAAGCGCCCGGGAGTCCGGCAATCAGACCATCGCATGGTCGGGCAAAGTTTCCGTTAACTGGAATGTCGGGAGAAAGGCGAGGGATTTCAAGAGTTAGCGGCGGCGACGATGCCGTCCGCGAGCGCCTTGGCGTCGGTGCCGTAGGGGAAGTGCTTGAGGAAGGCGCCGTCCTTCCCCATGAGGTAGATGATGCTCGAATGGTCCATGAGATAGTCGGTCGTGCCGGAATCCTTCGCCTTGCCGTAGTAGACCCGGTAGGCCCGCGCCGCAGCCGCGATCTCCTCGGGCGTTCCGGTGAGGCCCACGAAGCGCGAATGGAAGTGAGACATATAATCCTTGAGCACCGGCACCGTGTCGCGTTCGGGATCGATGGTGATGAAGATCGGCTGGATCTCGTCGGCCTTGGCGCCGAGCTGGTCGAGCGCGGCGGACATGACCTGCAGTTCCGCCGGGCAGACATCGGGGCAGTAGGTGTAGCCGAAGGCGACCAGCATGTAGTGGCCCCGGAACTGCGCGTCGGAAACCTTCTCGCCGTTCTGCGAAGTGAGCGTGAACGGCCCGCCGACCAGCGCCTTGCCGGACGTCCGGGCCTCTCCCGTCTCCCGGAAGAGGAAGGTCGCGGCAACGCCGGCCAGCGTAAGCGCGACGGCGGCCGCGAAGACCAGGACGAGCTGCGTTCTGCGTGTCATCGCCGCGTCATATGCTTGGGTGGAGGCCGGTTGCCAATCCCGCCCAGCGTCGCAGGCGGCGACGCGCCGCATGCGGACGGCAGCAAGCGCTGTTCCGGCGGGCGCGGCTGGCCTAGATTCGGCGCATGAACGGATTTCTCGGCGGCGGCCTCAGGCTCAGGGAGCGCTGGCTCCCCTCGCTTGCGCAGACGCTTCGCGATGCCGGCAAGGGCCCGCGGCTCCAGACATTGGTCGGCCTGCGCTGGCTCGCCGTCTTCGGCCAGACGGCGGCTGTGCTGTTCGTCGATCTGGTGCTGGACTTCCCGCTGCCGCTCGGGCTCTGCCTGCTCGTCATCGCGACCTCGGCCTGGCTCAATCTGTTCCTGGCGCTGCGCTGGCGCACCACATTGCGGCTGCACGATCGCTTCGCCGCGCTGCTCCTCGGATACGACATCCTGCAGCTTGCAGCACTCCTGTGGCTGACGGGCGGGCTCGAGAACCCGTTCTCCTTCCTCTTCCTCGTGCCCGTGACGGTCTCCGCCACCACGCTGCCCCTGTCGCGCACCCTGTGGCTGGGCGCGCTCGCGCTCGCGCTCGCGAGCATCCTCGCCGTCTGGCATCTGCCACTCCCGTGGCCCCCGGAAGGCGGGCGGGAGCGTCCTGCCGTCTATGTGGCCGGCATGTGGACGGCCATCGTCTGCGGCCGCGTCTTCTCGGCGCTCTACGCCAACCGGCAAGCCGAGGAGGCGCGGCTCATGTCGAACGCGCTCAGCGCCACCGAGCTGGTGCTGGCGCGCGAGCAGCAGTTGACGGCGCTCGACGGGCTTGCCGCCGCCGCCGGCCACGAGCTCGGGACGCCGCTCGCCACCATCGCGCTCGTGGCCAAGGAGCTGCGGCGCGAGCTTCCCGGTCCCGGCCCCATCGGCGAGGACCTCGACCTCCTCATCAGTCAGTCCAACCGCTGCCGCGAGATCCTTTCCCGTCTCGCCGACCGCAGCCGCGAGCGCGACGCCATGTACGCGACACTGCGGCTGACCGAGATGATCGAGGAGATCGTGACGCCCATGCGCGGCGGCAGGATCGAGTTCCTCGTCGACGCCGGGCCATCCGACGGCCGCTCCGATGCCGATGCGCCCGAACCCATGATCTCGCGCAACCCGGCAATCAAGTACGGCATCGGCAACTTGATCGAGAACGCGGCCGACTTCGCCGCCTTGCAGGTGGAGATCCAGGTGGGATGGACGGGTTCAGCGCTGAGCCTCTCCATCGCCGACGACGGTCCGGGCTTCTCCCAGGAAGTCATCGACAGGCTGGGCGAGCCCTATGTCACCACGCGGCGCGGCTATGGCGCCGCGCCGCGCCAGGGGCATGAGGGGATGGGGCTCGGCTTCTTCATCGCGAAAACCCTGCTCGAGAAGTCGGGTGCGGCGGTCACGCTCGCCAACCGCGATCTGCCGCTCCATGGCGCCATCGTGCGGGCGGCATGGCCGCGCCGCGCCGTCGAGGCAGTTGCCCCGGACATGGCGGGCAGGGTCAGAGGATGAGGAGAGTTCTTCAGTCGGCATCCTGATGCCGATGCTAACCATCGCGCCATGGCAAGCGCGGTTCCTTCTCTCCGTCGGCCCTCAGGGGTGGGCAAATGGCGGCAGGATACCTATAATAAAGATCAGCATGCCGCGGGGGCATCCCGGCGGCGCGCTTCTGCTTGCGAAGGTCCGGTTTCCGGGGCACGGAAGCACTAAGGGATTGGCCAATGACCGACGGCGCGACGGAGCAGGCAAGAACACTGCTTCTGGTCGATGATGATGTACCGTTCCTGACGCGGCTGGCGCGCGCCATGGAGGCGCGGGGCTTCGAGGTGCGCACGGCGGAGTCCGTGGCGCAGGGCGTTGCCGAGGTCAGGAAGTCTCCGCCTGGCTTCGCGGTCGTCGATCTGCGGCTCGGCGACGGCAGCGGGCTCGACGTGATCGAGGTCCTGCATGAATCGCGTCCCGATGCGCGCGCCATCGTTCTCACAGGCTACGGCAACATCGCGACCGCGGTGACGGCGGTGAAGCTCGGCGCCATCGACTATCTCGCCAAGCCCGCCGATGCGGACGCCGTTTACGGCGCGCTGGTCGGTGACGGCGACAGCCGCGCGGCGCTGCCCGAGAACCCCATGTCGGCCGACCGCGTGCGCTGGGAGCATATCCAGCGGGTCTACGAACTCTGCAACCGCAATGTTTCGGAGACCGCGCGGCGCCTCAATATGCACCGGCGCACGCTGCAGCGGATCCTCGCCAAGAGGGCGCCCCGGTAGTCTCAGACCGGTCGCCGCTCCAGCGCCATGCGCGCCGCGAAGCCCGCGAGCACGCTTCCCATGAGCCAGCGTTGCGCCTTGAGCCACGTAGGGCGGCCCGCGAACCACGCGGCGACCGATCCGGCGGCGAGCACGATGCAGAGGTTGATGGTGAAGCTCAGGGACATCTGGGTGAGCCCCAGCACGAGGCCCTGAAGCAGGACGTGTCCCGCGGCGGGATCGATGAACTGCGGCAGGAGCGAGACGTAGAGCAGGGCAACCTTCGGATTGAGCAGGTTCGTGAGGAACCCCATCGCGAAGAGCTTGGCGGGTCTGTCGATCTTGAGGTCGGACCGCACCTCGAGGACCGAGGCTCCTCCGGGGCGCACCGTCCTCCAGGCCAGCCAGAGGAGGTAAAGGGCGCCGGCGAAGCGCAGCGCGTCATAGGCCATGGGCACGGCGAGCAGCAGCGCGGTGAGGCCGAGCGCCGCGCAGGCGATGTAGATGACGAACCCGAGGACGACGCCGAGCAGCGATATGAAGCCCGCCATGCGCCCCTGCAGGATGGAGCGCGACAGGAGGTAGATCATGTTCGGCCCCGGCGTCAGCACCATGAGCAGGGCGATGAGGGCGAAGGAGGTAAGAGAGGAAAGCGGGACCATGGCCGTTTCTGCGACCGCCCCGCTGCTTCTAGACCGTCAGGCCGAGATTGCCTTGATGCGGCCGGCGAGACGGGAGATTTTCCGCGCGGCGGTGTTCTTGTGCATGCCGCCCTTGTGGGTGCTCGCCATGATGTAGGGCTGCGCGGCCTTGAGGGCCTCGGCGGCGGCGGCCTTGTCGCCCGAGGCGATCGCCTCCTCGACCTTGCGCACATAGCTCCGCACGCGGGTCTTGCGCGCCTTGTTGACCTCGGTCCGCCTGGCGGCCTGGCGGGCGGCCTTCTTGGCCGAACTGGTGTTTGCCATCGATCCTGATCCCGAAGCACCCCGAAGCGGCGCGGAAAACCGCCACGGCGCCGGACATGCGTTGTTGAAAGCCAGAAACGCCCGAGAGGAAACCCAGGAGGATCCCCGTGCCTGCAGGCGCGTTTGAGCGGCGCTTATATCCTCAGGCTCCGGCGGGCGTCAACGGTTGCGGAAGTCGGGCTTGCGCTTGTCCAGGAACGCCTGCATGCCTTCCTTCTGGTCCTCGGTTGCGAAAAGCGAGTGGAAAAGCCGCTTCTCGAAGCGCACGCCCTCCGAAAGGGTGGTCTCGTAGGCCCGGTTGACCGAGTCCTTGGCCAGGAACACCGACGGCCGCGACAGGCCGGCGATGCGGGTTGCGACCTTGATCGCCTCGTCCACCAGCTCCGCCGCCGGCACGATGCGCGAGACGAGGCCAGCCCTCTCCGCCTCCGCGGCGTCCATCATGCGGCCCGTGAGCACCATTTCCATCGCCTTGGACTTGCCGACGAAGCGGGTGAGGCGCTGGGTGCCGCCGGCGCCCGGAATGATGCCGAGATTGATCTCCGGCTGGCCGAACTTCGCCGTGTCGGCGGCGAGGATGAAGTCGCACATCATGGCAAGCTCGCAGCCGCCGCCGAGCGCGAAGCCCGCCACCGCCGCGATAATCGGCTTGCGGCGCCGCGTCACCTCGTCCCAGCGGTCGAGGAAGCCGCCGAGCAGGGTGTCGACATAGGTCTTGGGCTGCATCTCCTTGATGTCCGCCCCCGCCGCGAAGGCCTTCTCGGAGCCCGTGATGACGATGGCGCCGATTGCGTCGTCGGCGTCGAAGGCCGAAAGCGCCTGGTTGAGCTCGTTGACGAGCTGCGTGTTGAGCGCGTTCAGCGCCTGCGGGCGGTTGAAGGTGATGAGGCCGACCGGCCCCCGCGTCTCGACCAGGATGGTTTCGTAGGCCATGGGCACTCCTTCGCTGCGGCTGGGTGGGGCTGCATAGCCCCGACCGCCGGGCGGCGCAACGGCGGCACTCAGCGCTGGCACTTGGGGCAGTAGAAGGTCGAGCGCCCGGCCTGCACGATGCGCCTGACCGTGCCGCCGCAACCTTCGCGCAGGCAGCGCTCGCCCTCCCGGTCGTAGACGGCGAATCGCTGCTGGAAGGAGCCGGTGGAGCCGTCGGCCTTCACATAGTCGCGCAAGGTCGAGCCCCCGGCCTCAAGCGCCTCGCTCAGGACCGCGCGGATCTCGCCCACCAGCCGCCCGAGCCGCGGATCGGTTGCCTTCCTCGCGATGGTCGAGGCGACGCGGAGCGGCGACAGCCTTGCGCGATAGAGCGCCTCGCAGACATAGATGTTGCCGAGCCCCGCAATGACCCGCTGGTCGCCGAGCGCGGCCTTGAGCGGCGCCCGCTTGGTGGCGAAGGCTTCCGCGAGATAGGCCGCGTCGAGGCCGGCGCTCAAGGGTTCGACGCCGAGGTTCCTGAGCAGCGAATGCTCCGCCAGCTCCGCGTCGGGGATCAGATCCATGAAGCCGAAGCGGCGCGCGTCCGTGTAAACGATGGAGCGCCCGTCATCGAGCTCGAACACGACATGGTCGTGGGGGCCATGCCCCGCGCCGCTCGAAGGCGTTGCGTAGTAGAGCTCGCTCACCGAATAGGGCTCGAGGTCCGGAGCGACGATCGTGAAGCGGCCCGTCATGCCGAGATGCATGAGAAGCGTCTCGGCTATGTCGAGCCGCACAAGGATATACTTGGCGCGCCGGTCCAGCCCGAGCACGCGCGCACCCTTGAGGCGGCCGGAGAAATTCCGGGGCAGGGGGAAGCGGAGATCGGGCCGCGCGGTGCGGACGCGTCGGATGACATGGCCCCGCATCACGGGCTCGAGCCCGCGCCGAACCGTCTCGACCTCGGGAAGCTCCGGCATCTTAAAACTCAGGTGAGGAAGTTCAGCATGCGGAGCACGTCGAGATAGTCCTTCGTCTCGAAGCGCACCGTGCGCTCGCCGACATGCTGCGCGCCCGGATACCAGGCCATGCGATAGGCGGTGACCGGATCCCCGTAGCTGATATCGACGCTGAAGCGGTCGGGCAGCGCGAGGCGGCAGGCTCCGAGGCTTCGCGACAGCGCCTTTGCCGCGCCCTCGCGGATGGCCGTCACGGCATCGGCAGGTGTCATCGTGACGGTCGAGGCGCCGACGCCGCGCTTGACCGCGCAGGTGCCGATGGCCGGATTGAGGTCCCTGATTTCCTCCGCGAGCGCCTCGTCGCCCGAGACGAAGACGGTCGGCACGCTGAGCATCTCCGCGCCATAGGCATGGATGAGGAATTCCGACGCCGGCCGGTCGTTGATCGTGATTCTCTGCGGCGAGAGCGACAGCGTGTGGGCGAGCGCGTTGCCCTCGCTTCCGGCCGCGGCGTGATATCCGATCATCATCACCGCGGTGAAGCTCTCGTCCAGCTCCTGCAGCATGCAGAGCGGATGGCCGGCCCAGGCGCGGATGAGTTTCACGCCCGACGGCAGCCGGTCGAGGATCAGGTTGCGGCCGCTGCTGTGGGCGTCCTTGACCCAGATCTCGCCCGCACCGGCGGCACGCGCGCCCTCGCAGGCCGCGATCGCCTCGCGCGTCATCTGCTCGCGGAACTCCGGATAGTCGGGATGCCCCTTCGTTGCCTCGTCCCAGTGGGTGATGCCGGCCACCCCTTCGATATCGACGCTGATATAAACCTTCATGCCTGCCCTCCGTCCGTCAGGCGCGCCGGCTCCGCGACGTCGCGCGTCCACATGTAGAGCGCGAGCAGCGGTTCGGGCCCCGTCTTCATGGCGTGAACGACGCCTGAGGAATGCCAGATCGTCTCCCCGGCCCTGCGCGCGAGGAACGGACCGTCGCCCTTGCGCCACTCCGACGGCCCCGTCAGTGTCCAGTAGAGCTCGGGCGCCGGATGGAAATGGTCGCGATAGTGGAGGTCGGGACCGAGCAGCAGAAGTCCGAGCAGGAAGTCGTCGCCCGCGAAGGCGCCCGTCGGCCCCACGATCTCGGCATGGGCATAGGCGTCCATGAAGCCGGGCGCGCCCATGGCGGTGTCCGAATAGCCGGAGGTTTGCCGCCAGGCGAGCGTGTCCTCGATCTCGGCGAGCCCCGCGGCGAGCGTGCTGTCGAACAGCATGGTCGAGGCGACGGCTTCGGGCAGGAAGCGGCAGGCGGGCAGCATGCGCGCTTCCGGTCTGCGATAGGCGCTTTCGGAGAAGTCCTGGGCGGCAAGCCGCGCGAAGGCTTCCTCGATGCCTTCGTCCGTCCGGTCGCTGAGCCCGGCCGCGACGGTCTCGATGAACCGCAGCATGGCGAGATAGCCGGCGTCCATCAGAGCCTCGCCTCGATCGTCTCCCAATCGGGCGTGTCGACGGTCTCGGCGGGAAGCATCACGTCCCGCGTCCAGGCATAGAGACAGAGGAGGGGGACGTCCTCGACCAGCGTGGCATGGACGGCGTTAGGCTCGTTCCACACGGGCTCACCGGCGTGCCGCGTCTCCCACGCCCCTTGACCGAAGCGCCAGCGGGTAGGCCCGGTGAGCGGCACATAGAGCTCGGGCGCCGGATGGCGATGGTCGCGGTAGAGCGTTCTCGGCGCGATGAGGAAGAGGCCCATGGCGAAGTCCGTCGCGGGGATCATGCGGTATTCCCCGACGAGGCCCGAGAAGGTGTGGTTCTTCGGGAGGCGGGGGCCGATCGTGGGGCCATAGGCATCGTAGGTGATCCAGTGCAGGAGGGGCCTCGCCGCCGAGATCGCCTCCGCCAGCGGCTTCGCTTCCGATGTGGCCGCGAGGGCCAGAGCCGCCTTGAGATGGCTGCAGGTGGGCGTCTCCAAGGGCTCCGGCAGCGTCAGGGCTTCCGCCGAGAGATCGAATTCGGCGAGCCGCGCCAGCACGGCCTCCACGCCCTCGCGCTCGGTCGTGAGGCGCTCGATACAGGCCTTCGCCTCGGCCACCAGGCGCGCGACGGCTTCCTCGCCCGCCCTCATGCGATGCGGCAGGCAGCGAGCGCCTTCTCGTCGTAGTCGATGCCGAGGCCCGGCGCCTCGCCGAGATCCAGCATGCCGTTCTCGCTCCGTCTGGGTTGGCTCATCATGAAGTCCCGCCGCTCCTCGCTCCATTCGGGAGGGTCGTAAGGGTATTCCATGAACGGGGCGTTGCCGAGGGCCGCCGTGAGCTGCGCATTGGCGATGAGGCCGACGCCGTTCGACCAGGTGTGAGGCGTGAAGGTCAACCCCGCCTCCTGCGCCATGAGCGCCACGCGGCGAAGCCCCGTGATGCCGCCGGTGAGCGCCACGTCCGGCTGCAGCACATCGACGGCGCGCGCGTCGATCATGTGCTCGAACTCGTAGACCTCGCGGTTCATCTCGCCGGCCGCGATGCGGATGTCGACGGCCTCTCTCAGAGCCTTGAGGCCTCGGATGTCGCCGCGATGCAGCGGCTCCTCCATCCAGTAGACGCCGAGCTGTTCCAACTCCCGCGCCACGGGAAGCGCGTCCTTGAGCTTCCAGGGCTCCTCGACGTCCCACACCATGCGCCAGCCCTGGTTGCAGTCGACCATGAGCTCGAGCTTCGAACCCACGGCCTTGCGCACCGCCTCCAGTGCCTTGATGTCCTCCCGCCAGTCGCCGCGGTGGAAGCGCACCTTCATGGCGCGGAAGCCCTCGCCAAGGAAGCGTTTCGCCGTTTCGGCCATGGCTTTCGGTTTCCGCAGCGTGCCCGAGGAGGCATAGAGCGGCACACTTCCCGACGATCCGCCGAGCAGCCGCCAGACGGGCAGGCCTGCGGCCTTGCCGGCGATGTCCCAGAGCGCGAGGTCGAGCGGCCAGTAGCGGGAATAGTGGAAGGAGAGGTTCTGGAGGATGCGGTAGTGGCGCTCGAGGTCGCGCGGGTCGCGGCCGATGAACAGCTCCTTGAACGCCTCGAGCCCCAGCATGTCGTCGCCGGACGCGATGCCGGTGATGCCCTCATCCGTCGAGACGCGGGTGATGAAGGCCGTGAAGCTCTTGCGCGGCCGCGTGTCCCAGCTCGGGCAGAAGGGCGGATCGAGGGGGATCGCGTGCTTCGTGACGGTGATGTCGGTGATCTTCATGGGAACCCTTCGCCTGCGGCTTCCCCCCGCCCCCGACCCCTCCCCACCAGGGGGAGGGGAGCAGAAGCGGTGCCCTCCATTCTCCCTCCCCCCTTGTGGGGGAGGGCTGGGGTGGGGGGTGTTTTG
>JBFXDI010000075.1:0-19812 GCA_050181295.1 Parvibaculaceae bacterium | reverse complement strand
TGGAGGCGGCCTGCACGCCTGTTCCCAGCGCCGAGGAAAGCGAGGAGCCCATGACTCCGACGACGAGCAACGTTGCCAACGCCCATGCCAGGAAGCCATGCGCCGTGTCGCGGAAGAAGACCTCGTCAGAGTGGATGGCCACCCACTTGGTCCTCAGGCGCCCGGTCAGGTAGCCGCCCATCGCCGAGGAAAGCCACTGGACGATGATGAGCCAGATGGCGGCCGAGACTGCAACTGTCGTGGCGCTGAAACCGCTGCCTGTCCAGGGCGAGACCGCGGTCAAGCCGAGACCCGCGCCCAACAGCATGAGGATGGACGTTGCCGTAGAGGCGACCAGTGCCCCGGCGATGATAGGTCCCCAGGCGACGGCAGCGCGTGAGGATTCCGTTGGAGCCGTTGCGACCGAGGTCGGTGCCGCTGTTGCCATGTGCCTTCCTCCCTTATCGCAGGAACAGGGCAAGAAGGATGATGATCGGAATTGGCACGCCGAGCAGCCAGAGCAATATACCGCGCCCCATGGAAATTCTCCTGATTTGGTTGAGCCGATGCTGCCTAATGCGCGGCGCGGCTTCCCGTTCCTGAACCGCGGCAATATCTGCTACCGCGCGGCGAAAGCTCAGCCGCGCTTTGTTCTGCGTAGACATGCGTGGGGGTGTCAGGGCGAAGCCCGAAGCCGCAGTAAACCCGCCGAACGGGATGGTGCTGCGAGAGAGGATTGAACTCTCGACCTCTCCCTTACCAAGGGAGTGCTCTACCACTGAGCTACCGCAGCGCACGGAAACGCGAGTCTAACTGCCATAGCACGCGGAACGGCGCAAGGTTGAGCCGGCTTGACAGGCAATGCCAGCTCTGGAGCATGGAACTCATGGACAAGAGGAAGTCCGAGGCGCGGGAGCGCAAGCTCGCGGAGGCGCTCCGGGCCAATCTCGCCCGGCGGAAGGCCGAGGCGCGCGCGCAGGGATCGGGGCGCCTGGATGACCGGCCGCTGGAAACGGCCGAGGATCGCGAGGAAGGCTCTGACTAAGGCAGGGTTGCCCGCGCCCCGCCGCTATGCTTCTAACAGGGCCATATCGGCCTCGGCGCAGGCGAATCGCGCCAGAACTGCCAGCGGGGAACCATGGACCGCATCAAGATACGCGGCGGACGCGCGCTGAACGGCGAGATCGCGATTTCCGGCGCCAAGAACGCCGCCTTGCCGCTCATGATCGCAAGCCTCCTCACGGAGGAGGCGCTGGTGCTCGAGAACGTGCCGCGGCTCAACGACGTCAATCTGCTCATGCGCATCCTGCGCAATCACGGCGCCGACACAATGCTCGAGGGAAAGCGCCCCGGCCGGCCCGATGCCCTGGGCGAGACGCTGCATCTTCGGGTGCGCGAGGTGGCCGACACGGTGGCGCCCTATGAGCTCGTCTCCCGCATGCGGGCGAGCTTCTGGGTGTTCGGTCCTCTGGTGGCGCGGTGCAGACAGGCGAAGGTGTCGCTTCCGGGCGGCTGCGCCATAGGCACCCGTCCGGTCGATCTGCACCTCAAGGCGCTCCAGGATCTCGGCGCCGAAATCGACCTTGACGGCGGTTATGTCGTGGGCCGGGCCCCGAAGGGATTGAAAGGCGCGCGAATCACTTTCCCCAAGGTTTCCGTCGGTGCCACCCACACCGCGCTCATGGCGGCGTCGCTCGCGAAGGGTGAGACCGTCATCGAGAATGCCGCGCGCGAGCCGGAGGTCGGGGACCTCGCCCAGTGCCTCGTGAAGATGGGAGCGCGGATCGAGGGCATCGGAACTCCGACCCTCAAGATCCAGGGGCGAGACCGGCTGGGCGGCGCGCGCCATTCCGTCATCCCCGACCGCATCGAGACCGGAACATACGCCATGGCGGCCGCCATGACGGGCGGCGACGTGACGCTGAAGCACGGGCGCAGCGACATTCTGGACGCCTTTGTGGATGTCATGGCGCAGGCGGGAGTTGGCATCGAGCAGGTGGAGGGCGGCATGCGGATCCGCCGCAACGGCTCGGCGCTGGCGGCCGTGAACGTGGAGACGCAGCCCTATCCGGGCTTTCCGACCGATCTCCAGGCCCAGTTCATGGCCCTCATGACCCGTGCTGACGGGGTCTCCTCGATCCAGGAGACGATCTTCGAGAACCGCTTCATGCATGTGCAGGAGCTGGCCCGGCTCGGCGCCGACATCACGCTTCACGGTGACACCGCGCTGGTCCGCGGCGTCGCCTCGCTGAGGGGCGCGGAGGTGATGGCGACCGATCTCAGGGCTTCCGTCTCCCTCGTCATCGCGGCGCTTGCGGCGGAAGGCGAAACCACGCTGCACCGCGTGTACCATCTCGATCGGGGCTTCGAGACGCTCGAAGCCAAGCTCAAGGGCTGTGGCGCCGACATCGAGCGCGTGGCGGGAGCCTGAGGCCTAATGGAACTGCTCCGCCTCACCGCGCTCGACGAGGAAGACCTGGCGGTCATCTCGGCCAATCTTCAGGACGCCATCCTGAAGGCGGACGATGTGGCCTACCTCCCGGGCGAGCGGAAGCTTGCGATGATCGTCAACCGCTTCAACTGGATCGAATCATCGAAGCAGCTTGAGAGGCGACGGACGGGCTTCCGCATGGACCGTGTCACGCGCGTGTCGCGGCTCAACTTCACGACCGGCGATACCGTGCATTCGCTGTTGGCCATCCTGTTCCATCCGGCCGGAGAGCCACCCGCGGGAACGATCGAACTGGTGTTTTCCGGCGGCATGGGGCTGAAAGCCGACGTCGAGTGCATCGAGGTCACCCTCGAAGATCTGGGACCGGCATGGGAAACCCGGCGCATGCCGGCCCATTCCGACGGCTGACGCGCATCCGGGCGGGAGTGCGGTCGTGGCGCAGTGGCTGAAGGCGAGCGAGCCGGATTTCGAGGCGCGCTTCCAGGCGTTTCTGGGAGCGCGGCGCGGGCAATCCGAGGACGTGACGCGGGCGGTTGCCGCCATCATCGCCGATGTGCGGGCGAGGGGCGACGAGGCGCTGATCGAATATACGCGCCGCTTCGACCGCTTTCCGCTGGTAGCGAATCGGCTGCGGATCGGCGCGCAGGAGATCGAGGCGGCGCTCAAGGCTTGCGATCGAACGGTGCTGTCGGCGCTCAAGCTCGCGGCGGAGCGCATCGAAGCCTATCACGGCCGGCAGCGCCCCTCAGACGACCGATACAGGGACGCCGCCGGCGTCGAGCTCGGACATCGCTGGACGGCTATCGAGGCGGTGGGACTCTATGTGCCGGGCGGGCTCGCGGCCTATCCCTCATCGGTGCTGATGAACGCCATTCCGGCGCGCGTGGCGGGGGTGGAGCGCATCGTCATGGTGGTGCCGACGCCGGACGATCACCTCAATCCGCAGGTGCTGGCGGCGGCTCGGCTTGCGGGCATCGAGGAGATCTACCGGATCGGCGGCGCGCAAGCCGTGGCGGCCCTTGCCTACGGCACGCAGAGCATCGCTCCGGTCGCGAAGATCGTGGGGCCGGGCAATGCCTACGTCGCCGAAGCCAAACGGCAGGTCTTCGGCACCGTCGGCATCGACATGATCGCCGGTCCCTCGGAAGTCCTCGTGCTGGCGGACGCGTCCAACGATCCCGGCTGGATCGCCGCCGACCTCCTGGCGCAGGCCGAGCACGACCCGACCGCGCAATCGATCCTGGTCACGGATGACGAGCCCTTCGCGCGGGCCGTCGAAGATTCGCTCGTCCGGCAGCTCAAGACCCTGCCCAAGGCCGATATCGCCCGGCGGAGCTGGGAGGACCACGGCTCCATCATCATCGCCGACGACCTCGACAGCGCGGTACCCCTGGTCGACCGGGTGGCGCCAGAGCATCTGGAAATCGCCGCGTCCGACGCCGAACGGCTGGCGGGGCTTATCCGCAACGCCGGCGCCATCTTCATCGGGGCCTTCACGCCGGAGGTGATCGGCGACTATGTGGGCGGCCCCAACCACGTGCTTCCGACGGCCCGCTCGGCCCGGTTCTCCTCCGGCCTTTCGGTGCTGGACTTCATGAAGCGCACCACGATCCTGAAGCTCGACAGCGGCGCGCTGGCGAAGCTCGGACCTTCCGCCATAGCCCTGGGGCGGGCGGAAGGGCTCGAGGCGCATGCGCGCTCGGTGGCGATCCGCCTCAACATGGAGTAAGTCCCCCGTCGGGAGAGAGGCGCGGCCATGAGCGGCACCACCGAGACTGACGAAGACAAGGCAGGCAAGGGCGTCGACCGCCTCATTTCGGTGGTGCTCGACGAGACGCTCGGCGCCGCCAATGCCGACATCGAGCACGAGCGCAAGGTCGCTATCTACGATCTCCTCGAGGACAACAGCTTCAAGGTCAACGGCCACGATCGCGGGCCCTACAGGCTGACCCTCGCTATCGCCGAGAAGCGCCTCATCCTCGACATCGCGGACGCGGGAACCGAGCGCTGCACGATGATCGGCCTGGCGCTCTCGCCCTTCCGGCGCATCGTCAAGGACTACTATCTCATCTGCGGCAGCTACTATCAGGCGATCCGCACGGCCACCCCAAGCCAGATCGAAACCATCGACATGGCGCGGCGCGGCCTCCACAACGAAGGCAGCGACATCCTCAAGGAAAGGCTCGCAGGCAAGGTCGAGGTCGACGACAACACGGCCCGGCGGCTTTTCACGCTCCTCTGCGTCCTGCACTGGCGGGGCTAGGGCCTGAGCATGGCCTCAGACCTGCCGGGCGCGATCCTCTTCGCGTGCAGCCAGAATGTCATCCGCTCGCCCATGGCGGAAAACCTGATGCGGCATTTCTACGGCCACAAGGTCTATGTCCAGTCCTGCGGCGTGAGGCCGGGCGAAACCGATCCCTTCGTGGTGGCTGTCATGGACGAGATGGGCATCGACATGAAGAAGCACCGGCCGAGGTCGTTCGAGGATCTCGACGATTCGAGCTTCGACCTCATCATCTCGCTGGCGCCGGAAGCGCATCACAAGGCGATGGAGATGACGCGGACCATGGCGGTGGAGGTCGAATACTGGCCCACGATGGATCCCTCGATCGTCACCGGCAGCCGCGACCAGATTCTCGATGCCTACCGCGACGTGCGGGACGGCATATTGAAGCGTCTGCGGGCCCGCTTCGGCACCTTCGCGGCGAGGGGTGTGTGATGCCCTCGGCGCTTGATTTCGGCTGCCATCCTCCGCATTGTCGCGCGGCAACCAGATGGGCTCGGGAATGACCGAAAAGCGCGTAAAATTCGTGCTCGCCAGCGCCTCGCCGCGCCGCCTCGCGCTGCTCGAGCAGGCGGCGCTGCCGCCGGATCTGCTCAATCCGGTCGATATCGACGAGACCCAGAAAAAACGCGAGACGCCGCGGGCGCTCGCCCTCAGGTTGGCGGAGGAGAAGGCAAAGACGGCGAGCCGCGCGCCACTCGTCAAGGCGCTAGAGGGCCCGATCTTCATCCTGGCGGCCGATACGGTGGTGGCGGTCGGCCGGCGGGTCATCGGCAAGCCGCAAACGGCGGAGGAGGCGGAGGCCGCGCTCGATCTCCTTTCCGGCCGCGCCCATCACGTCTACACGGCGCTCTGCCTGATCACGCCGCAGGGCTCGGTGCGCAAACGCATGGTCGATACCAAGGTGCGCTTCAAGCGGCTGACACGCGAGGATGTCCAATCCTATGTCGCCAGCGACGAGTGGCGCGGGAAAGCCGGCGGCTATGCCATTCAGGGCCGGGCGGAGGCATTCGTGCGCGCGCTCAACGGATCGCATTCAGGGGTCGTCGGGCTTCCGGTCTACGAGACCGTGACGCTTCTCCAGGGCAACGGGTTTCCCGTCTACTTCACCTGGATGAACGCCGCGCGCGAAGGCGCATGAGCGGCGAGAGCGACGCCATCAAGGGACGCTGCCCGATCTGCAGCAAGTCTGCTGTCCGCAAGTACCGTCCGTTCTGTTCGGCGCGCTGCGCCGACATCGACCTCAACCGCTGGCTCCGCGGCGTCTATGCCGTTCCGGCGCTGGAGGAACCCGATCCGGAGGAGGAGCCGGGCAACGGTGGACCCAGGGAAAGCGGAGGCCAGTCCTGAGACGACAACGGCCCCGCCATTGGCGGGGCCGCATGTTCATGCTCGTGGATGTCAGTGCCAGTCGCTGATCTGGCGGTCCTTCGTCTCGGGCATGAAGAACATGCCGATGACGAAGGTCATGAGCGCCACGACGATGGGATACCAAAGCCCGTAGTAGATATCGCCGGTGGCGGCCACCATGGCGAAGGCCGTGGTGGGCAGGAACCCGCCGAACCAGCCGTTGCCGATGTGGTAGGGCAAGGACATGGCGGTGTAGCGGATGCGGGTCGGAAACAGCTCGACGAGCTGGGCGGCGATCGGCCCGTAGACCATGGTGACGAACAGCACCAGGACGGTCAGAAGCAGCACGACCATCGGCTTGTTTATCTCGGCCGGGTCCGCCTTTGCCGGATAGCCGTGGCCGCGGATCGCTTCCGTCATGGAGGCCGTGAAGGCGTCGGACTGCGTCTTGAAGTCCGCCGCTGCGAGGCCCGCTCCGGCGAAGGAGTTGATCACCGTGTCACCGATCTTGACGCTGGCGATCGTTCCTACCGGCGCTTCCTGGTTGGAGTAGTTCACCGAGTTGCGTGCGAGGAAGCTCTTGGCGATATCGCAGGAGGTCACGAACTTCGAGGTGCCCACCGGGTTGAACTGGAACGAGCATTCGTTCGGATCGGCGACGACGGTGACCGGCGCCGAGATCTGCGCCCGCTCAAGCGCGGGGTTCGCATAGTGGGTGATGAGCCCGAACAGCGGGAAGTAGGTGAGGGCGGCGATGAGGCAGCCGCCGAGGATGATCGGCTTGCGGCCGATCTTGTCCGAAAGCGCACCGAAGACGATGAAGAACGGCGTGCCGATGAGAAGCGAGAGCGCGATCAGGATGTTGGCGGTCGCGCCGTCGACCTTGAGCGTCTGGGTCAGGAAGAAGAGGGCGTAGAACTGGCCCGTGTACCAGACGACGGCCTGGCCGGCGGTGCCGCCGAGGAGGGCGACGAGCGCGACCTTGGCATTCTCCCAGCGGCCGAAAGCCTCGGTGAGCGGCGCCTTGGAGCCCTTGCCCTCGGCCTTCATCTTCTGGAAGGCAGGGCTTTCGTTCAGCGTCAGCCGGATCCAGACCGAGATGCCGAGCAGGATGATCGACAGCAGGAAGGGGATGCGCCAGCCCCAGGCCGCGAAGGCTTCCTCGCCCAGATAGGTCCGGGTTCCGAGGATCACGAGCAGCGAGAGGAAGAGCCCGAGTGTCGCCGTCGTCTGGATCCACGAGGTGTAGAACCCGCGACGGCCTTGAGGCGCGTGCTCCGCTACGTAAGTCGCTGCGCCGCCATACTCGCCGCCGAGCGCCAGGCCCTGCAGCAGGCGAAGGCCGATGAGAACCACCGGCGCCAGTATTCCCCAGGTCGCATAGCTGGGCAGGATGCCGACGACGAAGGTCGACACGCCCATGAGCATGATGGTGATGAGGAAGGTGTACTTCCTTCCGACCAGGTCGCCCAGGCGGCCGAAGAAGATGGCGCCGAAGGGGCGAACCGCGAAGCCGGCTGCGAAGGCTAGAAGCGCGAAGATGAACGCGGCGGTCGGGTTGACGCCGGAGAAGAATTGAGCCGCGATGATGGCTGAGAGCGAACCGTAGAGATAGAAGTCGTACCATTCGAAGACCGTGCCGAGCGAGGAGGCGAAAATCACCTTCCTCTCCTCGGGGGTCATCGCGCGCGGCTGTGCATAGTCGGCGGCAGCAGTCATCAGGAATCCTCCCAGTGGGTCACGGAGGGCGCCCAGACGCCGGGAAAACGCCGCTACAGCGGTCTTGCAGGCAGAGCCTGCCGCCCCGCCGCCTCCCATCCGACTCCCTCTTACGCAACGCTAGGATGCTTGAGACATGCGGCAAATTCGACTCTAGTATGAGGCTGCGACATGCGCCGGCCGCCTCCTTTTCCTGCAAGGTGAAGTAGAATAGGCGGCCGCCGAGAAAGGGAGTTCTCCAACCGATGACCCAAGCTGCCCGCGCCATTGCCCCCCAGGACGACATGGTGCTGATCGAGCACCTGCCCTTCGAGACCGACAACGGCATCGCGAGCCGCGGGCAAATCGGCCTCGTGGTCCTCGCCTCCGATTTCACGATCGAGCACGAGTGGCGGCAGATCTTCGCGGCGGTGCCGGGACTTGCCCTCTACGAGAGCCGCGTCTTCAACGACACGACCATCACGCCCGAGACGCTCAGGGCCATGGAGCCCAAGCTGACGGTGGCGGCCGATCTCATCCTGCCGTCATTCCCGCTCGAGGTGATCGCGTTCGGCTGCACATCCGCCTCCATGGCGATCGGCGAGGAGAAGGTGTTCGAGAAGCTGCGCGCCGCCAAGCCCGACGCGCGTTGCACGACGCCAATCACCGGCGCTTTCGAGGCCTTCCGCGCCATGGACGCCAGCCGCATCGGTGTGCTCACGCCCTACCGTGCCGACGTCAACCAGATCGTCGCCGACTATATCAAGGCGCGCGGCTTCCAGGTGCCGGTCTTCGGCTCCTTCAACGAGGAATACGACCCGAAGGTCGCCCGCATCTCGCCCGCCTCGGTGCGCAAGGGCATCAAGAAGCTCCTGGACACGGCGGACGTGGACTGCGTGTTCGTCTCCTGCACGGCGGTGAGGCTGGTGGAGGCGGCGGCCGTTATCGAGAAGGAGATCGGACTGCCGGTGACTTCATCCAACCACGCCATGGCATGGCATGCGCTGAGGCTTGCCGGCGTCAACGACTCGCTGCCGCAGTTCGGCAAGCTTTTCACGCTGCCGATCAAGGCTTAAGCGCCGAGCCCGTTCCGCTCTAATGGCCGGCGCGCTGGCGGCCGGCCGGAAGCACGTCGAAGGCGATGCAGATGCGCCGCTCGGTCGATTCGAACGGGATCGTCTGGTGATAGAGGTAGGCCGGAAACATGACCATCAGCCCCTCGAAGGGCTTGATAGCGCGCGTCATGGGCTCAGCCTTGCAGCCGACCTCCGCTGGAGGGCGGCCCACTTCGAAGCCGCCGCGGATCACCCCGTCAGCGCCGTTCCCGGGCGCTGAAATCTCCTTCGGTATGCGAACGTAGTAGCAGCCGCTGAGATAGCCATCGATGTGGATATGCGCATGCTGGTTGCCTTCGCCCTCCAGCACGGCGGCCCAGGCATAGATGTCGACGCTCGGCGGGCGGTGGGCGAGGAACGGATGGCTGCCGGGCTCGCCCGTGTCCCGCCCGTAGCGCTCGACCGCCTCCCGCATGAGGCCTTCGAGAGCGGCCACCGGACCCCTCTCCCCCTCCAGCAGGTCATCGGAGATGCGAAGCGCGGGGTGATGGTAGTTGGCGTCCGTGAGCTTCGGCGTCTTGAGGCTCGGATGCGCGAGCACGTGCGCCTCGAGCGCGTCGTTCAGCGCATCCGTGCTCCCAAAGCCGGGCGGCGGATCGAAGGTGTAGCTCTTCACCAGCCGGTCGAAATCGAGAAGCGTACGCGCCTCCTCCAGGCGTCCCGCCTCGTTCAGCCCCAGCGCCAGGAAGGACAGCGCCTCGGCGTTGCCGGGCTCCGCCGCGAGCCAGTCGGTCGCGGCGGCGACCGCTGCCTCGGGCTTTCCCGCAGCGATGCTCGCGGCAGCGATGTTGTTGTCGAGGAAGCGCCAGTCCGGCATCAGCTCGCGCGCCTTCCGGTAGGCGTCGAGCGCGGCATCGAAGCGGCCGCGCTTGTGCTCGGCGGCGCCCAGCGTGGACCAGGCCCCGGCAGACGCTGGAGCGATCGCAACGGCCTTTGCCGCGCAGGTGACCGCCTCTTCAAGCCGGTTCGCGTTCAGGAGGGCGTCGGCGAGCTCGGCATGGATCGAGGCCTCTCCGGACGCTGCGGCCGCCGCCCGCTCGAGGAGCGGGATGCCTTCCTCGGGCGCCCCCGCCCGTTTGTAGTCCCGCGCAAGCTGCAGGAACCCCTTGACCTGCCCACCTTGCTTGAGCAGGCGGTCGCGGACGCGGGCGAAGTGATCGAGCGCCGCCGGCTTGTCGCCGAGGCGAACGGAAGCAACGGCGGCGACATAGTGCATCTGCGTGTCACCCGGCGCGGCCACGAGATGGCGCCGCGCCAGAGCCTGGGCTTCAGCGGCCATTCCCTTGCCAAGCAGGGCCTGGGCCTCCTGGACCGGCGACGGCATGGTTTATTTCCTTTTCGTCTTCTTGACCCCCAGCGCCATCACGCAGAGAAGCTCCCACATCATCGTGGCCCCGTTCAAGGCCGTATAGCCGGAAGGATCGAAAGGCGGTGAGACCTCGACCACGTCCGCGCCCACGATGTCCAAGCCCTTCAGACCCCGCAAAAGCGCCTGCGCCTCGCGCGGCGTGAAGCCGCCGACCTCGGGTGTGCCGGTGCCGGGCGCGAAGGCCGGGTCGAGGCAGTCGATGTCGAAGCTCACATAGGTCGGACCGCCGCCAACCACCTCGCGGGCGAGCGCCATCACCTTATCGGGACCGAGGGCTGTCGCCTCCTCGATGTCCATCATGCGCACGCCGGCGGCCTTGCCGAAATCGCGGTCCTCCCAGTCGTAGACGGAGCCCCTGAGGCCGATCTGGATCGTACGCTTCGGATCGAGCACGCCCTCCTCGATGGCGCGGCGGAAGGGCGTGCCGTGCGTCAGCTTGAAGCCGCCGAAATAGCTGTCCCAGAGATCGGAATGGGCATCGAAATGCACCATGCCCACGGGCGCCTTGCGGCCGAGCGCGCGCAGCGCCGGAAGCGAGCACAGATGATCGCCGCCCGCGGCAAGAGGTCGGATGCCCCTGGCGACGACCGCCTCGAAGAATCCCTCGATGCGCTTGAGCGAATCCTGGAGATCGGCGGGATTGACAGGCGCATCGCCGAGATCGGCGCAGTTGGCGAGGTCGTAGGGCGCGATCCGATGCACGTGGTGCACGCGGCGCATCATGGCCGACATGTCGCGCATCTGGCGCGGCCCATGGCGGGGGCCGGGGCGATTGGTGGTGCCTCCGTCCCACGGTACACCGAAGAGGCCGATGTCGAGGTTCCGAGCTTTCTCGATCTCGACAAGGGGCAGGCGCATGAAGGTGGCTGGCCCCGCGAAGCGCGGCACCTCCATGCCGGAAATGGGCTGATGGAACGGGGTATCGCTGCCGGGCATCGCTGGTCTCCTGCTTTCCCCCGCGCCATACTACGGCATGGCCGGGAACGCAAAATGAGCAGCCTCAAGGTTGTGCAGGCGGACATCACGACACTGGCCGTGGACGCCATCGTCAACGCGGCCAACGAATCGCTGCTCGGTGGTGGCGGGGTGGACGGCGCCATTCACCGGGCGGCGGGCCCCGAGCTCCTGGCGGAATGCCGCTCGCTCGGCGGCTGCGCCACGGGAGATGCGAAAATCACCCGTGGCTACCGGCTACTCGCCCGATATGTGATCCATGCCGTCGGCCCGGTCTGGAAGGGCGGTGGCGCGGGCGAGGATGAGAGTCTCGCCTCGTGCTATTCGAGGTCCCTGGAGCTCGCCACCGAGCGCGCGCTTGCCTCCATCGCCTTCCCGTCCATCTCGACAGGCGTCTATGGGTTTCCAAAATCTCGCGCCGCCTCGATCGCAGTCGCGACAGTGAGAGATTTCCTTGATAGACGGCCGCATCCTATCGAACGGGTCGTGTTCTGCTGCTTCGACAGGGAAGCGGTGCGCCTGCACGAAGACGCGATCGCAGCCAAGACGATGATCTCCTGAAAATCTGCATGCAACGGAAGGAATGCGCATGACCGTCGTCCAGGCCCAGGGGGTGCATCACATCACACTCAACGGCGCCGACCGGCAGACCTCGGTCGGCTTCTGGGAAGGCGTGCTCGGCATGCCGCTGGTCTTCGAGCAGCCCAATCTCGACGATCCGGACACGAATCATCTCTACTTCGATCCGGGCGACGGACGCCTGATCACTGTCTTCACCCGCGAGGACCTGAAGCCCGATCCGCGGCCCAACCCCAACGGGATCGGCAACCTGCACCATATCGCCTTCATCGTCTCGCGCGCGGCCTATACCCAGGCGGGAAAGCGGCTCGAGGAGGCGGGCTTCCGCAACTCCGGCGAGATCGACCGGGGCTTTATGGATTCGCTCTATTTCCGCGATCCGCTGGGGCAGCTCTACGAGCTTGCCTGCTACAAGTTCGAGCCGCCGCAAGGGTTCACGCACGCGGAAGTCCTGCGAGAGGCCCATGGCATCCGGGTGAAGGCCGGCGCCTATAACATCGCGGATGAGCACCTGGCCGACGCCATCGCGGCGCTCATCCGCCGCCGCATCGCGGGTTCGGAAAGGCCCTAAAGCGCCTCCAAAAGGCCGTCCCGCCACAATTTCCGACAATGTTGCCACGGTTTCGCCTTTCTCCTACGATCGGCGTTTCCGTAGGGAGAGTGGGCGGTTAGGCGTCTCGAAGGGAGCCAGTGATGTCTTCGCAACCTTTGGACCTGCCCGGCCCCAGGCTGTGCGTCCGCCTTTGCGCCATTGTTGCCGGCCTGTGCCTCCTGACAGCCCCAGCCATCGCTGCGGAACTGCGTGGCGTTGTCATCGGCATCGACAAGTACCCCAAGCTCGGCGAGCGCAACCAGCTCTTCGGCGCCGTCAACGACGCCCAGGACATCGCCAAGGCGATGAAGGAGGCGGGAGCAAGCGACGTGCGCCTCCTGACGGACGGCGAGGCGACCAAGGCGGCGATCCAGTCGACCTGGACGTCGCTTGTCGAGATCAGCCAGCCGGGGGATACGCTCGTTTTCTCCTACGCCGGACACGGAAGCCAGGAGCCCGAGCCACCCGGCCGCGGCGGGGAGGCTGACGGCAAGAACGAGAACTTCCTGCTTGGCGGCTTCGCGCCGAACGCGCCGGACAATGCCGAGCGGATCGTCGACGACGAGATGTTCGAGTGGCTGAAGCTCGCCGACGACAAGGGGGTGCGCGTCGTCTTCATCGCCGATTCCTGCCATTCAGGCACCATGTACCGGAGCGCCTCCACACCCAGCGTCCGGTTCCGCAACGTGACCATTCCGGAGATCACCGAGGATCACCTGACGCTGCCGCCGCCGGCCTTCGCCAACGCCAAGCCGGACGACTTCAAGGAAGTGACTTTCATCGCTGCCACCGAGGAAAGCCGGGTGGTGCCCGAGATCCGCATCGAGGGCCAGGAGCGCGGCGCGCTCTCCTATTCCTTCGCGCGCGCCATCGAAGGGGGCGCCGACCGCGACAAGGATGGACGCATCACGCAGGAAGAGCTCGTGAGCTTCCTCGTTCCCTCCGTGCACCAGCTCGTGGAAAGCCAGCAGACGCCGCAGGTGCTCCCGGTTCGGGCCGGACGCGCGGCGATCATCGAATCGGTAAAGTCTGCGCCCGAGAAGCAGGTGAGCCCGGATGCCGATTCCCTGCCGGTGGCGGTGATCGACGGAACATCCGACGTGCCGGCCAAGGTGGCGGGCGTTAAGGTCGTGCCGGACATCGCGCAATCGGAGCTCTTCTGGAACGTCTCGACGGGCGTCGTCGAGCATATCGTCGGCGGGCCGGTGGCGCTCGACGTGAACGAGCGCTCGGTCGTGCCCGTGTTCGGAAAATGGGCCACGATCAAATGGTTGCAGAACCACGCGAGCGGCGCGCCAGGAAAGTTCATCCTGCATTCAGGTAACCAGACCTACAAACTCGGCCAGGAAATTTCGCTGTCCTTCGAAGGCGCGGAGCTTCCCTACGTGACGCTGTTCAACCTGGCGCCCGACGGGCGCGTGGAGTTCTTCGTGGAACCGGAAGAGGTCAATGTCGACTGGCGCGGCCGCAAGGCGGACTGGACATTCCGCCCGGACAAGCCGCCTTTCGGCGCCGAGCATCTGATCGCGGTGTTCACGGAGCAGCCGCTCACGGATCTGCATGCGGCGCTTCAGGGCATGAAGAGCGCCGACCTCGCCATCCCTCTGCGCGGCACCGTCGAGCGTGCGCTCGGCGACCGCAAGTTTCAGTTCGCCATGATCAGCATCTACACGAGCGGGGGGAAGTGAGATGCGCGCCGCTGCCGCTCTCCTCGCGCTGTTCCTGCCCCTGGGTGTGGCCCAGGCGGCGGACCGTGCGCTGCTGATCGGCATCGACAAGCACGCCGATTCGCGGCTCGACGCCAAGGTCGGTTCGCCGGCAACGGACGATCTCGCCGCGGTGCGCCTGCTGCTCACCACGAAGCTCGGCTTCACCGATCCGAACGTCCGGACCCTCAGCGACAAGGACGCGACCGCCGACGGCATCCGCGCATCCCTGAAGGAGTGGCTGGTCGACGGCACGTCGGAGGGCGACAAGGTCTATCTCTACTTCGCCGGCATCGGCTACTTCGCGCCGGACGAGAGCGGCGACGAGGCCGACGGCCTCGATGAAGGCCTCGTGCCGTTCGACGCCAAGGTTTCCACCGAAGGAGGCGTCCTCGCCATCGACGGCCTCGTGACGGACGATCTCATCTCCGAGCTCCTCGGCGCCCTCAAGGGCCGCAAGGTGACACTCGTGGTTGATGCCGGCTTCTCGGGCCGCGTGAGCCGCGGCAATGCCGAGAACGAAGGCGATCTGCTGCGCGCGCCACCGCTGCCGGAAGCCACTCGCGCCATCGTGGTCGAAGCCAAGGGCGGCGAGCAGGTCGCCAAGCAGAAGGCCGAAGGCGGCTGGCTGGACAAGACGCCGGATGGACTCGACCTCGTGGTCTGGAGCGCGGTCTCCGCCAGCCAGGCGGCGATGATCGACGCAGCCGACCCGAAGCGGATCGGCGGCCTTTTCACGCGCCTCTACATCGAGGGGATCGGTGAAGGGAAGGCCGACAAGAACGGCAACGGGTCCGTCAGCAATCCGGAACTCCTCACCTACATCACCGAAGGCTCCCAGGCCTACTGCACTTCACACAAGGCGCAGTGCGAGATGGGACTCACGCCGCGTCTCGATCCGGAGTCCGCGCATGGCGTGGCCGTGGTGGCGGAGAAGGGCGAGGCCGGCAAGGACAAGAAGATCACCTCCGACACGGTCACGGACTTCCTTGCCAAGGGCAACACGCTCGGCGTGACGCTCGCGGTCAAGCCCGACGGTCCGATCACGGTCGGCGTGAAGGACGTCCGGTTCCAGGTCACGAGCCCGCATGACGGGTTCCTCATCCTGCTCAACCTTACGGACGAGGGCCAACTCATCCAGCTCTATCCGAACCAGTTCAGCCGCAAGCGCGACAGCGAGGGGCGCATCCGCGCCGGCGCGCCGCTGATGGTGCCGGACAGCTATTACGGGATCAGCTTCGACGCGACCGAGCCGAGCTCAGGCCAGATCGTCGCCGTCGTGGCGAAACGCAAGATCGATTGGGACAAGGCAGTGGGAACGCGGGCGATCGCCGTCATTCCGCGCGAGGAAGCGGTCCAAACCTTCCTTCCGCAGATCGCCGCCGCACTGGGTGAACCAGCGGCAACCTCGAGCCCGGAGGACAATACGGAGGCGATGGAGTGGTCGGTGGCGAGCCTTCGCTACCAGATCATGCCGAAACCGTGACGCAAGCCAGCACCATGACCCCTCGAACATCGAAGACCCAAGAGGTTACGCCCATGTCGAACAAGCATAAGAAGACGCTCATCGTCGCATCGAGCCTGGCGCTGATGTGCGCCGTCTACGGCATACCCATCGGCGCTCAAGCCGACGATGCCGCTCCCGCCCCGAAGGCCGAGCAGCCCGCGCCGCAAGCCGAGCAGCCCGCGCCGCAGGATCCCGCAGCCGATGCCGCCGAAGCGGAAGAAGCCGACAGCGCCGAGCAGCCGGCGGCCGCCCAGCAGCCGCCAGCGCAGGCTGAAGAGCCGGCGCAGGCCGCCCAGCAGCCGCCAGCGCAGGTTGAGCAGCCGGCCGTCGTCAATGTCGTGGCGAATCCGTCCGACCCCGCGCCCGAGAACGCGCAGAAGGCGATCGAGAACATTCCGCAGCCCACGAACGACATCGAGAAAGCGGCTTTCGCGGCCCTCGACAAGCACTGTGCCCGCTGCCATCAGGACGGAGCGCTCGAGAACCGCGTGAAGCCGGCCGGCGGCTTCGGCAACATCCTGCTGCTGCAGGCGATGGCCCGCAATCCGGGACTCGTCATTCCCGGCAATCCGGACGCCTCGGAGCTGATCAAGCAGATCGCTTCGGGCAACATGCCCTACGACATCAAGGACGGCTCCAACTTCCTGGCGGAAACGCCTACCGAAGCCGAGGTCGCCGCCATCCGGGCTTGGATCGTTTCCCTCAAGCTGTCGGCCGAGGCCGCCTGCGCAGCGCGCGACTTCGTGGACAACGAGGAGATGGTCAACGCCATCGCCAACGACCTCGACCAGGAGCCCGATCACCGCGTGAAGGGCATGCGCTACATCTCGCTGGCGAACCTCTACAACGCCTGCTCCACGGATGAGGAGATGAAGGTCTACCAGCAGGCCGTCGTCAAGCTCCTGAACAGCCTCTCCACCAATCCGGAAGTGCTCACGCTCCAGACGGTGGACGAGCACGGCACGCTGATCAAGTTCAACCTCGACGACCTCAACTGGAACGAGGAGGACTGGAACAAGATCATCAAGGTCTACCCCTACGCCGTGAAGCCCGACGTCAAGCGCTATGGCGACCTCGTCAGCCGCGTGAACACGAAGGTGCCTTATGTGCGCGGCGACTGGCTGGCCTTCACAGCCGCGCGCCCCGCTCTCTACCATGAACTCCTGAGGCTGCCGAAGACGGCGCAGGATCTCGAGAAGTCGCTCAATCTCGACGTCAAGTCGAACATCGAGAAGTTCCTCGTGACCCGCGTCGCCTCGCGCAAGTCGTTCGTCAGCCAGAACAACCGCCTGATCGAGAGGCACAACATCTCGACCGGCTACTTCTGGACGTCCTACGACTTCGAAGGCAACAAGGGCGTTCAGAGCCTCTTCGAACACCCGCTTGGACCGTTCGGCGACAACGCCTTCCACCACGATGGCGGCGAGAGCATCTGGTCGCTGCCGAACGGGTTCCAGGCCTACTACCTCAACAAGTCCAACGGCGAGCAGCTCGACAAGGGCCCGACCTCGATCGTGCGCGACAAGGACCGCAAGGACTTCGCGGTGACCAACGGCATCTCCTGCATGGGCTGCCACGACCAGGGCATCCGGCTCTATATCGACCAGGTCCGCGCGCACGTGCTCAACGACCGCAGCTTCTCCAAGGACGTGCGCGACAAGGTCGAGGCGCTCTATCCGGTGCAGGAGGAGGTCGATCGCATCCTCAAGACGGACATGCAGCGCTTCCAGGACGCTCTGAAGCGGGCCGGTATCGATGCCAATGCCAAGATCGACGGCATCGAGATGATCAACGCCCTCTCCAACCACTACGAGCGTGACCTGACGCTCGTGGGCGTCGCGGCCGAGTTCACGATCGACGAGAAGAAGTTCGAGGAACTCGCGATCCAGGAGACCGAGGCTCGCCGGGTCCTCAACCGCGTGAAGCAGGCCTCGATCCCGCGCGACGAGTTCGAGGCTGAGTTCTCGCAGATCCTGTCGCAGGTCACCGACGACGAGATGATCAAGCTCGACGAAGCGGCGGCCGCGACCGAAGGCGAGAAGAAGGCCGAGGTCGCCAAGGTCAACGAAGGCGACTCGAAGGTCGACGGCAAGACGGCGCTCACGCTGGTCGCCGACAAGACGGAGTACGCCGTCAACGACAAGCCGGTCTTCATCGTGCAGAGCGACACCGACTGCAGTCTCACGCTGATCAACGTCGACGCGAAGGGCACCGGCACGGTCCTGTTCCCGAACAAGTTCCAGCAGGACTCCTTCATCAAGGCGAAGCAGGCCTTCGAGTTCCCGGCTCCGGATGCGCCGTTCCAGTTCCGCATGCAGGACCCGGGCCTCGAGACGGTGATTGCGCTCTGCAATCCCAAGAGCAAGACCCGCAGCGTCGACAACATCACGCACAACTTCGACGCCAAGGCCTTCACCAGCCTCGGCGAGTACGAGAAGTACGTGACGCGCGCCATCGCCGTCGAGGCGGCGGAGGTGAAGAAGGAGGCGGTCGAGGCCAAGAAGGTGGCCGAAGCCAAGACGGAGACAGCCGAGGTCAAGACCGACGCCACGGCTGTGGATGAGAATGTCGCCTCCCGGTCCGGCGTCTCGCGCGCGGCGATCAAGGTGACGGTCAAGTGATGTCGTCCGCGACCTCCCGCAACACGCTGGCGCTGCCCCTTCTCGGGGCAGCGCTCGCCATTTGCCTGGCCGCGCCCGCCTTCGCCGATTGCGGCACCCTGAACAAATCCGTCCAGGCCGCCATGGAGAAGGGCGAGCGGCAGCTCTATCCCGAACTCCTGCGACAGGCGCTCGGCGATACCACCTGCGATTCCGACTATCGCGCCAGGCTCGCCCGCGTGCTGGCGCTCTCCTCGCTCAAGGCGCTTGCCGCAGAGACGAAGAGCGCGGGCCGGGAGCCGGAGCTTGCGGAGCTGGAAGCGGTCGCGGCTCTCGCCACGCCGTGGCAGGTCTCGGTCTCGCTGGGCGATGCCTATTACGACCGCAAGGACTGGCCCAAGGCCTTCCAGGCCTACGAGGCGGCCCTCAACGACATGCGCGACGAGAAGGCCAATCCCGGCGCGCCTCCGGAAGCAATCGAACGGCACGCCTATCAGCGCGCGGTGCAGGCGAGGGCGCTGGCGCCGACATTCATCGCGAGCCGCCAGGTGAGAGGTGCGCCTTCCGGCCTCGCCGATCCGAAATTCCGCAACTTCACCGTGACGGCCGTGCCAATTCCCGTACGGTTCGCCTATGACTCGAATGTGCTCGAGCCGGACGGCGAGGCGGCGGCGCAGGAGATTTTTGCCTATCTCGGCAGCCAGTCCGTCAAGGGCGTCCGCCTCATAGGCCACACGGACCCCAGAGGCTCGGACGCCTACAATTTGCGCCTCTCCGCCGGCCGCGCGGAAGCCGTGAAGGTCTATCTCGAGGGGAAGGGCTACAAGGGCCTCGTGGAGATCGTGCCCAAGGGCCGCTCCGAGCCGTTCCAGGCCGACGATCCGGGCAAGTACAGCGAGGACGAACTCTTCGCCATGAGCCGCCGGGTCGAGTATCAGCTCATCCAGTAGCGGCGGGTTCGGAACCGCGCCATGCCTCCTGCCGTTGGCTTGTGCCAAGGCAGGAGGAAGAGATGGCGCGCAACAGAGACCCTTTCACGGACGCGGCACGCATCGGACTTTTCGCGCCGCTGGTCGTCGCATGGCGGCTTCAGCTTCTGGCGGCGGAGGCGTTCCGTCCAACGCTTGCGGGCCAGCGCGAGATCCTGCGCATGAGCGTGGAGAAGCCGCTGGCGTTTGTCTCGGCGGCCCTGGCGTTCAATGCCGGCATGGCGAAATTCTGGAGCCGCGGGCTGCATGCGCCATCGGCGGGTCTCGCCGCCGCGCTCGTTCCCATTCGCAGGCGGGTTCGCGCCAACAGCCGCCGGCTCTCCCGCCGCTGACCGGGGCTGGTCCCGAACGATCTAGACCGATTTCCCATCTGTCTGAACTAGGCAACCAACCGCTCGTCCCCGCGAAGGTGTTCAGTGGCGGATGATTGGGTGGATGGAATCGGTGTAAGCCAGGGCATGTCCTTTGTCAGGGAGCGGCTTGCATCATGCAACTGAAGCTGCACGCCAATGCCACCACCACGCCGAAGGTGCGGGCTCTGATCCGCACAAGCGGCAGGCCGGTCGCGCAGTTGGCTGCCGAGTTCGGCGTCAGCGAGACCACCATCCGTCGCTGGCGCGGCCGCGACAGCGTTGCCG
>JBFXDI010000074.1:0-19839 GCA_050181295.1 Parvibaculaceae bacterium | reverse complement strand
GTCGCGGCTGTTATTCTTCGCTCTGAGCAGCATCGGATCGTGAACGCCATGTTCGTCGAGCCAAGCGCCCTGCCGGAGCTGATCCTCACCGTCGCCATGAAGGTGCTGTCGGCGGTTTGCGTCGCCACCATCGTGCTTGTCGCGGCCGATCTCGTGTGGGCGCGCGTCTCCTGGCGGCGGAACCTGCGCATGACGCGCCAGGAGGTGAAGGACGAGATGAAGCAGACCGAGGGCGATCCCCTCGTCAAGGCGCGCCTGAAATCGCTGGCACGGGATCGTCTGCGCAAACGCATGATCGCGTCCGTTCCGAAAGCGACGCTGGTGATCGTCAATCCCACCCACTACGCCGTCGCCCTCCGCTACAATCGCGACGAAGGCGGGGCTCCTCTGGTGTTGGCGAAGGGCAAGGATCTGATCGCCCTCAAGATCAGGCAGATCGCCGAGGATAATGAGATACCGGTCATCGAGGACAAGCCGCTCGCCCGCTCGCTCTACGATGTCGTCGAGATCGACCGCATGATTCCGCCCGAGTTCTACCGCGCCGTGGCGGAGATCCTCTATCTGGTCATGTCCGGTAAGCGGGGTTCCGAGGCGCGTGCCTGATGGTCAGGCTGGGGCAGGCTTGCACTGGCAGAACGTCGCTGCATGTCGCGGGAGAATCGGCGATGCTGAGGCAGAAGTCGGACCACGCATTGGAGCGGGAGCGCACGCTTGCCGAAGGCGTTCGTGAGGTCGCCACCGAGCTGCGTCTGGTCGATGTTGTTGATCTGGTCACCTACGTGCGGACGGAGCAGTACGCCAATATTGGCGATCTCATCAACTCCGCGATCGAGCTCTATTTCAGGCCCGGCACGCTGAGCTACGGCGAGGCCGGCGACGTGCTTCTCGACTGGAGCGGCGCGCCCGAAGTCAAGCTCGACATGGCATTCCGGCATCCGCGCGTGAGCGTCCATTTCTGTCTTGCCTTGGCGGCGCAGCATGGAGCGGTCGAGATCAACTACATTTCCTTCACCAATCCGTCCGCCGATCCTTCCGCCAACACCGCCTGTCTGGCTGCTGCCCTCGCGGATGCACGGCTTCCGGCAAGGCTCTCCGCCGCCGCGGCCTGAGGCGCGAAGGACGTTCGTCCACAAGCCTCGGACAAGTTTGACGCCCTAGGCTGGCGGCATGAACCAGATCTATCTGTTCTCCGCGACCTCGCAGCTTGCCAACTGGCTTTCGGTGCGCCAGTCGACGGTCGCGGACAACATCGCCAACATCAACACGCCCGGCTATCAGGCGGCCGACGTCCCGGCCTTCGCGGCGGTCATGGACGAGACACATATGCGGCTCGCCGCGACCCGGCCTGGCCATCTCGGCTACGACCCGGCGGGCAAGGCTTCCGTCTCCTCGGTGGCGGAATGGAGCCTCGTTCGCTCCGGCAATCCGGTGAGCGTGGAGAACGAGCTCATCAAGGCTGACGAGGTCAACCGCACCTACGCGCTGCACACGGGCGTGCTCAAGGCCTTCCATCGCATGCTCTTGCTGAGCGTGAAGGGATAGAGCCGATGTCAGACTCGTTGCAGATGTCGCTGAAGATCGCGGCTTCCGGCCTCCAGGCGCAGTCCGATCGCTTGCGCGTCGTGGCCGAGAACCTCGCCAACGCACAGTCCACCGGCTCGACGCCCGGCTCCGAGCCTTATCGACGCAAGACGGTTTCTTTCGTCCAGGAGCTGGACCGTGTGATGGGCGCCTCGCTTGTCCACATCGACAATATCGGAACCGACAACTCCCCCTTCCGCGTGGAATACCAGCCGGACCATCCGGCGGCCGACGCCAACGGCTACGTGAAGCTTCCGAATGTGAACATGATCACCGAGATGGCCGACATGCGGGAGGCGAACCGCTCCTATGAGGCCAATCTCCACATCATCAAGCGAACCCGCGAACTCATCTCCATGACTATCGATCTCCTGAGGACCTGATGCTCAATCCCATCGCAAGATTCGGCGCGACGCTCGACACGCTCGGCACGCAGGGCGTCGGTCAGGCCCAGCCGCTCCGGCCGTCTGCCGCTCCGGTGGCGCAAGCCGATTTCGGCCGGATGCTGGCCGAGGTCGCGAACGAGGGCGTCCAGACCCTCAGGCAGGCGGAGTTTTCATCCCTTCAGAGCATCCGCGGCAAGGCTTCGGTGCAGGAAGTGGTGGACGCCGTCATGGCGGCCGAGCAGACGCTCCAGGCCGCGATTGCGGTGCGCGATAAGATGGTGAGCGCCTATCAGGAACTCACCCGCATGGCCATCTAGTTGAGGGCATGACATGAAAGCGCTCGCCATAGCCGCCACCGGCATGAATGCCCAGCAGCTCAATGTCGAGGTGATCGCGAACAACATCGCGAACATCAACACGACCGGCTTCAAGCGCGCCCGCGCGGAGTTCACCGATCTTCTCTATCAGGTGGAGCGCCTTCAGGGTGTGCCGAGCCGCGGCAACGAGAATGTGGTTCCCGAGGGGGCCCAGCTTGGGTTGGGAGTCCGCGCCGCAGCCATTCGCAACCTCCACCAGCAGGGGGCGCTCGCCAATACGGGCAACAAGCTCGATATCGCCATATCCGGAAGCGGCTGGTTTCAGATCCAGGGAACCGACGGTCAAGTCCTCTATTCCCGTGCCGGAGCCTTCAACACCAACGCGCAGGGGCAGATCGTGACCGTCGACGGCTATCTGCTCGAGCCCGCCATCACCGTTCCTACGAATACGATCGACCTCCAGATCAACCAGACGGGGCAGGTCTTTGCTCGGGTCGACGGGCAGACACAGCTCCAGGAGCTTGGTCAACTCACCATGGCGAACTTCGCCAATGAAACCGGGCTCGATCCTCTCGGCGGCAACCTCTATCGCGAGACCGATGCTTCCGGTCCGCCCACGCTCGGCGCGCCAGGCGATCCGAGCTTCGGCACCCTGCACCAGGGCTATCTCGAGAGCTCCAATGTCGATCCCGTGAAGGAGATCACAGAACTCATTTCTGCCCAGCGCGCCTATGAGATGAACTCCAAGGTCATCAAGGCCGCCGACGAGATGGCCTCCGCCGTTTCGAACGGCATCCGGTAGCGGAGAGCGAATGCCGTCTCGCGCCCTTGCGATAGTTGCCATGATCGGGGCCGTGCTCTGCGCGGCCCTTCCGGCGTTGGCGCAATCGACCGTCACGCTGCCGGTGCCCGCGGTTACCATCTATCCTGGTGACGCCATCGCCGAAGGCCAGATCGTCGATCTCGCCTTCACATGGTACGAGCCGTCGACCGGACTCTTCGAGGAACGGGCCGCGCTCGTCGGCAAGGTCGCCCGCAGGACGCTGCTCCCAGGCAAGCCAATCCCCTTGAACGCGGTGCGCGAGCCGCATGCCGTATCCTTGGGCACCACCGTGCTCGCCGTCTATCGCTCGGGAAGCCTCACCATCACCTCGCGCGTGCAGCCGCTGCGCGCCGGCGCGGTCGGCGACCTTGTCGAGGCGCGCAATCTCGATTCCGGAAAGATCATATCGGGACTGGTCCAGGCCGACGGCACGCTGAGGATCGGATCCCGATGATCCGCATCCTTATTTCGGCGCTGCTCCTTCTCGGCTTGGCGGGCACGGCCGGGCAGGCGCAGACGCGGATAAAGGACATCGCCACGCTGCAGAACGTGCGCGAGAACCAGCTCATCGGCTATGGCCTCGTGATCGGCCTCCAGGGCACCGGCGACAGTCTGCGCAACTCGCCCTTCACCGAACAGTCCATGCGCTCGATGCTGGACCGGCTCGGCATCAACGTCCGCGGAGCCTCGCCCCGCACCCGCAATGTCGCGGCCGTCGTGGTCACTGCCGAGCTTCCGGCCTTCATCGGCAAGGGCTCGCGCATCGATGTCACGGTCTCTTCCCTCGGAGACGCCACCTCGCTCGCCGGAGGCACGCTCGTCTTCACGCCGCTCACCGGCGCCGACGGCAAGGTCTATGCGGTGGCGCAAGGTCCGCTCGCCGTTTCGGGCTTCGCCTCTTCCGGCCAGGCGGAAAATCTGAGCCAGGGCGTGCCCACTACGGGACGCATCGCCAACGGCGCCCTTGTCGAACGCCAGCTTCCGGGCACCTTCGCCGACATCCAGGATCTGGTCCTCGAGCTCCGCAATCCCGACTTCAGGACGGCCGTCAACGTCGCCGACGCCATCAATGCCTATGCCGCGAAGGCTTATGGCGTGCGGGTCGCGGAGGAGAACGACCTGCGCACCGTCTCGCTCAAGAAGCCCGACAAGATCAGCACGCCCCGTTTCATCGCCGAGATCGGCAGCCTCTTCATAGAGCCCGACGCGCCGGCCCGCGTCATCATCGATGAGCGCACCGGCACGATCGTCATCGGCCAGGAGGTGCGGATCTCGACGGTTGCCGTCACGCATGGAAGCCTGACGGTGAGGGTGACCGAGACGCCCACGGTCTCGCAGCCCAATCCGTTCTCGAACGGCGAGACCGCCGTCGAGCCTCGGACATTTGTCGATGTGAACCAGCAAGGCGGACAGCTCCGCATCATGGAGGGCACCGATCTCCAGCAGCTTGTCGAGGGTCTGAACCAGGTCGGCTTGAAGCCCATGGGCATCATCGCCATCCTCCAGGCCATCAAGACGGCAGGAGCCCTTCAGGCGGAGCTCGTGGTGCAATGAGCTGCCGCGTTCTTCCCGGACTCGCCGTTCTGTCGCTGCTCGCAGGCGCAGCGAACGCCGAGGAGCCCTTCGCCACGCCCGACAAGGCGGACTTCGGTCTCATCACCGGCTCCACCCGCAAGCTCCCTGAGGGCGATGCGCAGCTCTACTGCGTGAACATCGCCGACAAGGCGGCCGACGCGCGCGCTGCCTGGCAGACGAAGACGATCTCGGAGCTCGAGGCGAAGCTCGATCAGCGCATCAAGGAGCTCGAGGCGAAGCGGGTAGAGCTCGAAGATTGGCTCAAGAAGCGCGACGAGATCCTTGCGAGAGCCGGTGATCAGCTCGTCGTCATTTATTCGGGCATGAAGCCGGACGCCGCCGCCTTGCAGCTCGCTGCGCTGGACGACGCGACCGCCGCCGGCGTCATCGCCAAGCTCAAGCCGCGCACCGCCAGCGCGATTCTCGGCGAGATGGAGCCCGGCCGGGCGGCGCAGATCACCAAGGCGATCGTGCAAGTGAACAAGGAACCCGAGAAGAAATCATGATGAAGCGTGTGTGCGTCCTTGTTCTCGCGAGCCTGCTCGGAGGCTGCGCTACCGACTTTGCGGACTTCAACCAGCAGCCGCATCTGACGCAGGTCGGCGCCGGCCTCATGCCGCCGCGCACGGAAAAGGTGGCTTACAACGAGGAAATGCCGGGCGGACCTCTTTCCTGGGAGGGAACGAGCGCCGACCTCTTCCGCGACCGCCGCGCCATGCGCCGGGGCGATCTGCTTACCGTCAGGATCGGTATCGACGACAAGGCCAAGATCGACAGCAACTCCGAGCGCAAGCGGGATTCCAAGCTTTCGGCCGGGTTCGGGATCTCGGCCGACTTCCTGCCGGCGAAGATCCCGACGGAGGGCGAGGCCAGCGTCAACTCCAAGTCGGAATCGAAAGGCGAAGGCTCGATCGACCGCTCCGAGAAGATCGAGCTTTCCGTCGCGGCCGTGGTCACAGACATCCTGCCGAACGGCAATCTGCTCATCAGCGGCTCGCAGGAGGTGCGCGTGAACTTCGAGGTCCGCGTCCTGACGATAGCGGGCATCGTGCGGCCGCAGGACATCACGCGCGACAACACCGTGACCTACGAGAAGATCGCCGAAGCCCGCATCTCCTATGGAGGCCGCGGGCGTATCTCCGAGGTTCAGCAGCCGGCCTGGGGCCAGCAGCTCTTCGACATCTTCACGCCCTTCTGATCCATGGCCGAGGAAGCCAAAGCGGAAGCCGCTCCGCCGGAGGCGAAGTCCGGCTCCCTCGTCTTGACGGCTGCCGCGCTGACCGTGCTCACGCTGCTTGCCGGTGGCGCGGGCGCGGGCATTGGGCTTCAGCTCTACAGCAAGGTCGACGAGGCCGCCAAGCAGCGGGCGGCGACCCAGAAGGCCACGGCCGATCCGGCCTACACGGCGGGCATGAAGCTCAAGGCGCTGCCGCCGATCATCACGAGCCTCGCGAGTTCCAAGACCTGGGTGCGCATCGAGGCGTCCATCGTCTTCCAGGACGAGCTTCCGGAGGACGCCGACGTCGTTGCGGCGCAGATCGCCGAGGACACGCTTGCCTACGTCCGCACCGTGACGCTGCCGCAGCTCGAAGGCGCGAGCGGGCTTCTTCATCTGCGCGACGATCTGAACGAGCGCGCGTCCATCCGCTCGGGCGGGCGCGTGCGCGAGTTCATCATCCAGACGCTCGCGGTCGAGTGATGCGCCTCCTCCTTGCGGGCCTCCTGCTGCTTCTCTCCGCTGGCGCGGCGAGCGCCCAGGTGCCCGACCTCAACACGCTCATCCCGCCGGGCGACGCGACGGCCACCGGCCGCATCGTCCAGTTCGTGGCGCTCCTCACCGTGCTGTCGGTGGCGCCTGGCCTCCTCATCATGGTCACGAGCTTTACCCGCTTCGTCGTGGCCTTGTCCTTCCTGCGCGCGGGTCTCGGCCTTCAGACGACGCCGGCGAACCTCATCCTCATCAGCCTCTCCCTCTTTATGACCTTCTATGTCATGGGCCCGACCTTCGATCGCGCCTGGCAGGATGGGCTTCGCCCGCTGATTGCGAACCAGATCACGGAAGACGAGGCCTACGAGCGGATCACCGGCCCGTTCCGCGACTTCATGGTCCGGCATGTGCGCGACAAGGACCTGCGGCTCTTCCAGGAGCTGGCGGACGGCGCGCAGGACCGCCCGCCGCAACAGCAGCAGCCGGTGCCTGATGCCCAGACCCAGCCGCCGGCTACGCAGGCGGTGGAGCTTCGCATTCTCATTCCGGCCTTCATGATCTCCGAGCTTCGGCGCGGTTTCGAGATCGGATTCCTGATCGTGCTGCCGTTCCTCGTGATCGACCTGATCGTGGCCACGCTCACCATGTCCATGGGCATGATGATGCTCCCTCCCACGGCCATCTCTCTGCCCTTCAAGATCCTGTTCTTCGTGCTGATCGACGGCTGGAATCTGCTGATCGGCGGGCTCGTGCGTTCCTTCTCATGATCGTTGACGAATGCCACGGCCGGCATGCGGATCGATGGTCCTAAGCTTTCGTTAACCGCATTCTCGTTGCGGCCGACGATTAATCGAACCCTAAGCTTTCAGTTCTAAGACTTCCGATCATGGCAGGTTGGTTCGCGGGGGGAGAACCTTGGACCAAGGGCATGAAGCCGCTCTGCCATGTCGGGTTGGGGCCGACATGACACGTCAGTGACTTCCGAGGATAGGGGACATCCCAGATGGCCAGCCTGCTCACCAACTCTGCCGCCATGACGGCGCTGCAGACGCTTACCGCGACCAACAAGGCGCTCGAGACCACCCAGGGTCGCATCTCGACCGGTTTCCGCGTCGCCACCGCGACCGACAACGCCGCTTACTGGTCGATCGCCACCACCATGCGTTCCGACAACTCGGCGCTGTCCACCGTTCAGGACGCGCTCGGCCTCGGCGCCGCCACCATCGACGTCGCCTATACCGCCATGGACAAGGCGATCAAGGTCGTGGCCGAGATCAAGGACCGCCTCGTCGCCGCCCGCCAGCCGGGTGTGGACCGCGCCAAGATCCAGGCCGAGGTCACGCAGTTCCAGGCTCAGCTCCAGGGCATGGCGGACGCCGCCACCTTCTCGGGCGAGAACTGGCTCTCGGTCGATTCCTCCGCCGCGACCTACAACGCCACGAAGACGATCGTCTCGTCCTTCACCCGGTCGGGCGCGACCGTCTCGATCGGCACCATCTCGATCGACGTCGACTCGAGCAAGCTCATCGACTCCAACGACCAGTCGGGCCTTCTCGACACCGAGAGCACGACCACCAACGGCAGCGTGGACTATTCGGTCCTGACGCTCGACATCTCGGCCCTGACGGACTCCGCTGACGACCTTGAGGACCTCGAGCAGATCATCGGCACCGTCCAGGGCGTCATCAACTCGATGACGACGTCGGCTTCCGACCTTGGCGCCGCCAAGAAGCGCATCGACATGCAGAAGGACTTCGTGTCGTCGCTCATGGACGCCATCGACCGCGGCGTGGGCCAGCTCGTCGACGCCGACATGAACGAGGAGTCGACCAAGCTGTCCGCCCTTCAGGTGCAGCAGCAGCTCGGCATCCAGGCGCTGTCGATCGCCAACTCGAACGGCCAGAATATTCTCTCGCTGTTCCGCTAATGATTTCGGGGCTTTTGCCCCGGCTTCTCCACTGATGCTTCCGATGGCCGGGGTCCGCCCCGGCCATTCTCGTTGAGCCTGCCGGTCCCGCAGGCTTCAGGCAAGCTTGCCCCACCACAATCTTGGTCCAAGGCGCCGGACGACGTCCGTTCGTGCGCTCCCGCCGGTTGTACAGGGGCTGCAATGGATTATCGCGAGCAGGCGGAAAGGCTTTGGTCGAGCCTTCTGGACCTCGGACCACGACGGCTTGCAGCGCTGGCGATCGTCGGCATGACGGTCTTCACGGTGGTGGGACTCGGCGCCTGGTACCTGAGCCGTCCCGATCTCGAAACCCTCTACACCGGCCTTTCCGGCGACGATGTCGGCCGTATCGGCGGTGCGCTGACGGAAGCGGGCATCCCGTTCGACGTGAGCGCCGATGGCAAGGCGGTGCTCGTGCGCTTCGGCCAGACGGCTCGCGCCCGCATGCTGCTGGCGGAGAAGGGGCTGCCGCGGTCTTCCAGCGCCGGTTACGAGCTCTTCGACAACCTGGGCTCGCTCGGGCTTACCTCCTTCATGCAGGAGGTGACGCGCGTGCGTGTGCTCGAGGGCGAGATCGCGCGCACCATCCAGTCGATCAAGGGCGTGAAGGCGGCCCGCGTCCACATCGTCATGCCCGATCCCGGCTCCTTTCGCCGCTCCCAGCAGCCGCCATCGGCCTCCGTCGTCATCCGCACCGACGGCGTCGACCAGTTCGCCTCCGCGCAGGCCATCCGTCATCTGGTGAAATCCGCCGTGCCCGGCCTCGGCATCGATCAGGTGACGGTGCTCTCCACCGACGGGACGCTGCTTGCCTCGGGCGATGATGCCGCGAGCGCAACTTCGGGCCGCCTCGTCGGGCTCGAGAAATCGGTGAGTTCCGAGATCCAGGACAGTATCCGCCGCACGCTCACCCCCTATCTGGGACTCGGCAATTTCCAGGTGAGCGTGGCCGCTCGCCTCAACACCGACAAGAAGCAGGTCAGCGAGACGATCATCGATCCGGAATCGCGGGTCGAACGCTCGGTACGCAGTGTTCGCGACAAGTCGACCACGCAGAACACGAGCTCGAAGCAGGCCGTGAGCGTCCAGCAGACCCTTCCCCAGCCGGCAGGCAACGAAGGAAGCGGCAACCAGTCGAACGAGGAAAGCGACCGCCGCGAGGAGCAGACCAACTACGAGTTCAACTCCAAGACGATTTCGACGGTGAGCGATGGCTACGGCGTCGAGGCGCTGTCTGTGGCCGTCGTCATCAACCGCTCGCGGCTGCTCGAAACGCTGGGCAAGGATGCCAAGCCCGAGCAGGTGACGACGCAGCTCGGCGAGATCGAGCAGCTGGTCGCCTCGGCCGCCGGCGCGGATGCCGCGCGCGGTGACCGCGTCAAGGTCACGGCCGTCGACTTCTTCAGCGATGGCCAGCCCATGGAGCCGGTGCCGTCGTTGGGTATTCTGGATCAGCTCATCGCCCAGTTCGGAAGCATCATCAACGCACTCACCATCCTGATCGTCGCGGTGCTGGTGATCTGGTTCGGGCTCAAGCCCGCGATGCGCGCCATTCTGGAGCGCCGCGAGGAGAATGCCGCGACCGGACAGCGCGTACAGGCGAGGATCGGCGGAAACGCGGCCTCGGCGGCGGGCGCCCATGCGCTTGTCGCCGGTGCGGAAGGCGATGAGAGTCTGATCACGGATCTCAAGTCCAAGATGCGCCGCCTGCCGCAGAAGAAGCTCGAGCAGATGGTCGAGTTCGACTCCGAGCAGGCAGCCGCCATCCTCAAGCAGTGGATCCGCCAGGCCAAGGCGTCATGACGACGATTCCTCTGGCGCGCTGTCTCGACGAGCTTTGGCCGGACGGCCGCGCGCCGTCCTCCAAGCCGCCGGTTCCCATCGCCCTCGTGGCTCCGGTCCAGCCGCCGGAAAGCCTGTTCGAGGAGGCTTACGAGCACGGCCGGCAGGAAGCCTTCGCGGTGGCGCGCGCGGAATACGAGCGGGCGCTCGGCGAGCACCGCCGGCAGTTTGACGAGCAGCTCGCGGCCGAGCGCGAGAAATGGACCGCTCATCAGTCGGATGCGATCACGGCGCGGATCGGAGACTCCTTCACGACGCTCCAGACCACGCTTTCCGGAGCCGTGTCGCAGGTCCTGAAACCCTTCCTGGTGGAGGTTGTCAGGGAACGCGTGGTCGAGGATCTCGCACGCCTTCTGGAAGAGCTCATCGCGAAGGGCCGCGCCTCGCATCTGCGCATCGCCGGCCCGGAGGATTTGCTTGCGGCGCTGCGCGCGCGGCTCGCTGGACACGCGGGGGTGGAATACGTTCCCGCCCCCGGCGGCGAGCTGGAGGTCGAGGCCGATCGCACGGTGATCGAGACCCGGCTCGCCGAGTGGCGCGACCGCATCGAGGAACTCACCGCATGAACGCCGCGGCGGAAGGGCCGCCGAAAGAGCTCGTCATCATCCGCCGCCGTTCGAGCGATGATCTCGCTGCGCCGAAGGGCGGCGTGTGGAAGATCGCCTATGCCGACTTCATGACGGCCATGATGGCGTTCTTTCTCGTCATGTGGCTGATCAATGCCGCCAACGAGGCCACCCGCTCGCAGGTCGCGAGCTATTTCAATCCCGTGAAGCTCGTCGACACCCGCACCAACACCAAGGGCCTGCAGGATCTGGACACCGGGACCGAGGGGCCGGTCAAGCAGAAGACGTCCGGCACGCCCGAGCAGGCCTCCGGAAAGTCGGAGCAGGAGAAGGCGGAGGGTCTTCCGCTCGAGGCCAAGAAGGTGGAGCACACCGAGCAGTCGCTGTTCCAGGACCCCTACGTTGTTCTGGCCCAGCTTGCGAAGGAGGCGGGTGCGGGCTCGGACACGGACCAGAAGAAGACGGGTGTCCTCGCGGAGCAGAGCGGTCGCCCGGGCCTCAGGGGTGGCGAGGGCTATGTCGATCCCTTCGATCCCGCGACCTGGAGCACGGTCACCGAAGCGGAAAACCCTGTGAGCAGGCCGCAGTCGCCCGATCCGACGGCGAAGGAGCTCTCCGCCGAGATCGCTGCCGCGACCGGCGCCGCGCGTGAGATGCCGAAGTCCGTCGAAACGTCTGAAAAGGCGCACGAGGGGAGCGCCGAGGTTCTCCGCAAGGTGGCAGATAAGGCGCAGGTGCCGCCCCCGCAGGAGAAGGTGGCCGAGGTCGTCAAGGCGAAGCCGGCCGCGGAGGGCGACCAGCCGGCTGCCGCGACCGGCCGCACCGCCAAGGTCGCCGAGACCGCGGAGAAGGAGGCGGCGAGCCTCAAGAGCGCGGTCGAGAAGGCGGCAGGCGAGGCGGGTCCCGGTCATGCGCCCCTGGTCGATGTCAAGACGACCGATGAGGGCGTGCTCCTGAGCCTCACGGACACATCGAGTTTCGGGATGTTCGATATTGCCTCCGCGAAGCCCCGCGCGGAGCTCGTGCGGTTCATGGAGAAAGTGGCCAAGGCGCTCAACGAACGTACTGGCACCATCATCATTCGCGGCCACACCGATGGCAGGCCGTTCCGGTCCGAGACCTACGACAACTGGCGTCTGTCGGCCGCCCGCGCCCACATGGCCTACTACATGCTCGTTCGCGGCGGGATCGACGAGAAGCGCGTGGAGCGGATCGAGGGTCACGCGGACCGAGCGCTGAAGCTCCCTTCCGATCCGGAAGCGGCGGAGAACCGCCGGATCGAAATTCTCGTCAGGCCGGCGCACACATGAGGATGCTCCGCGCACTCGCTCTTTCCTCGGCGCTGGTGTCGGTCCTGAGCCTGCCGCTCCGCGCCGAGATCGAGGCCCAGCAGCCATTCGAGATGGTGCGCACGCTGCAGATGCTGCAGGAGGGCATCGCGCGTGGAAACACCTCGGCTAGCGCCGTGCAACGCAAGCTCGTGACCTACATGGCCGGGCGCTTTCTCGCCATGGAGCGCGATATCTGGAAAGAGCCTCGCAACGTTTCCGCAGTGATCGTTTACGTGCTGAGCGGTGGTGACCCTAGAACACTGAAATCGTTGGTCGATCGCGGCGACATTCCCGACGGTCGGCTCGAGCTTGCGAAGGGGGCCCTCGCCTATGCCGAGGGCCGCAAGGCGGAAGCGCTTGCTCTCCTCGGGAAGATCGACGCGCGCGACCTGACCCCGAGCCTTGCCGGGCATGTGGCGCTCGTGCAGTCGACGCTCGTCAGCGACGAGCAGCCTAAGAAAGCCATTCCCTATCTTCAGCTCGCGCGGCTGCTCATGCCGGGCACGCTGGTGGAGGAGGCGGCGCTCAGGCGTCAGTGCCTCATTCTCGCCCATGACGGCGATCTTGAGGGCTTCGAGCGGCTCGCGCGCCAGTACATGGACCGCTTCGGCAGGTCGCTCTACGCGGAGACCTTCCGCGAGCAGTTCGCAACCACTGTGGTGCGGCTCGACTATTCATCGGGGCCCGGACGTCTCTCCCAGCTTCGCAACGCCATCGACCGCCTGCCGCTCGAGGAGCAGCGCGAGCTCTATCTGCGGATTGCCCGGCTCGCCGTTGCGGCGGGCGCGCAGCGGATCGCCGACTTTGCCTCGACCGAGGCCGAGAGGGTCTCCGACAAGGCGAGCGTGGAAGATGCGCGAGCCCGCCTCTACAGCGCGGCCATCGGCATCGTGGGCGACCGCTACGAGGAATCGTTGCGCACGCTGCGCGGCATGGACGCGGCGCGGCTCGACCATACGGATGCGCGCCTTCTGGAGCAGAGCCTCAAGCTCGCAACCGAGATCCGGCGGCCTCCGGCTCCTGCTTCGACATCCGCGCCATCGCCGCTTTTGCACGCCCGCAAGGCGGCCGACAACGACGCCGAGGCTGCTCCGCCCGCCGTGCTCCGCGCCCGGGAGGCCATGACCAGGGCGGAGACGCTTTTGAAGGAGATCGAGCCATGAGCGGTTCCGTGGCGCTCTCCTTTGCGCGTCAGGCAATCGATCTGTTGAAGCGGCACGCGACGTCTCCCCGTGCGACGGACGAAGCCGGTGCCATGGATTTTGGCTCCCTGCTCGGTCGCCCGGCCGTGCCGGGCCGCGACGACGAGGCCGTCGCAATGCCCGGACCGGAACAAAGGCTTCAAGTCGCGGCGGCGTTGCCGGAACTGTCCCTGCTTGCTGCGGCCCAGCGATTTGCGCCGAACGCCTCCTCCGTTGATCCAGCGGAGCGGGCCGAAACGAATGCCTTGGCGCCCGCCTTCCGGGAGGAGTCGCCGCTTGACCTGGATCCTGCCCGCGAGGACCGGACACCTGAGCGGAGCCGCCGCGACGCGCAGCCTTCGGATGCGGGGCGTTCGGCCTCGATCGTTGCGGACATACGGGTCGAGACGCATCATGATCCTGTGGCCTTGCCGCGTGCCGTGGCGCCGCTGGCTGCGCGCATGGCCGAGGCGCTGCCGGCTGGTGGCGTGAGGGCGGAACTGCCTCCGACTGTTGAGGCCGCCGAGATCCGGCCCGCTGCGGGGTCGGCATCCGGAACCGGGCCTGCGAGTCCTGTCCGTGTCCTGAAGATCGAGCTCCGGCCCGCGGATCTCGGGGTTCTGCACGTCAGCATGCGCATCATTGCCGGACGGCTGGAAGTGAGCATCGCGGCCACGCAGCCCGAAACGGTCCAATGGCTCGAAGCGCATCGCGAATCGCTTGGCCAGGCGCTGCGGGCGGGAGGGCAGGGGTTCGAGGACGCCGATGTTCTTGTGCGGGAGATGAATCCGCTTGGCGCGGAGGTCGTGGCGGCGGTTGCCAGGTCTGCGCAAGCGGACGCACAGCGCGGCGTCGGCCGGGCGGTCGAGCAGCGGCCGGCCGCGGGCGAGGAGAGGCAGCGTGTCAGGAGGGCGCAGGGTGAGCGGGAAACGAATGGCGAGCCGGATAGCCATCGCGGCATCTATCTTTAGCGCGGGCGCGAGCCTCGCGCAGGCCGCCCCGAATCTCTGCGAGCGCGAGATGATCCGCGCCGCCCAGGCCTATGATGTGCCGCTCGGCGTGCTCTATGCCGTGGGTCTTACCGAGACCGGCCGCAAGGGTTCGCTTCAGCCTTACGCGCTCAATGTCGAGGGCAAGGCGGAGTTCGGCACGAGCCGCGATGACGCCATCCGCCGTTTCGAACGCGCCCGCGCCCAGGGCCGCAAGCTCATCGACCTCGGCTGCATGCAGATCAACCACCACTACCATGCCTCGCATTTCGCGACGATCGAGGACATGCTCGACCCTCACCGCAATGTCGACTACGCGGCGCGCTTCTTGAAACGGCTGCGGGCGAAGGAGGGCAACTGGACGATGGCGGTCGCCCGCTATCACGCCGGGCCGAACAACAACCCCGCCCAGAAACGCTATGTCTGCGCGGTGATCGTCAACATGGTGGCGACGGGATTTGGAACCTGGACTCCGGAAGCGCGGAATTTCTGCCGTTAATTTTTTACGTCGGGACAGGATGTCTCAGGTGATAGCCGCGCGGCCTATTAATTATAAGCTATTTCAATAAGTTGATCTTAGACGCCAGCTCTCATCCCCTGCGCTGAAAGTTCAGTTATGAGACGCTTTGCAGAAAATATTCACTAACGGTTAACCATAATCGGGGATTTTCGCGTTGGGCGAGGGTTCTTGATGGGGCAACCGATGATTGTCATTGTCGATGAGCGCGACATTGTTACCAGCAGCTATGGATCAGGCTTCGTGCGCGAGGGTGTGTCCTCCGTCGGCTTTGTCCCGGCCGACTTCAGGGCATGGGTGGGCACCGTCGCGGATCGCGACCTGGCGGCTGTGGAGGCGTTTCTTCTCGGCGACTGCGAGGAGAGGGAAAGCTACCCCCGGCTGATCCGCGGGCGCTCCAGGGCGCCCGTGATAGCGTTGAACGACGCGCATGGGCTGGAGAACACCCTGAAGCTGTTCGCCGCCGGCGCCGACGATGTCGTCCGCAAGCCCGTGCATGTGCGCGAGATACTGGCGCGCGTCGGAGCCATCAGGCGGCGTCAGGAGAGCGCGTCCGATCATACCGACGTCGGCGAGATCCGCGTCTTCTCCGATGGCCGCGATCCGCTGGTGCGGGGCGAGCCGCTGCTCCTTCCCCGGCGCGAGCGGCGCATCCTCGAATACTTGGTCTCCTGCAAGGGCAGGCTGGTCAGCAAGTCGCAGATCTTCAGTTCGATCTACGGCATCTTCGATGAAGACGTGCAGGAAAGCGTGATCGAGAGCCACATCAGCAAGCTTCGCAAGAAGCTTCGCAGCCGGCTCGGTTACGATCCTGTCGAATCGAAGCGGTATCTCGGCTATCGCCTCGGCCACGAGCCGCTCGGACTGGCCGCCCTCGATTGCGCCGACGAGCCCGAGACCTGCCTCGATGATCATTCCGTCCGTGCGCTGGAGATTGCCGCCTGAAAGGGGCGCCCGTGCACCGTCGCCGAACCCAGCCTCGCGCAAGTTACGTCGCGTCTAGTGGAGCACGATGTCGACGGATCGCCCGGGTCCGGATGCGTCGTGATCCGGGGATGGGGCCGAAGCAGGAGGGCCACCCATGAGCCTTTATGGCGTGATGCGAACCAGCACATCCGGCATGGCCGCCCAGGCCAACCGGCTCTCGACGGTCGCCGACAACATCGCCAATTCGAACACGACGGGCTACAAGCGCGCTTCGGCGGAGTTTTCCTCGCTTCTCCTGCCGTCGGGATCCGGCCAATACAATTCCGGCAGCGTCAACACCCATGTCCGCAACGCCATCAGCGAGCAGGGCGGACTGCAGGCGACGACCTCGATCACCGATCTGGCGATCAGCGGCAACGGGTTCTTCGTCGTCACCGACCAGAGCGGCACGTCCTATCTCTCGCGGGCAGGCTCCTTCGTTCCCGACAGCGCCGGCAACCTCGTCAATGCCGGCGGCTATTATCTGATGGGCCTGCCGATCACCAACGGCCAGACGCCCGATGTCGTGGCCAACGGCTACTCGGGTCTGGAAGTGGTCAACCTTTCGCAGCTCGCCATGCGGGCCGAAGCCTCGACCGCCGGCAAGCTGCGCGTGAACCTGCCGTCCAATGCCGATGCGGTCGCGCTGGCCGACCGGCCCTCGCAGGGTGGCGCGGTCTTCACGGCCAAGACGTCCCTCATCGCCTATGACAATCTCGGCAACGAGGTGCTGCTCGACGTCTATTCCACCAAGACGGCCGACAACACCTGGGAAGTGTCGGTCTTCAACAAGGCTGACGCGGCGGCGGGCGGCGGCTTCCCCTACGCTTCCGGTCCGCTCGCGACGGAAACACTCGCCTTCGATCCGGCGACCGGCAACCTCACCTCTGCGAGCGCATCGTCGGTTGATATTCCGATCCCGAACGGCCAGACGCTCACCCTCGATTTCACGGGCTCTTCGCAGCTTGCGGCCGACTACACCGTCTTCGAATCGCCCGTGAACGGCACGGCGCCGGTTGGCGTCGATTCGGTCGACATCACGCGCGACGGGACCATCTATGCTGTGTACGAAAACGGCGCGCGCGTGCCCGTCTATCGGATCCCGCTCGCCAATGTGCCGAGCCCCGACAACCTGAACAGTGTCGCGGGCAACGTCTACTCCGTCTCGGCCACTTCCGGTGACGTGCAGCTCGGTGTCGCGGGCGCTGGCGGCTTCGGCGATGTCGTGTCGGGATCGCTGGAGCAGTCGACCGTCGACATGGCGACCGAGCTCACCACCATGATCGACGCCCAGCGCGGCTTTGCCGCCAACTCGAAGGTCTTCCAGTCCGGCGCCGAGCTCATGGACGTCATCGTCAACCTGAAGCGGTAGCCGGCCTCGCGCCTTGTTTTCGAGTGAACCTTGATGAGCCTCTCGGCGGGACTCAATATCGCGCGCTCTTCGCTTGCCGTCGCCTCGGGTCAGACCGAGGTCGTCTCCCGCAACATCGCCAACGTCAACGATCCGAACTACCGGCGCAAGAGCGCCAACTTGGCGAGCCTGGAGACGGGCGGCGTACACATTGCCTCGATCGCGCGCACCGCCAATCAGGCACTCTTCACGAAGGCGCTGGGCGCCTCTTCAGCCGCGGCGATGTACGGCTCGCTTCTTTCGGGTCTCCAGTTCCTGTCGCAGACCGTGGGCGATCCCGAGGACGACGCCTCGCCCGCCGCGGCCATAGGCAAGCTTGCGAGCGCGCTGCAGCTCTATTCCACGACGCCGTCCGACGCTGCGGTGGCCGCTTCCGCCGTGGGCGCGGCGCGCGACCTCGCTAACGCCCTCAATGTCGCTACCGACACCGTCCAGGGTGTGCGCGCCCAGGCGGATGCGGACATGGCGACTACGGTCGACCGGATCAATAGCCTCCTCGGCCAGCTCGAGACGGTCAACGCCGCTATCACCGGCGCGAACCAGCGCACCGATATCACCGACAACCTCGATGCGCGCGACAAGATCCTGAGCCAGCTCTCCAACGAGCTCGGTATCCGCGTCGTGGAGCGCGCGGGCAACGACATCACCGTCTACACCGACAGCGGCGTCACGCTTTTCGACGGCAGGGCCCGTTCGGTCACCATGCAGCCGACGAGCCTGTTCACGGCAGGCGTCCAGGGTAGCGCGGTCTTCATCGACGGCGTGCAGGTGACGGGGCAGGGCGCCACCATGGGCCTCCGCTCGGGCGCGCTTGTTGGGCTCGCGCAGCTTCGAGACGAAGTGGCGCCCACCTACCAGAAGCAGCTCGACGAGATCGCCCGCGGCCTGATCGAGACCTTCGCTGAGAGCGACCAGGGGACACCGCCTTCGCTGCCGGGCATTCCGGGCCTCTTTACCTGGCCCGGCGCCCCGGCCATGCCGGCGGCCGGCAGCGTCAATACCGGGCTAGCCGGTCTCATCCGCATCGCGGCCTCGGTCGATCCGAACCAGGGCGGCAACGCCTCGCTGCTCCGTGACGGAGGCATCGGCGATCCCGGAAACCCTGCCTATACCTACAACTCCACAGGCGCCGCCGGGTTCTCCGAGCGTCTGCGCGGCCTCCTGACGGACCTCACGTCCCAGCGCGGCTTCGACGCCGGCGCGGGTCTGGGCGCGACCGCGACGCTTGCCGGCTTTGCCTCCTCCTCCTCTGGCTGGCTCGAGCAGCTGCGCTCTTCCTCCTCCTCGGAGGCCGACTACCGGGGCACCCTTCTCACACGCGCCAACGATGCCCTGTCGAAAGCGACCGGCGTCAATCTCGACGAGGAGATGACGCTGATGCTGGACCTCGAGCGCTCCTATCAGGCCTCCGCCAAGCTGATTGCGACCATCGACTCCATGTTCGCGATCCTCCTCGAGTCGGTGGGCTGACGCCGTGAAGACCAGTCTGCTCTCCACCCTTTCGATGACCGAAGCCACGCGGCAGACGCTGTTCCGCCTCCAGCGTGATCTCGTCACCGCGCAGAAGGAAGCGACGACCGGTCGGCTGGCCGATGTGGGGCTGTCGCTCGGCCAGCGCACCGGTCAGGTGGTTTCCCTCCGCTATGATCACGCGCGCCTCGAGGGAATGGTCGACACCAACGGCTTGGTCGGAGCCCGTCTGGATGTCACCCAGCATGCGTTGGGGTCGGTGCTCGAGACTGCCAACGACTTCCTGTCGTCCTTGATGGCCGGCCGCAGCAGCCAGATCGGCGCCGACGTCATTCAGCCGGGTGCCCGGACAACGCTCGACGCCCTGATCGGCGCGCTCAATGCCTCGACGGGCAGCGAACATCTCTTCGCGGGCATCAACACCGATGTTGCGCCGGTGACGGACTACTATGCCACCCCCACCTCTCCGGCGCGGACCGCGGTGGCCGATGCCTTCATGGCGACCTTCGGCTTCGCACAGGATTCGCCAGCGGCTGCCGGCATCTCGACCGCCGACATGCAGACCTTTCTCGACACGACCTTTGCCGGACTCTTCGATGCAGCCGGCTGGAGCGCCGACTGGTCCTCGGCGTCGGACCAGAATATCCGGAGCCGCATCTCGATGAACGAGCTTGCCGACGTCGGGGTCAACGCCAACGAAGCGGCGTTCCGCAAGCTCGCCCAGGCCGCCGTCATGGTCTCCGACCTCGGCCTTGGAAACCTCAACGCCGAGACCGCGCGCACCGTGCTCGACAATGCCTTCCGCATCGTCGGCGAGGCCACGTCCGAGCTCACCCGCCTCCAGGCCAACGTGGGCACCGTGCAGGCTCAGGTCGCGCGCGCGAGCGAAAGGATGTCGCTTCAGATCGACATCCTCACCACCCGCATCAACGATCAGGAAGGCGTCGACCCCTACGAGGCCGCCACGCGCGTCAGTGCCCTCCTGAACCAGATCGAGACCTCCTACGCCCTTACGGGGCGCCTGCAGAACCTGAGCCTTTTGAACTACTTGTAAGGGATGCCTGATGTATCAGTTTTCTTACGGCGAGATCATCGAAGAGGCGGCTACGGGCTCGCGGGCCCGCGAGCGGGATGCCATGGATCGCGCCAACACGCTGCTCGAGGAGGCGGAGCGCGAGGGCCTGCGCGCGGTCAAGGGCGTCGAGGCGCTGCTCTACACGCGCCGGCT
>JBFXDI010000073.1:0-20082 GCA_050181295.1 Parvibaculaceae bacterium | reverse complement strand
GCACGAACAGCACGCCCGGGTCGAGGTCGACGATCTCGGTGGCCGGGACGCGGCTGTCGGCGCAGCCGATCCAGAGATATTCCGGCGCCTGCTGGCCTACGAGGCGGCGAAAGCAGCCGGGGTCCTGCGACACCTTGCGCGCCGCCCAGGCCCGGTTCCTCGCCTTCAGCTGATCGAGCATGCCCCGCGCCTTAATCCCATTTGACGCAGTGCACAAGAGAGCTATCCAAAAAATATTATACCGAACGGTTGACTGTTGGCGTTCTGGATAGTAATTCAACCATATGGTTGAAAATCTGGACCACGTCTTCCATGCGCTTTCCGATCCCACACGCCGGGCCATGCTCGCTGCTTTGAGCGAACATGAGCGCAACATCGGAGAGCTTGCCCAGCCTTTCGCCATGTCCTTCGCGGCCGCTTCCAAGCACGTGAAGGTGTTGGAGCGCGCCGGACTGGTCAGCCGCAAAATCGCCGGGCGCACGCATATCTGCCGCCTCGAACCGCAGTCTCTCATGGCCGCCGAACAGTGGATTCGCCGCTACGAGCGCTTCTGGACCTTAAGCCTCGATGCCCTGGAGGCGGCGCTCCTCGCCGAAGACAAGCCAAGCAAACCCCAGCAGGAGAGATGAATGCCGCTGATCAAGCTCACGAGCGTGCTGGTCGATGACCAGGAGAAGGCGCTGAAATTTTACACCGAGGTGGTGGGCTTCGTCGTGAAGATGAATATCCCGGCCGGAGGGGCGCGCTGGATCACGGTCGTCTCATCCGAAGAGCCCGAGGGAGCGGAGGCGGCGCTGGAACCGGCCGGCTTTCCCTTCGCCAAGACCTATCAGAAGGCGCTGAAGGACGCCGGCATCCCGCTCACCGCGTTCGCGGTGCGCGACATCGAGGCCGAGCATGCGCGCTTGGTGAGGGCCGGCGTCGCCTTCAAGAGTCCGCCCGCGAAGCAGGGCGACTTTCCGGTGACTGCCGTCTTCGACGACACCTGCGGCAACTACATCATGCTGTATCAGCTTTGAAACAAATCCGTATACGGAGTTAATCCCATGAACGCCCAATCCACGAAAGCCGTTGCATCCGCGTCCTATGGCGAGCAGATCGGCCCGGACGCCGTGCGGTTCGAGCGCCTGCTGCCCGGCCCGATCGAGCGGGTGTGGTCCTATCTCGTCGAATCCGACAGGCGCGCCCAATGGCTGGCCGGAGGCAAGATGGAGCAGAGGGCGGGCGCGTCCTTCGAGCTCTTCTTCCACCATGCGAGCCTTTCCCCCGAGAAGGTGGAGACGCCTGAGCGCTTCAAGAAATATGAGAGCGGCATCAGCTCGCAGCATCGGGTGCTTGCCTGCGAGCCGCCGCGGCTTCTCACCATCACCTGGGGAGGCGGCAAGGAGGAGGACGACTCGGAGGTGACCTTCGAGCTCGCACCGGCGGGCGAAAAGGTGCGTCTCACGCTTACCCATCGACGCCTCGACGGCCGGAAGTCGATGATCAACGTCTCGGGCGGCTGGCACACCCATCTTGCCGTCCTTGAGGAAAACCTCGAAGGCCGCACGCCGCCTTCGTTCTGGACGCTCTTCGACGGCAGGGAAGAGGAATACGAGCGGCGCTTTTCGGGCGAGTGACCAATCTCTGCGCGGATTTCCGTCATTTGGACCGGTTCACCCGTTGTGGCAGATGATCGTCCCGGGGTCGTGCCGACGCCAAGTCGCTGCCGGATCCGCCCAAGGGGCCCTTGCGCGGCCAGTTCCGCTTGGCCAGTGTCGGAAGCCTCACAACAGGGGGCTTTCGACCCATGAAGACCGTCTATTCCGAGGACCACCGGCAGCATTTTCCGCAAGGGGAGCTGTCGGGCGGCGAGTTCGTCACGCCGTTTGAGCGCCCCTCGCGGGTCGAGTACATCCTCAGGCGGCTGAAAGCGCGGGGCTTCGAGGCGCCGATCGGCCCCGACAAGCTCCCCATGGGGCCGGTCCGGAAGATCCACGACAAGGGCTTCCTCAAGTTCCTCGAGACGGCCTGGGGCGAATGGCGGGCGGCGGGCTTCCGGGGCGAGATCATCCCGACCGGCTTTCCCATGCGTCGCATGCAGCAGCGGGTGCCCCGCAACATCGACGGCAAGGCCGGCTACTACACGCTCGCCACCGAGACGGCGATCACCGGCGGCACATGGGCCGCAGCCAAATCGTCGGCCGCCGTGGCGCTCACCGCCCAGAAGCTCGTCGCCGGAGGCGAAAGCTCGGCCTTCGCGCTCTGCCGCCCGCCCGGCCACCATGCCGCCACCGACATGTATGGCGGCTACTGCTTTCTCAACAACGCCTCGATCGCCGCCCAGGCCTTCCTCGATCAGGGCGCCTCGCGGGTCGCCATCCTCGATGTCGACTTTCACCACGGCAACGGCACGCAGGACATTTTCTACAGGCGCAAGGACGTGCTGTTCCTGTCGCTGCACGGGCAGCCGGAGGACGCCTATCCCTACTTCCTCGGCTATGCGGACGAGACGGGGGAAGGCGAGGGCGCAGGGTTCAACGTCAACTACCCGATGGCACCCGGCGCGAAATACGAGAAGTGGGGCAAGGCGCTGGAGGATGCCTGTAGGAAGGTGAAGCGCTACGGGCCGGACGCGCTTGTCGTGTCGCTCGGCGTCGACACCTTCAAGAAGGACCCGATCAGCTTCTTCAAGCTCGACTCGGAGGATTTCACGACCTATGGCGCGCGCATCGCGAAGCTCAAGCTCCCGACGCTCTTCGTCATGGAGGGCGGCTACGCGGTCGAGGAGATCGGAATCAACACCGTCAATGTGCTGGAGGGATTCCTCGGGGCGTGAGCAATTGCTTCCCTCCCCTTGATGGGGAGGGGTAGGGGTGGGGTGATCGTCTTCGAGTGCTCACAGTTTCTTCACCCCTACCCGGCCCTTCGGGCCGACCTCCCCCGCAGGCGTGCGCCCGGACGGCCTACCGGCCGATCCGGGTGGGGAGGAAGCATTGTGGCCCACGCTGAGCGTCCAGCCTTGAAACCGCCGCGAAGGCGTGCCATCTACAGCCCTGACGAGACTCGGAACCCCAGCGTTCCGGCAGGCCGCGTGAACGAATTCCAATAACACGGCGTTCGGCCTCTCCTCATCCAATTCCAGACAGCCCAGAACACGCGGGATGTCCAAACCCCGCGACGCCGGCCGACGCATGACATGCGCCCGCCGGACGATCCGCTTTAGAGAAAGACTTTGTTAACCATGATTTCCTTCAAGGACTTCGGCCTCGCCGAGCCCATCCTGCGCGCGCTTGCCCAGGAGGGATATGCGAGCCCGACGCCGATCCAGGCGCAAACCATTCCGGCCGCCCTTGCGCGCCGCGACGTGGTGGGCATCGCCCAGACCGGCACCGGCAAGACCGCGGCCTTCGCATTGCCGATCCTCAACCATCTGGCGGCCGACCGCTCGCGCCCGCAGCCCAAGCGCTGCCGCGTGCTGGTCTTGAGCCCCACGCGCGAGCTCTCGGGCCAGATCCTCGAAAGCTTCAACACCTATGGCAGGCATCTGCGCCTGCACGCCGGGCTCGCCATCGGCGGCGTGCCGATCGGGCGCCAGATCCGCATGCTGGCGCAGGGAACGGAAGTGCTCGTCGCCACGCCGGGCCGGCTCCTCGACCTGGTGACCAGCCACGCGGTGCGCCTCGAGACGGTGGAATGCCTGGTGCTCGACGAGGCCGACCGCATGCTCGACATGGGCTTCATCAACGACATCCGCAAGATCGTCGCCAGGTTGCCGAAGCGGCGCCAGACGCTGTTCTTCTCGGCCACCATGCCGGCGGCCATCGCCGAGCTCGCGAGCCAGATGCTCGACAACCCGGTGAAGGTGGCGGTGACGCCCGTCGCCTCGACGGCCGAGCGCATCGACCAGCGCGTCATGCATGTGGAGCGCGCCGGCAAGCAGGCGCTGCTCGCCGACGTGCTGAAGCGGGAGCCGGTCGACCGGGCGCTCGTTTTCACGCGCACCAAGCATGGGGCCGACCGCGTCGTGCGCGGGCTCGTGAAGTCGGGCATCGCGGCGGAAGCCATCCACGGCAACAAGTCGCAGAACCAGCGCGAGCGTGTGCTCGCGGCGTTCCGGGCGGGCAAGATCCGCACGCTGGTCGCGACCGACATCGCGGCGCGCGGCATCGACGTCGACGGCATCAGCCACGTCGTGAACTTCGACCTTCCGAACGAGCCCGAGAGCTACGTGCACCGCATCGGCCGCACGGCGCGGGCCGGCGCGGATGGTGTCGCCATCTCCTTCTGCGACCGCGAGGAGCGGGCCTATCTCAGGGACATCGAGCGGCTGATCCGGAAAACCATCCCGGCTTCCGGCGAGCAGCCCGTTCCGGCCCAACGTCACGAGGACAGGAAGCGCCCGGCAGAACACGCGAAGGCGCCGCGCAAGCGCGTTCGGCGGCGGAAGTTCGCCGCGAAACGCTCCGGCCTCGAGCGCCAGGGCGCTGCGGCCTGAACGCGATAGCGGGGACCTTCAATCCCCGCCACGACTCTCCGTGGGCTGACAGGCTCAGATTGCTGCCGGCCCGCCTTTTGCGGTAGGCTTTTCCATACGGACGGCAGCATCCCTCTCGGGATGCGGACGCCCGGCGCTTCTCCCGAGGACCGTCGGTGGGCTCCCAATGGGCCCGCCGTCGCGGAGGAGGTTGGTGATGGATCGCAGGCTGGCCGCGATACTGGCCGCCGATGCCGTGGCCTACAGCCGCCTCGTCGGCGAGGACGAGGAAGGCGCGCTCGCGCTCTTCGAGGCCTGCCGCCGCATCATCGTGGAGCATATCGAGGCGCATCAGGGCCGGGTGTTTGGCGGCGCCGGCGACAGCGTCATCGCCGAGTTCCAGAGCCCCGTGGAGGCGCTTCGGGCGAGCTTCGAGATCCAGCACGCCATCGCCGCCCACAACGGGGAGCTGCAGCCTGAGAAGCGGATGCTCTTCCGGATCGGGCTCAATCTCGGCGACGTGGTGGTGGAGGAAGCGAACCTCCTGGGCGAGGGCGTCAATATCGCCGTCCGCCTCGAATCGATCGCCGAGCCCGGCGGCATCGTTATGTCGGAGAGCTTCTACGAGCAGGTTAAGCGCCTGCCGGGACTGAGCTTCACCGATCTCGGGCTCCAGAAGCTCAAGAATATTTCTCAGCCGGTGCGGGCCTTCGCGAGCACGGCAAGCGGTGTTCCCCTGCGCAGGCGGCGCCGTTCCGTGGCTCCGATGGCGGCGATTGCCGCCATTCTCCTCGCTGCCATCGGCTGGAGCGCATGGCACTACGGGATGCCGTTCCTGAAGGCGCCGTCGCCGTCGAGCGAGGTCGCCCAGACCGCGCCGCTGCCGGAGGATCCGGCCATCGCGGTGCTGCCGCTCGCCAATCTCAGCGGCGACCCGGGCCAGGACTATTTCTCCGACGGCATCACCAACGACATCACCACCGATCTCTCGAAGTTCTCGCAGCTCTTCGTCATCGCGAGCAATTCGGCCTTCATGTACAAGGGAAAGCCCACCAAGGTGCAGGATGTAGCGACCGCGCTCGGCGTCCGCTACCTGCTCGAAGGCAGCGTGCAACGCGCCTCCGACCGGGTGCGCATCAATGCCCAGCTCATCGACGCCAGCACCGGCCGCCACATCTGGGCGGAACGCTACGACCGCGTGCTGACCGACGTCTTTGCCGTGCAGGACGAGATCGTGAAGGCCATCGTGACCGCGCTTGCCGTCAAGGTCGAGGCCGCGGAGCTCGATCGGATCAACCGGAGGGAGACGACCAGCATGGACGCCTACGACTATTGGCTGCGGGGACGCGAGATCTACGGCGATCCCGACAAGGTGACCAAGGAGGGCAACGAGGAGGCCAGCCGCTGGTTCAAGAAGGCGATCGAGGCCGATTCCAAGTTCGCCCGCGCCTACGGGCATCTCGCCTATCTCTCGGTGCGCGAATGGCAGAACGGCTGGAGCCCCGACGGCGAGGCGTCGCTCAAGGAAGGCGAAAGGCTGGCGCTCAAGTCCGTCGAGCTCGGTCCCGACGACTACGACAACCACTGGAGCCTGGCGATCGTCTACTGGAACCAGGGCAAGTTCGACCAGGCGCTGAGGGAGTACGACGCGGCGCGGAAGCTCAACGAGAACGACGCCGACCTTCTCGCCGAGATGGGCGAGTACATGATCTATGGCGGCCGCAAGAAGGAAGCGGTCACCCAGATCCTCAAGGCCATCAAGCACAATCCGGACGTGCCCTTCTGGTACTGGTGGAACCTCGGCAAGGCCTACTACATGGTCGGCGACTACAAGGGCGCCATCGACGCCATAGGCAAGATCGCCGATCCTCCCAACGACACGCTCCTGATCCTGGCGGCGGCCAGGGCGCAGCTCGGAGAGTCGAGCCTCGCCAAGGGCGACATCGCCAAGTTCAGCAAGAACGATCCGGAATGGACGGTCGAGAAGTCCGGCAACTATCACTACGCCGATCCCAAGGACCGCGAGCACTGGCTCGACGGCCTGCGCAAGGCTGGCCTGAAGGAGAAATAGCCTCCCACGATCGCGTGCCGTCTGGTCCAAATCCCCTTATCCTGCGCAAGGCGGCCGCTCCGGGGCCGCTCAAGGGAACGAGGAGGATGAATGCCACGCGACCCGCGCTATGACGTGCTGTTCGAGCCGGTGAGGATCGGCCCGCTCACGGCCAAGAACCGCTTCTATCAGGTGCCGCACTGCAACGGCGGCGGCTACCGCGACCCTTCCGCCGTCGCCGGCATGCGGCGCACCAAGGCCGAAGGCGGCTGGGCCGTCATTTGCACCGAGCAGGCCGAGATCCACCATTCCTCCGAAATCACGCCGTTCATCGAGCTCAGGCTCTGGGACGACGATGACATGCCGATGCTTACCCGCATCACGGAAGCCATCCACCTGCACGGATGCCTCGCCGGGATCGAGCTCTGCTACAACGGCATGAACGGGCCCAATCTCTACAGCCGCGAGGTGCCGCTCGGACCCTCGGACCTGCCGATCCTCACCTTCACCAACGATCCCGTGCAGGCCCGCGCGATGGACCTGGACGACATCCGCAACCTCCGGCGCTGGCATCGCACCGCGGCGGTTCGCGCAAAGAAGGCCGGCTTCGATCTCATCTATGTCTACGGGGCGCACGGCTTCGGCGCCGTCCAGCACTTCCTCTCCCGCAGGCTCAACCAGCGGGGCGACGAGTATGGCGGCTCGCTCGAAAACCGGGCCCGGCTCCTGAAAGAACTGATCACGGACACCAAAGAGGCGGTCGGCGACACCTGCGCGGTGCCGGTCCGCATCCTGCTCGACGAGCTTATGGGTGAGGCGGGCCTCACCAATGCCGAGATCCGCGACGTCATCGGCATGCTGGCCGAGCTTCCGGATCTCTGGGACCTGACGCACGGCAACTGGCCGGACGATTCCGCCACCTCGCGCTTCAAGCCGGAGGGGGCGCAGGAAGAGTTCGTGCGCGGCATCAAAGCGCTCACAACCAGGCCGGTGGTGGGCGTCGGCCGCTTCACCTCGCCCGATACCATGGTGCGGCAGGTCCGGTCTGGTCTCCTTGACTTCATCGGCGCGGCGCGGCCCTCGATCGCCGACCCGTTTCTCCCGACGAAGATCGAGGAGGGGCGCGTCGACGACATCCGCGAATGCATCGGCTGCAACATCTGCATCACCGGCGACATGACGGGCGCGCTTTCGCGATGTACGCAGAACCCGACCTTCATGGAGGAATGGCGCAAGGGCTGGCATCCGGAACGCATGCCGGCCAAGGGGCATGAGAGGAAGGCGCTGATCGTCGGCGCGGGTCCTGCGGGGCTCGAGGCCACGCGCGCCCTGGGGCTTGCGGGCTACGAGGTGGCGCTGGCGGAAGCCGGAACCGAGCTCGGCGGACGGGTGGCGCGCGAGAGCCGGCTCCCTGGCCTCTCGGTCTGGGGCCGCGTGCGCGACTATCGCGAGGGCCAGATCCGGAAGATGCCGAATGTCGATATTTATTTCGATTCGAAGCTCACCGCCGACGACGTGCTGGGCTTCGGCTTCGAGCACGTGGCGGTCGCGACCGGCGCGCGCTGGCGCCGCGACGGGGTTGCCCGCTACAACACGCTGCCGCTTCCGATGCCCGAGGCGATGCCGGTCCTGACGCCCGACGACCTCATGGACGGCCGGACGCTTTCCGGCCATGTCGTGGTCTATGACGACGACCATTACTACATGGGCGGCGTGGCGGCTGAGCTTCTCGTCTCGCAAGGAGCGCGGGTAACGCTCCTCACGCCCTCGTTCCGCGTCTCCGACTGGACCACCAACACGCTCGAGCAGCATTTCATCCAGGCGCGGCTGATCGAGCAGGGGGTGTCGCTGGTGCTGAACCGCCGGCTCGCCGGCGTCGCCGACGGAGGGCTCACCACAGCCTGCGTCTATACCGGCCGCACGGAGGAGATCGTCTGCGATGGCCTGGTGCTGGTCACGGCGCGCACGCCCGAAAATCTACTGTGGCGCGCATTGAAGGCGCGCGAGGCCGAGTGGGCTGACGCCGGCATCCGCACCGTCAGACGCTTCGGCGACTGCGAGGCGCCGGCCCCCATTGCCTGGGCGACCTATGCGGGGCATCGCTATGCGCGCGAGCTGGACGAGCCGGACATCGGCGATGCCGTGCCGTTCCGCCGCGAGGTCGTGGGCCTGAAGCCATTGGAGGCTTAGACAGATGCGAAGCGTGACGGTGGCGGCGACCCAGATGGCCTGCGGGCCTGACGCGCAAGCCAACGCCGACAGGGCGGAGGCGCTGGTGCGCGAGGCGGCGGGGCAGGGGGCCAACGTGGTGCTGCTGCAGGAGCTTTTCGAAGGGCCCTATTTCTGCTCCGAGGAGCACGCGGCCCATTTCCGCCTGGCGCAGGAGGCGGAAAAGAGCCCGCTCGTCAGCCGCTTCTCGGGGCTTGCCCGCGAGCTCGGCTGCGTGCTGCCGGTGAGCTTCTTCGAGCGCGCCGGCAATGCACACTACAACTCGATGGCCATGGTCGATGCCAATGGCAGCGTGCTCGGCCTCTACCGCAAGAGCCACATCCCCGACGGGCCGGGCTACAAGGAGAAGTACTATTTCTCCCCCGGCGACACGGGGTTCAAGGCCTGGGACACCGCCTTCGGCCGCATCGGCGTCGGAATCTGCTGGGACCAGTGGTTTCCGGAAGGCGCCCGCGCCATGGCGCTCCAGGGGGCGGAGATGCTGCTCTATCCGACGGCCATCGGCTCGGAGCCGTCGGATCCCTCCTATGATTCCTCGAAGCACTGGCGCAACGTCATGCGCGGGCATGCCGCCGCCAACATCGTGCCGCTCGTGGCTTCGAACCGCGTGGGCGCCGAGACGAACCGGGACAACACGGAAGTGACCTTCTACGGCACGTCTTTCATCGCGGACCACCAGGGCGAGGTGGTGGGCGATCTTCCGCGCGGCGAGGAGGGCGTGACCGTCGCGCGCTTCGATCTCGACGCGATCCGGGAGCTTCGGACGATCTGGGGCCTCTTCCGCGACCGGCGCCCGGACCTCTATGGCAGCCTCCTGACGCTCGATGGGCGGACACGGACGACAAGTACTTAGCAGGCGTCATGGCCGGGCTTGACCCGGCCATCCTTTCTGCGCGGACTTGAGACAAGAGGATGCCCGGCTCGGAGGCCGGGCATGACGAGGTATTTGCGCGTGTCAGCCGAGCGCCCAGCGCAGCACGACGACCGACACGATGCCCGTGACCACCGCCAGGATGAAGGGCAGCCTGAGCGCCGCGAGCACTGTCACTCCGGCCGCAGCGGTCTCCGCCCAGCCGGTCGCGAAGGCGGTCGGCGCGATGACGGCCATGAGGATGGCCGGCGGCACGGCATCGAGCGCCGCCTTGACGCGGCCCGAGATGTCAAGGAAGCGCACGAGCCACAAGCCCGTTATGCGCGTCAGGTAGGTCGCGGCCGCCATGCCGAGAATGGCGAGAAGGGTCAAGGGATCGAGGCTCACGCGGGCGCCTTCTCCGGCTCCTCGCCGAGGAATGCCGCGACCGCGACGCCCGCCAGGCCTCCGATCGCGATGTACCATGCGCCCGGGACGAGGGTGCTCGTGAGCGCCGCGACGATGGCGCTCGTCGCCAGCACGGCCGCCGTGCGGGGGCCGCGCCAGAAGCCCATGGCGATGCAGATGAACATGGCGGCGAAGGCGAAATCGAGCCCGTAGTCAGCGGGGTTTCCGAGCGTCCGGCCGAGAGACGCGCCGAGGACGGTTCCGAGCGTCCACTGCGCATAAAGGCACGCACCCATGCCCCAATAGTAGGCGGGCGTCAGCGGCTGCCTCAGCGCGCGCCGCTCGGCGAAGGCCCAGACCTCGTCCGCCATGACGAAGAGGGCTAAGGGGCGCGTGGCGGGTGCGAAGAGCCTCAGGTGCCGCGCCAGCGAGGCGCCCATCAGGATATGACGGACATTGACGATGAGGACGGTGAGGGTGAGCATCGCCCAGGGCGCCGGCTCGCGCCACATGTCGACGGCCACGAACTGCGAGGCGCCCGCGAAGACGAGCGCGCTCATGAGGCCCGCCTCGAGCACCGATATGCCCTTGGCGGCGGCGAGCGTGCCGAAGAGAAGGCCGATCGGAATGCAGGCGAGGACGACGGGCGCGATATCGAGCGCGCCTTCGCGGAACTCCTGCCAGTTGTCGATGGTTTTCGACGTCATCTGAACGGGCTAGCCGCCCCGGCATGACGGGCGCAATTCAATTGTGGTGATGGACCCATCAAGACGGCGAATGGCGAGGGTTTCCGCTCTCATCGGTAAGTTCAATGCTCACCTCCCCCTCGGGGGGAGGTCGGCTGGCGCAACGCGCCGGCCGGGTGGGGAAGGTCCGCCACCCCACCCCTGCCCTCCCCCTCAAGGGGAGGGGTGCACGAGCTCAGAAACCCATCTTCAGGTTGAGGCCGAGCGTCGGTATCGCGTTCGCGCGCTGCGACGGATCGACGATGCTGTACGAGCGGTCGTGCCCGTCGTCGACGGCGCCGAAGGAAAGCTCGGCGTTCTCCACGCGTGGTGCGGGGCGGGATTTCCGGGAGATGCTCGCGGTGGTCAGGCGGTCCTCGCGCTCGAGCTGCCGGATGAGCGCAGTCAGGTCGTCCTTGGCCGGCGCGGGCTTCTTCTTGGCGCCGGCCTCCGCCGAGGCCGTTGCGGCAACGAGAAGCACGAGGGCGACAAGCAGCGGTCCGGCGAGGAATGCGTGACGGCGGTCTGACATCTGGTCCATCCCCAACCCGGACTATCGGATCATCGCCGCTCGTCGTTAATTTCCGGCTAAGCTGTTGTCCATAGGGATCGTCATTCCAGCGAAAGCTGGAATCCCCTTGTGAATTCGTCGCGAGCGTCAAGGCTTCAGGGGATGCCAGCCTGCGCTGGCATGACAAGAAGGGGGTTTGCCCTAGCGAATGGACCCGTCATCCGCCGACGCGGCGGAACCACTCGTCCTCGTCGATCACCTCGACCCCGTGGGTCTGCGCCTGCTTGAGCTTCGAGCCAGCTCCAGGGCCAGCCACGAGAAGGTCGGTCTTCTTGGAGACCGAGCCCGAGACCTTGGCGCCCAGGCGCTCGGCCATGGCCTTGGCCTCCTCGCGCGTCATGCGCTCGAGCGAGCCCGTGAACACCACCGTCTTGCCGGCGACAGGCGAGGAGGAATCGATCGCCTGCATGGGCTCGACCGTCACGTGTTCGAGCAGCTTCTCCACCACCTCGATATTGTGCGGCTCGCCGAAGAAATCGGCCACCGCCTCGGCGACCACGGTGCCGATGCCGCCCACGTCGTCGAGATCCCGGAAGGCCTCGCCCTCGCGCTCGGCGGCGGCCGCCCGCATGGATGTGACGAAGGCGTCGAGCGTGCCATAGGCGCGCGCGAGAATGCGGGCGTTGGTCTCGCCGATGTGGCGGATGCCCAGCGCATAGATGAAACGGTCGAGCGCGATCGCGCGGCGCGCATCGACGGCGGCGAAAAGGTTCTTGACGCTCGTCTCGCCCCAGCCCTCGCGCTCCTCAAGCGGCGGGAACCCCGTGCCGTTACGCGCCTCCAGCGTGAAGATGTCGGAGGGGAGCGCGATGATGCTGTCGTGGTAGAACTCCTGGATGATCTTCTCGCCCAGTCCCTCGATATCGAAGGCGTTGCGCGACACGAAGTGCCGCAGCCGCTCGATGCGCTGGGCGGGGCAGATGAGCCCACCCGTGCAGCGGCGCACCACCTCTCCATCCTCGCGCGGCGCGTGGCTGCCACAGGCGGGGCAGGTGTCCGGATAGGCGTAGGGCGCGGCCCCCTTCGGCCGCTTCTCGGGCACGACGGCGAGAATCTGGGGAATGACGTCGCCCGCTCGCTGCAGGATCACGGTGTCGCCGATGCGCACGTCCTTGCGGGCGATCTCGTCCTCGTTGTGGAGCGTGGCGTTCCTCACCACGACGCCGCCGACCGTCACGGGACGAAGCTTTGCGACAGGAGTGAGCGCGCCGGTGCGCCCGACCTGGATCTCGATGTCCTCAAGTACGGTCTCTGCCTTCTCGGCCGCGAACTTATGCGCGATGGCCCAGCGCGGCGTGCGGGTGCGGAATCCCAACCGTTCCTGCAGGTCGAGCCGGTCGAGCTTGTAGACGACGCCATCGATATCGTAACCGAGGCTCGCACGATCCGATTCGAGCCCCGCGTGGAAGGCGATGATGTCGTCGACGGTGCGCACCTGCCGCATCAGCGGATTGGTCGGAAGACCCCAGTTCCGGAAGCTCTCATAGACCTGCCATTGGGTGTCGCCGGGCACCTTCGTCATCTCGCCCCAGCCATAGGCGAAGAAATGCAGCGGCCGGCGGGCGGTGATCGAGGGATCGAGCTGGCGAAGGGAACCCGCGGCCGAGTTGCGTGGGTTGGCGAAGACCGGCTTGCCGTCCTTCGCCTGCCGCTCGTTGAGGCGCTGGAAGTCGGCATGGGTCATGTAGACCTCGCCGCGGATCTCGACGATCTCGCCGAAGCCCTTGCCCTTGAGCTTCTCCGGGATGTCGCGGATCGTCTTCAGGTTGGAGGTGACGTCCTCGCCTTCCGTGCCGTCGCCGCGCGTGGCGCCCTGCAGGAAGCGGCCGCCCTCATAGCGCAGCGAGATGGAAAGCCCGTCGATCTTGGGCTCGGCCGTGAACACGAGCTCGTCCTCCGGCATCTTCAGGAAGCGGCGGATCTGGTCGACGAAGCCCTGCACGTCCTCGCGCGTGAAGGCGTTCTCGAGCGACAGCATCGGCACGCGGTGGCGCACCTTCTTGAACTTCTCCGACGGCTGGGCGCCGACGCGGCGAGAGGGCGAGTCCTCGCGGATGAGTTCCGGAAACCGGACCTCGATCTCGGCATTGCGGCGGCGGAGCGCATCGTACTCGGCGTCGGAGACTGTCGGCGCGTCCTCCTGGAAATAGCGCCGGTCATGGGCCGCGATCTCGGCGGCGAGACGTTCGAGCTCGGCGGCCGCCTCCTCCGGCGTCAAGGCTTCGACGGGCCGATCGATCGGGGTCTTCTTCTTCGCCATGGTCAGGCGGTCCGCCGCAGGAGCTGGTCGGCCTGGGCGCGGGCTTCCTCGGTCACGCGTGCGCCGGACAACATGCGCGCGATCTCCTCCCGCCGGCTGTCCGATCCGAGCATGCTGAGCCGCGTCACAACGCGCTCGGAGCCGGCGCCGACCTCGGCGATCTTGGAAAGGAGGAAGTGGCTGCCGGCGCGGCCCGCGACCTGTGGGGAATGGGTGACGGTCAGCACCTGCAGGTCCCGCGCCAGCCGGTGCAGGCGCTCGCCCATGGCGTCGGCCACCGCGCCGCCGACGCCGGTGTCGATCTCGTCGAAGATGAGGGTGGGGGCCGAGCCCTTGGCCGCCAGCACCACCTTCAGCGCCAGCATGAAGCGGGAAAGCTCGCCGCCCGACGCCACCTTGGCCAGCGCCGCGAGCGGCGTGCCGGGATTGGCCGCCACCAGGAACTCGACCCTGTCGATGCCCTGCGGACCGGCGATGGCAGGATCGCTCTCGATCAGGACGTCGAAACGGGCGCGTTCGAGTTTGAGCGGCGGCAGCTCGGCGAGCACGGCCTGGCCAAGCGCCCTGGCATGCTTCCGGCGCGCCTTCGAAAGCTTTTCCGCCGCCGCGTCATAGGCAGCCGCGGCCTCCCCGGCCTCCGCCTCCAGAGCCCCGATCCTGCGGCCACTGTCCTCGATCGACCGGAGCTGGGCTTCCAGCGTCTCCCGCAGGCCGGCCAGCGCGTCCGGCAGCACATTGTGCTTGCGGGCCTGGGCGCGGAGCGCGAAGAGCCGCTCCTCCGCCTCCTCCAGCTCGCGCGGATCGAACGCGAAGGCCCGCTCGGCCTCGGAAAGCTGCCGGTCGGCCTCTGCCACTTCCACCGCCACCCGCTCCAGCGCCGCGGCCGCCTCGTCCAGACGCCCGCCCGCGCCCTCGCGCCGCCGCTCCAGCTTGCGGAGCGCGGTGCTGAGCCGCCCTTCGAAGCCCTGGCCGAGCCCCAGCGCGTCTCGCGCCTCGGAAATGGCCTTTGCGTAGCCCTCGGCGTTCATCATGAGCTGGCGCTTGGCGGCGAGCGACTCTTCCTCGCCGGCGACCGGCGCCAGGGCGCGCAGCTCCTCGACCGCATGCTCGATATAGGAACGTTCGGCCGCGGCCTCGGAAGCCTTCCGTCGCTCCTCGTCCAGTTCGGCGCGGATTTCGCTCGCGGCGCGCCACAGCTCGCCGATTTTCACGACCTCCGCCTCGAGGCTCGCGAAGGCGTCGAGCAGCCGGCGGTGATTGGCGGCCTCGACCAGCGCGCGTTCGTCGTGCTGGCCGTGGATCTCGACCAGCAGGCTCCCGAGCTGGCGGAGCAACGCCACGCTCACCGGCTGGTCGTTGACGAAGGCGCGGCTCGTGCCGCTTGGCGACTGGATGCGGCGGATGACCAGCTCGTCCTCCGCGGCGATGTCGTTGGCTTCGAGCAGCTCCCATGCGGCGTGGCCGGGCGCCAAGGCGAAGGAGGCGGTGACCACCGCCTTCTCGGTTCCGTGCCGCACGAGCGAGGCATCGCCGCGGGCGCCGAGCGCCAATCCCAGGGCATCGAGCAATACGGATTTGCCGGCGCCCGTCTCGCCCGTCAGCACGGTGAGCCCTGCGGCCGGCTCCATGTCGAGCCGGTCGATGAGGACGAGGTCGCGGACGGAAAGCGCCACCAGCATGGCGCTTCTTATAGCGCGGCAGCGCGGAAGGCGGAAAAGCCCAAATGTGGCAGCGGAAAGCCGCTATGCGCCGACGGCCACGTGCCGCGCTTCCCGCTCGTCCACGAGCCGCCGGACGAAAGCCTCCGCTTGCGCCGCGGGAACCGGCTTGCTGTGCACATAGCCCTGAACCGAATCAGCCCCGAGTTCCTGAAGGACCGCGAGCTCGTCCTCCGTCTCGGCGCCCTCGGCGACGGTCGAAAGGTCAAGTGCGTGCGCCAGTTCCATCATGCCGCGCAACAGCCGGCGCTTCTCCGGGTTGCTTCCGACGCCGCTCACGAAGGCCCGGTCGATCTTGATCTTGTCGAAGGGAAAGCCCTGCAGATAGGCGAGCGAGGAATAGCCGGTGCCGAAATCGTCGATCGCCAGATGCACGCCCAGCGTCTTGAGCGATGTCAGAAGCTCCCGGATGCGCTGCAGCGAATGGCCGGCGAAGAGACTTTCGGTCAGCTCCAGGCAGAGGCGCGAGCCCGGAAGCCCGGTCTCGGCGAGGACGGCGCGCACCTCGTCCTCGAAGCGCAGCTGCTGAAGCTGCGCCACCGAGACGTTGACCGACATCGTGCCGGTCTCGAGGCCCTGGTCCAGCCAAGCGCGGGCCTGCGCGCAGCTCTCGCGGAGGATCCAGTGCCCGAGGTCGCAGATGAGTCCGTTGCTCTCGGCGACGGGAATGAATTTCCCCGGCGAGATATAGCCCTGCACGGGGTGCTTCCACCGCAGAAGGCTCTCGAAGCCCGCGATGCCTCCCGTTCGGACGTCGACCTGCGGCTGGTAGTAGGCTTCGAGCTCGCCCTGCGCGATCGCCTGCCGCAGATCCTGCCCCAACGCCATCAAGGACTGCATGTCGGCCTCGAGCTGCGGCCGGTAGAAATGGACCCTGGCGCGGCCCTCCCGCTTGGCGCTGTAAAGGGCGAGGTCCGCCCGGCGCAGCAGATCGGCGGCCGCCTCCCCGTCGCGCGGAACAAGCGCGGCGCCGACGCTGGCGCTGGCCAGGATCTCGCGACCATTAAGGTCCACGGGCTTGAGAAGGGCTGCAAGGAAGGGCACCACGGCCTGTTGCGCAGCATCCTCGTCAGCGGGGCCCGGCACGATCAGCGCGAACTCGTCGCCGCCCAGGCGGGCGAGGACGGTGCCTGCAGTGCATTCCACCTCGAAGCGCGCCGTCACCTTCTCGAGCAGGGCGTCGCCCGCCGAATGGCCGAAGGAATCGTTGACCGACTTGAACTCGTCCAGATCCAGCAGGAACAGCGCCGCGGCAAAATTCTCGTCGCGGACGTTCCCCAGAATCTCTTCCAACCTCTGCAGGAACTGCTGCCGGTTCGGCAGGCCGGTCAGCGGGTCGAAGAAGGCGAGCTGGTTCAGCGCCGCGTCGCGCTCGCCGATCTCGCCCATCATTCCGTTGAACGCATCGACCAGGATACCGGTCTCGTCGTCGGACTGGTGCTCCACCTTGGTCGAGTAGTCCCGCGCTTCCCGGATATGGGTCATCGCATCCGTCAGCGAGGCGATCGGTGCCGTGATGCGGCGCTGCAGGCGGAGAGCGGCGGTGATCCCGACGCCACCCGCCAGGAGGGCGCCGAGCATCGTGACCAGCATCGCACGCATCACCTGCGAGCGGAGGTCGCTGACATCGGCGATGATGACGAGGCGTCCGACGGAGCGGCCGGCCTTGACGATATCGGTCACCACCGGGAACCAGCCTCGCGTCAGCAATGCATACCAACCGGCGCTTTCGTCGACGATGTCGGTCTGCAGCATCGAGGCTGCGCCCAGCGCCGCGATCTGGCGTCCCTCCGCGTCGAGCGCGACCACCCGGCTCACGTCCGGCACCTGGCGAATGGAGCGAAGGGCGCCGAACACCTCCCGATCGTTCCGTTCGGCGACATGGTCGGCGATGGCGGAGGCGAAAACATAGGCCGTGGCCTGGATCGAGGCCCGGCGCGCATCGACGTTGTCACGGAGCTGCAGCCACAGGAAGGCCGCGGTCAAAGTCACCAGCGAGAGGCTGACCGATGTCAGAACCAGAAGGACGATCCGCCGTCCGATCTTGCCTTTGCGCGCCGAGGACATAGCCCGTGAGCTCAAAACCGCCAGACGCGGGCGAGCTTCATCGGCAGAGGTTAAGGATGGTGACAGTGGGGCGGCTCCTTGCCGTGCTCCGGAAGAAAAACCAAGGCCATGGTTAACCATTCCCTAAGGGCATGCAAGGAGGCCGTTAAGACCAGAAGTCCCGCAAACGCTGGCATAGTGAACGCCAACTCGACGCTTGGGCATGTCGATAAAATTGTCCGTACCCGGCATAAATTCCAGCAATACGGAGCTGCTAGCAACGCCCTTGCTCCGAGGTGGTCATGCTGATCCATAAGCTTCTCATTCCCTTCGCAAGGCTGATTGGTGACCGCAGTGGAACGGTCGCCATGGTGACCGTGCTGTCAGCGCCCGTCCTATTGGGCTGCGTCGGCGCCGGGGTCGACACCTTCATGATGCTCTATCTGAGCAACCGGCTGCAGGTGACCGCTGACGCCGCGGCGCTGGCAGGCGTCAAGGAGCTGGATCTTGCCGGCTCGGACGGCGGCCAGGTCGAGGCCACGGCCACGGCCTATGTGAAGGCGAACCTTGCATCCTCCTCCATCAAGGAAGAAGACATCAAGGTCAGCGTCGTGGTCGACAGCAAGAACAGCGCGGTCGATGTGACCATCGCCCAGACGTGGGCGCCGATGTTCCTGCATTTCGTGTCGGACGACGTGATGCCGCTGAAGGTCAATTCGCGCGCCCAGTCGATCGGGCGGAGGCTCGCCTGCGTCATCGGCCTCTCCAAGATCCTGCCCGCCGGCGTGCAGCTCTGGTCGAACGCCAGCCTGACGGCGGACGGATGCGACGTCTACAGCAACACGGAGCTTCCGACCGGACTGGTCGTCAGCGACAACGCGGTGCTGAAGGCGGAGTTCATCTGCACCAGCGGCGGATACATCGCCGCGGGACCGAAGATGGTCGATCCCCAGCCGATCACGGACTGCCCTGCCTTCGACGATCCGCTGGCCTCGCGGCAGCCGCCTAAGATCGGCTCGTGCGACCATCTGGCGACGATCATTCTGAACCAGACGAGAACCCTCAATCCCGGCGTCTATTGCGGCGGACTGACCATTCTCGGCACGTCCAAGGTCACGCTCAATCCGGGGGTCTACATCATCAACAACGGCCTCTTCACGGTCGCGGGCTCGGCGACGCTGAAGGGCGAGAATGTCGGCTTCTACCTTGCGGGCCTCGCGACCCTCATGCTGTTCGACAGCAATTCCACGATCGACCTGACGGCGCCCAAGTCGGGGCCGCTCGCGGGCATCCTGTTCTTCGAGGACCGCAAGGCGCCGCCGCTCAGGGTGCACCGCATCGGCAGCAACAACGCACGAAACCTGCTCGGAACGATCTATCTGCCGGTAGGCATCCTGCTCATCGACTCAAACGCGCCGGTCGCGGACAAGTCCGACTACACGGCGATCGTCGTCCGCAGCCTGCAGCTTCGCGAAGGTCCGAAGCTCGTTCTCCACAGCGACTACGAGAACTCCGATGTTCCCGTGCCTGACGGCCTGATCGTCGGAAACCCGGTGCTCGCGCACTGAGTCTTGTGCTCTAGCCGCTGAAGGGGTTGATCGACTTGATGGCCCGCGCGATCCAGCTCTCCGGGTTCGCCTGCGGGGAGAGGCCGCGGCCCTGGAGCTGCGAATAGGCATCCTTGTACCAGTCGCTGTTCGGGTAGTTGTGCCCGAGCACGGCCGCCGCCGTCTGGGCTTCCGACACGACGCCGAGCGCCAGGTAGAGCTCCACGAGCCGATAGAGCGCCTCCGGCGTCTGGGTCGTGGTCTGGTAGTTCATGATGACGGTCTTGAAGCGGTTGATGGCAGCTAGGTAGGCGTGCCGCTTCTGGTACCAGCGCCCGATCGCCATTTCCTTGCCCGCAAGGTGATCGCGCGCCAGCACCGCCTTGGCGGCCGCGTCGCGGGCATAGGGCGTGTCGGGGAAGCGGCGGCTCACCTCGTCCATCGCCTCGAGCGCCTTGGTGGTCGAGGTCTGGTCGCGGCCGACATCGCGGATCTGCTCGTAGTGGCAGAGCGCCAGCAGGTAGTAGGCGTAGGCGATGTCCTTGTGGCCGGGATGCAGGGTGATGAAGCGGTTGGAGGCCGCGACCGCGTCGTCATAGGCGTTGCGCGAATACTGCACATAGGCCTGCATGAGGATGGCGCGCGTCGCCCAGGACGAATAGGGATGCTGGCGCTCGACCTCAGCGAAGGATTTGTTGGCGGTCGAATAGTTGCCGTTCTTCAGGGCATCGAGGCCCTTGTTGTAGAGCTCCGCTATGGGCTTGGTGTCGTCGGCCGCCGTCATGTCGGGCGCGATGGCATCGCCGCTCTTGGCCAATGCCTGGCTCGAAGAGGAACTGCTGTCCGAAGACTTGCCGCTGCCCCAGAGATAGTCGCCCATGTCGCTCATGCCGGAGGAGCCGCAACCGGAAAGCATGAGCAGTCCGGTCAGCGCGAAGGCTGCCCGGTTGAAGGTCGACGCACGGACTCTCGGCATGAAGGCTGTTCCCCGACGGCCTGATTCTGGAGCTGTTATGCCCTGACGGGACGAGCCACCCCGCCTGCTCGAAAACAAGCTCTAGACTATTGCATGGCTGTCCGCCACCCCGACCAGCCAAGCCCTAGATCACGATGGGTTGGGCCAACTTGGCCCAACCCATGAACGTGATCGTTCCAAAGAGTTGAGCATGATCTTGTCGGAAAAGCACTTCACACTTTTCCGGATCATGCTCTGGATAAAGGC
>JBFXDI010000072.1:0-20441 GCA_050181295.1 Parvibaculaceae bacterium | reverse complement strand
GGCAATCGAAGGGCGACCGGGAGAAGCTGGACGGCCTCTATGAGTGCATCCTCTGCGCCTGCTGCTCGACGTCCTGCCCCTCCTACTGGTGGAACGGCGACCGCTATCTGGGCCCTGCCGTCCTGCTCCAGGCCTACCGCTGGCTGATCGACAGCCGCGACGAGGCGAAGGGTGAGCGCCTGGACCAGCTCGAAGACCCCTTCCGGCTCTATCGCTGCCACACGATCATGAATTGCGCCAAGGCCTGCCCCAAGGGCCTCAACCCGGCCAAGGCCATCGCCGAGATCAAGAAGCTCATGCTAGAGAGGGCGATCTAGTTCCTGCGCGGGGGTTCGGGCCATGCTCGACCATGTCGGCTTCGGCGTTTCGGACTATGCAAGAGCCAGGGCTTTCTACGAGAAGGCGCTGGCTCCTCTCGGCATCGGCGCGGTGATGGAAGTCGGACCGGAGGAGAGCGGCGGTCAGGCCTATTGCGGCTTCGGCAGGGGCGAAAAGCCCTTCTTCTGGATCGGCACCGGCGACAGGCTCAAGGGCTCCCTCCACGTCGCCTTCACAGCCGAGGACCGCGCCACCGTCGACCGCTTCCATGCGGCGGCGCTTGCCGCCGGGGGCCGTGACAACGGCAAGCCGGGTCTCAGGCCGCACTACCATCCGGACTATTACGGCGCCTTCGTGCTCGATCCGGACGGCCACAATATCGAGGCCGTCTGCCACCACCCGGCCTGACACCCATGAAGAAGCGCACTCCCGACCGGATGCCCTGGAGGTCGCCGCCGGACTATGGCCGCAGCATCCGCCCCGGGCTGGGCGTGAACCTGCTGGTGCGCGAGGTGGCCCGGGCCGTCAAATTCGAGGTCGAGGTGCTGGGCGCGACCGCCACCTACTCCGATGATGATTTCGCGGTCATGCGGCTCGCGGGCTCCGAGTGGATGCTGCATGCCGACCACACCTATCTCGACAATCCTGTGACGGGGATCGTGCAGGGCGCGGAGACCCGTGGCGCCGGCGTCGAGATCAGGCTTTACGGCATCGATCCCGACGCGGCCGAGGCGGCCTGCCGGGCGGGCGGCTGGACGGTGCTTGCGGGCGCCATCGACAAGCCGCACGGGCTTCGGGAAGCCATTCTCGTGGACGACGACGGCTATGTTTGGGTCCCGGGCGTGCCCTTGCCGCAGGCCTGACGACGCGGTCGTTATTAACCTTGCGATAACCATATACTTGCAAATTTTGGCAATATTGAAACAATTACCGGCATGAACACGCCGGAAGTCGCGCAGGTCCTTTCCGCCATCGGGCAGCCGACACGGCTCGACATCCTGCGTTTCGTGGCGCCCTATTCGCGCGGGGAGGATGCCGACGGCGTCGCTGCCGGCGACATCGCGCGCTGGCTCGGCATGCCCCCGGCAACGGTTTCGTTCCACCTGAAGGACATGACGTACAAGGGGCTGCTGCTGCAGGAGCGGCGCGGCCGCTCCATCCGCTACCGCGCTGACCTCGACATGTTGGTCAAGGCGCTCGACTATCTGGTGAGCGAGGTCTGCGGCGGCTGAGGCGGCCAGCGGAAGACGGCGGCGAGCACGCCCTGCGTCTCGTTGAACGATTCCTCGAGCCAGGAGACGGCATCGGGCCAGGGCTGCAGCAGGCGCCCGGTGATGCTGCCCTCCTCGAATTTCAGCTCCGCACCGTACTTCGCGGCCACGCGCCGCATGCGGGCATTGTCGAGCTGGCAATGCATGGTGATGGAGGTGACGCCCCTGTTGCGGGCCGCGAGGATGACGCGGCTGAGAAGCATCGAGCCGATCCCTTCATCCTGCCATCCCGTTTCGACCGAGAAGGCCGCCTCCGCTGTGGGCAGCCAGGCATCCGGCGTGAACTGAAGCTCACCGGCGGCACGCATGCATCCGCCCACGAACGCTCCGTAGACGATGGCGCCCCGAGCGTGGGCCCTGTCGACATAGCTGTCGATGAACTCGTCACGAACAGGTCCGAAGAAGCGGGCCCGCCGGGTCTGGGGATCGAGACGCTTCAGATGCTCGCGCCATGAGGAGAACTCGAACGGCCAGACCCGTCTTATGACAGGCCGATCCGGTCGGCGCGGCAGCGCTCTAAGGCTTGTCGGGTTGCTCATACCGCAACGCAATATGGGCGTCGGAATCCGTATTGCAATGCGATAGCGAGACATGCGGGCGCACCACCGCAATCGATCTTGCAGGCGCCGCGCGGCGTGACTAGGGTGGCCCGCATCTCATCGGATCGGCATCAAATAAGGAGCGTTCCGAACGCCGTCTTGGCGTCCCGGAACGAACGGACATGGCAAAGGAAATCGGCCACTTCATCGGCGGCAAGCGGGTCAAGGGAGAGAGCGGGCGCTTCGCCGACGTCTTCAATCCCAACACCGGCGAGGTGCAGGCAAAAGTGGCCCTCGCCTCCAAGGCCGAGCTTCGCAAGGCGGTCGAGAATGCCAAGGCCGCGCAGCCGGGCTGGGCCGCCAAGAACCCGCAGGCCCGCGCCCGCGTGATGATGAAGTTCATCGAGCTTCTGAACCGCGACAAGGACAAGCTCGCGGAGATGCTATCGCTCGAGCACGGCAAGACCATTCCCGACAGCCTTGGCGACATCCAGCGCGGGCTAGAGGTCTGCGAGTTCGCGCTCGGCATCCCGCACCTCATGAAGGGCGAGTACACCGACGGCGCGGGGCCGGGCATCGACATGTATTCCATGCGTCAGGCGCTGGGCGTTGTCGCCGGCATCACGCCCTTCAACTTCCCCGCCATGATCCCGATGTGGAAGTTCGCCCCGGCCATTGCCTGCGGCAACGCCTTCATCCTGAAGCCCTCGGAGCGGGATCCCTCGGTTCCGATGCGCCTCGCCGAGCTGATGATCGAGGCGGGGCTGCCCGAGGGCATCCTCAACGTCGTAAACGGCGACAAGGAGTCCGTGGATGCGATCCTCGATGATGAGGACATCCAGGCGGTGGGCTTCGTCGGCTCCACCGCCATCGCCGAATACGTCTATTCGCGCGGCTGCGCCAAGGGCAAGCGCGTGCAGTGCTTCGGCGGCGCCAAGAACCACATGATCGTGATGCCGGACGCCGACCTGGATCAGGCGGTCAACGCCCTGATCGGCGCGGGCTACGGCTCGGCCGGGGAGCGCTGCATGGCAATCTCGGTCGCCGTGCCGGTCGGCGAGAAGACGGCGGACGCGCTCATGGAGCGGCTGGTGCCGCGGGTCGAGAGCCTGAAGGTCGGGCTTTCGACCGACAAGGAGGCCGACTACGGCCCGCTGGTGACCAAACAGGCGCTCGAGCGCGTGAAGGGCTATGTCGATCTCGGCATCAAGGAAGGCGCCAAGCTCGCGGTCGACGGCCGCGGCTTCCAAATGCAGGGCTACGAGAACGGCTACTTCCTGGGCGGCTGCCTCTTCGACGAGGTGAAGCCCGACATGCGCATCTACCAGGAGGAGATCTTCGGGCCAGTGCTCTCGGTCGTGCGCGCCAAGGACTACGACGAGGCGATCGAGCTTCCGATGAAGCACGCCTACGGCAACGGCGTCGCCATCTACACGCGCGACGGCGATTCGGCGCGCGATTTCGCCAACCGCATCAACATCGGCATGGTCGGCATCAACGTGCCGATTCCGGTGCCGCTCGCCTACTACACCTTCGGCGGCTGGAAGAAGTCGGGCTTCGGCGATCTCAACCAGCACGGGCCAGACTCGATCCGCTTCTATACCCGCACCAAGACGGTGACCTCGCGCTGGCCTTCCGGCATCAGGGAAGGCGCCCAGTTCGTCATCCCGACGATGAGGTGAGCTTGTCCGACCCCTGCTCCTGTGCTATCAAAATTGATAGCATAGGAGTCTCGCCATGGGACAGATCCTCGTCCGCAACGTCGATGACCGCGCAATCGAGACGTTCAAGCTGCGCGCCAAGCTCAAGGGGACATCTCTCGAACAGGAGGTGCGGGAGCTCATCGAACGGAATGCGCCCTTCAGCCCGGAGGAACGCGCGGCCGCCGCACGGGATATCCGCTCGAGGACGAAGGGTATCGCCCCTTCGCTGACGCTTGACGAGATCCGCGAGGGCCTGGAGTGACGGGCTTCGTCGTCGACGCAAGCATAGCGGTCAAATGGTACGTCGAAGAGACCGATAGCGACCACGCGCACAGCCTGCTCGCCGGGCCATATCAATTTGCCGCCCCTTCGCTACTGCGTGCGGAAGTCGCCAGCGCTCTCTGGAGGAACTGGCGAAAGGGTTTCGTGTCCGGTACGCAGGTAACGGATGCGCTGACGTCCCTTGAGAGGGCGATCGGTCAATGGCACGAGACGCGCAAGCTTCTCCCGATGGCGGTGGAGAAGTCTCTCGTCCTCAAGCACCATGTCTATGACTGTCTCTATCTCTCCCTGGCCGACACTCTGCGGTTCAAGGTGATAACTGCCGACAAGAGATTCCTGGCCATAGCTCCCAACGGACTCGCAGTGGCACTGAGCGATTGGCAACCTTCCGTTCGATGAAAAATCGTCCATATGCGCGTCTTTCGGCGCTCCGACTCGATCCTGTCGCACGACCGCCAGAGTTCGTGGCTAGGGTGGCCTCTCGTCATTGAGTGAAGGAGGCACCCATGCAAACGACCCAGGTAGTGGAATTCGCGCGTCAGCTGCTCGACGCCCATGGCGACGAGGCCGTGGTCGAGGCTTCGCGCCGCATCCGCCAGGCTGAGGAGCTCGGCGACAGCGCGCAGGTATCGAGCTGGAAGCGCATCCGCTCCGCGCTCCAGGAGCTCCGCCCGCCGCATGTGAGCTGACGGTCAGCTCCAGGTGAGGGCGCCGACCACGGCGCCCGTCATCAGCGTGGCGAGCGTGCCCGAGACGATGGTCCTCGGACCAAGCAACACGAAGTCCTGCGATCTCTCCGGGCACATCGCCACGAGCCCGCCCGTCATGATGCCGAGCGAGCCGAAATTCGCGAATCCGCACAGCGCATAGGTGAGGATGAGGCGCGAGCGCTCCGACAGCGCCTCGGCATCCATCTGGCCAAGACGCACATAGGCGACGAACTCGTTGAGCGCCGTCTTGATGCCGATGAGTTCGCCGCCTTTCAGCATTTCCCCGGCCGGCACGCCGATGAGCCATGCGAAGGGCGATGCGAGGATGCCGAGCAGCCCTTCGACGGTAAGGCGCGTCCCGAAAACCGGCTCGGAGGCCGCGCCGAGCGCCATGTTGAGGAGCGCCACGAGCGCGATCATCACCACCAGCATCGCCGTGACGTAGGCCACGAGCTTCAGGCCGTCCGCGGTTCCCTGCGCTATGGCGTCCATGGCGCTTCCGGCCCGAGCGCCGGCATCCGGCGCGTCGGCCGTCGGTTGCTCCGCCGTCGGCGCGGTATCGGGCAGCATGAGGCGGGCAATGAGGATCGCCGCCGGCGCGCTCATGATCGAGGCCACCATGATGTGTCCGGCCGCGCCCGGCAGCTTCGGCTCGATGATGGTCGCATAGAGGGCCATGACGGTGCCGGCGACGCTTCCCATGCCGGCGGTCATCATGGCGAAGAGGTCGCTGCGGCTCATGTCGCGCAGATAAGGCCGCACCAGCAGTGGCGCCTCGACCATGCCGACGAAGATGTTGGCCGCGACCGATGTTCCGAGCGGTCCGCCGACGCCCATGCCGCGTTTCAGGCACCAGGCGAAGAAGCCGACCACGCGCTGCAGGATGCCCCAGTGATAGAGGAGCTTCGAAAGCACGCTCATGATGAGGATGAGCGGCAGAGCCTGGATGGCGAGGATGAAGCCGTTTTCCGGCGTTGCCACGGCGTAGGGCGCCGGCGCGCCGGCGAGGTAGCCGAAGGCGAAGCGCATACCCTCGAGCGTGGCGGCCTGCAGGGCGGCCACGCCGGCCGCCAGGAGATCGAAGACGATCCGGAGCGCCGGCATAAGCAGAAAGAGCGCCGCGATGGCGAACTGAAGGCCGACGCCCAAGGCTGCGATGCGGATCGCCTCCCGCCCGGAGAGGCGCTGTCCGACAGGCGCGAGCATCCAGGCGAGAAGCGGCAGCACGATGAGCCCGAGAAGGCTTTGCAGCACACCCCCCATGGCTGCGGCGACCTCAGTTCTTGCGGATACGCTCGTGGTTGCGGATCACCTCATCGATGATGAAGCGGATCAGCCTTTCCGCGAAATCGGGGTCGAGATGCGACTTCGCCGCCAGTTCCCTGAGCCGCGCGATCTGCACGTTCTCGCGCTCCGGATCGGCGGGGGGAAGATTGTGGTCACGCTTGAACTCGCCCACCTTCTGTGTGAGCCGAAACCGCTCGGAGACGAGATAGATGAGCGCCGCATCGAGGTTGTCGATGCTGGCACGGAACTCCGCCAGGGTCTCTGCAAGCGTCCGTGTCATGAAAAATCCCCGAAAAGTCGCGAGCCGCGATCTGATAGCGCATTGTCGGCGATGATGCGACGGCCTTCAACGGCCGTTGCCACGGCGGTTGCGCCCGCTCCATAGTCGCGCCGGGGCGGGTGGCGCCGTCGTCGGAGCGACAGCCGATGCGCGAGGGACGCAACGTCTTCACGGCCGTCCGGGGCCTGCCGGTCCGGCTTCCGCGCTGGATCGAGAGGCTGCTGCGCGCCGGCACCCAAGGCTATCCGCCGGCCGACCGCAGGGGACTCATCGTCGCCAACGTCACAGGCTACCTCGCCTCCATCTCCTCGCTCATCTACGCGGCGACCTACTACGCGCATGATCCCATAAACCTCCGCCCGCTTGTGCTCGGAAACCTGCTCTCGGCCGTCTGCACCGCCCTAACGCCCATCTTCCACCGCTTCGGGCGCGCCGCCGCGGCCGTGTGGATATCGGCCGTCGTCTTCAGCACGATCTTCTACTTCATCGCCTTCCTCGGCCGGGATTCAGGCATCCAGCTCAACTATATCGGCGCGGCTGCCATGGCGCTCGCCGTGCTCGGCACGGAGAGGATCGCGCTTGCGGGGTTCCTCGCGCTCGCGGCGCTCGGCTGCCATCTCGCGGCCTGGTACATGTTCCCGCCCGCCGCGGCGATCAATGTCGAGGAGGGTTGGTTCCTCGATCAGCTCTACGCCAATTCGGCCGTGTCGATCATGGCCATCGTGTTCCTCGTCGTCTTCTACGGCCTGCGGCTCGCCCGCATCGCCGAGGCCCAGACGGATGCGCTCCTCCACAACATGATGCCGGCGTCGATCGTCCAGCGGCTGAAGGATGATCCCGGCCAGACCATTGCGGAATCCTTCGACGAAGCGACGGTGCTCTTCGCCGACCTCAAGGATTTCACCGACCTCTCGCGCGCGCTCGGGCCCGCCCGCATCGTGGGGCTGCTGGACGAACTCTTCTCGATCATCGACCAGGCGGCGCTCGTCTCGGGCATGGAGAAGATCAAGACCATCGGAGACGCCTACATGGCCGTGGCCGGAGTGCCCCACCCGCGCCCCGATCACGCCGACGCGGCCGTCCGCCTCGCATCGGCGATGCTCGAGGCCGTGGACGAGGTGGCGCGGCGGCAGCACCTCGTCCTCGCCTTGCGGATCGGCATCGCGACGGGCCCTGTCATGGCGGGCGTCATCGGGCAGGCAAAATTCTCCTACGACGTCTGGGGCGACACGGTGAATCTCGCGGCAAGGCTCGAGGCATTCTGCGCGCCCGGCCGCGTGCTGGTCAGCGCGGCCACGGTAGGGGCGCTTCAGAAGCGGCGGAGCCTCTCCCCGCCGCAGACGATCGAGCTCAAGGGCATCGGTATCGTCACTGCCTTCCTGCTGGACGAGGAGCCTCAGACCATGCCGGAGAAGAGCTTCGCCCCCCTCTCCCGCAGCACGTCGAGCGACGTGTAGTCGATGACGGACAGGCCTCCGTCGACGATCAGCGTCTGCCCGGTAACGAACGACGCCTCGGCGCTCGCAAGGAACGCCGCAACCGAGGCGATCTCGGCCGGGGTTCCCATGCGGTCAAGAAGGCTCGGCGGCACGTTCCACTTCGCGCCCTTGGACGATGACGTTTCGGGATCGGTGGAGACGTCGATCCAGCCGGGACTGATGCAGTTGGCACGCACGCCGTGCGGCGCGCCCTCGGCCGCGAGCGAGCGGGTGAGCCCCTCCACGGCCGCCTTGGCGACGCAGTAGAGCCCCCAGTTGCCGTGCAGCGTCGCGGTCGATGAGATGTTGACGATCGCACCACCGCTTGCGGCTTTCAGGTGCGGAAACGCGTAAGCCGAGACGAAATAACCGGAGTCGAGATTGGGGCCGCGCATCTTGTCCCAGCGCACGCCCGGTGCATCGTCCGGCCCGATCCCGCCGCGATAGCTCCCGACTCCTGCATTGTTGACCACGATGTCCAGCCGTCCGAACGCCGCCACGACTTCGGCAACCATCGCCTCGACGGCCGCCTCCTGCGACAGGTCGCAGCGGAAGAAGCGGCCCGTGCCTCCGGCCTCCGCGATCTCGCGCTCGACCGTGGCACCCTTCTCCGGATCCCGGCCGACGAGCGCGACCTGCGCCCCCTCGGCGGCGAAGTGCTGCGCGATGCCTCGGCCGATGCCCGAGTTGCCGCCGGTCACCAATGCCACTTTTCCGCGAAATCGCATGGGCTGTTCTCCAGTTTGCCAAGTTCCGCCGCTACGAAAAGCGGTCTCAGTTGCTATATAGACGGGAGCATCCCGAATCACCGGCCAGGAATGCCCGCGAAACCCATAGACCTCGCCGATTTCGGCGACGATGCCCCTGCTCCGCCGGTGAAGCCCGGAGGACTGGCGGCGCGCGCCATGGCGAGGGGCGACGCCCCCTATCTCGAGGGCCTGAACCCCGAGCAGCGGGAAGCGGTCGAGTCGCTGCAAGGGCCTCTCCTGGTGCTTGCGGGAGCGGGAACCGGCAAGACGCGGGTGCTCACCACCCGCCTCGCCCATATCCTCGCCACAGGCGCCGCCTGGCCCTCCCAGATCCTCGCCGTCACCTTCACCAACAAGGCCGCGCGCGAGATGCAGGAGCGCATCGGCATGCTGGTCGGAAGCGCGGTCGAGGGCATGACGTGGCTCGGTACGTTCCATTCGATCGGGGCGAAGATTCTGAGGCGCCATGCCGAGCTCGTGGGCCTCAAGCCCGGCTTCACGATCCTCGACACGGACGACCAGATCCGGCTCCTGAAGCAGCTCATCGCCGCCCACAACATCGACGACAAGCGCTGGCCGGCGCGCATGCTGGCCTCCGAGATCGACGACTGGAAGAACCGCGGCCTCACCCCCGACAAGGTTTCCGCGGGCGAGGCGCAGACCTTCGCCAATGGCCGCGGGCGGGACCTCTATCGCGAATACCAGGAGCGGCTGAAGGCTCTGAACGCCGCCGACTTCGGCGACCTGCTCCTCGACTGCCTGCGGCTCTTCCAGGAGAACCCGGCGGTGCTCGCCGACTACCAGCGCCGCTTCCGCTACATGCTGGTCGACGAGTACCAAGACACGAACGTCGCGCAGTATCTCTGGCTGAGGCTTCTCGCGCAGGGGCACCGCAACATCTGCTGCGTGGGAGACGACGACCAGTCGATCTACGGCTGGCGGGGTGCCGAGGTCGACAACATCCTCCGCTTCGAGAAGGATTTTCCGGGCGCCAAGGTGATCCGGCTCGAGCGCAACTACCGCTCGACGCCCCATATCCTTGCAGCCGCCTCCGGGCTCATCGCCAAGAACGAGGGCCGGCTCGGCAAGACCCTGCGCACGCATCTCGAGGAAGGCGAGAAGATCATCGTGCGCGGCCACTGGGACAGCGACGAGGAGGCGCGCGCGGTCGGCGACGATATCGAGAGCCTGCAGGGGCGCGGCGAAAGCCTCGATTCGGTTGCGATCCTGGTGCGCGCCTCCTTCCAGATGCGGGCCTTCGAGGACCGTTTCGTGACCATCGGTCTGCCCTATCGCGTCATCGGCGGCCCGCGCTTCTACGAGCGCCAGGAGATCCGCGACGCGCTCGCCTATCTGAGGGTCGTCGCCTCGCCCGACAACGACCTCGCCTTCGAGCGCATCGTCAACGTGCCGAAGCGGGGTCTGGGAGAAACGTCCCTCAAGAAGATGCACGCGCTCGCCCGCGCCGAAGGCGTCTCGCTTTTCGCGGCGGCCGAGAAGCTCGGCGGCAGCGACGAGCTTGCCGGCAAGGCGCGCAAGAGCCTGGCCGACCTCGTCACCTCCTTCGGGCGCTGGCGCGGCCTGCTGGCCGGCCTGCCTCACACCGAGCTTGCGGGCATCGTGCTGGACGAGTCGGGCTACACGGAGATGTGGCAGCAGGACAAGTCGCCCGATGCGCCGGGAAGGCTCGACAACCTCAAGGAGCTCGTGCGCTCCATGGGAAGCTTCGAGACGCTGACGGGCTTCCTCGACCACGTCTCGCTGGTCATGGACACGGACGCCGCGGCCAGCGACGCCAAGGTCAGTATCATGACGCTGCACTCCGCCAAGGGGCTGGAGTTCACGAGCGTCTTCCTGCCGGGCTGGGAGGAAGGTCTCTTTCCCCACCAGCGCTCGCTCGACGAGAACGGCCGCGCCGGTCTCGAGGAGGAGCGGAGGCTCGCCTATGTGGGACTGACGCGCGCCAAGGTCAGGGCTTTCGTGTCCTTCGTCCAGAACCGCCGCACCTACAATCTCTGGCAATCGGCGCTGCCCTCCCGCTTCATCGACGAGCTCCCGGAGGAGAACGTCGAGGTCGAGGCCATGTCGACGTCCTATGGCGGCTACGGGCTCGGCTCCTCCCGCTTCGAGACCGCGCAGCCCTTCCAGAACACCTATGCCACGCCCGGCTGGCAGCGCGCCCGCCAGGTCTGGGAGCGTGGCGAGGCGCTGCGCTCAACGCCCCGCCTGATCGAGGGTGAGCTTGTGGCCAGGGACACCGGCGCCGCGCCCTTCGAGCTCGGCGAGCGGATTTTTCATCAGAAGTTCGGCTACGGGCTCATCACGGCCGTCGACGGCAACAAGTTGACGGTCGATTTCGACAAGGCGGGCGAGAAGCGGGTCATCGACTCCTTCGTCGAACGGACATAGGGGCTTGGACGTGTCATGTTCCATATCAGCCGCGAGAACGACGCGCGCTTCATAGCCGCATCCTTCGGGTCATCCCGTGAAGGGCTGGTGCTGTCTCACATTTCCGATATGCATTGGAGGCTCCTCTCCGGCTCTGAGCTGCGCGAGGCGGACAGGGCGCTGATGCGGTCCTCCTTTCAAGATCCGAGCGCCGAGGTCTGGACCAGGGCCGGCTTGGCAGCCTGCAGGCTGGCGGCGCTGAGGCGAGACATCGCGGATGATTGGCTCGCTCTCGCCCGGAAAGGAGAGCAGCAGACGCGTCTGCGCTATATCCGGCTGCTCGACAGAATGCCGGTGGAGCTCGGCGACGCAATCGTCCAGGTGCTGGCGGAAGATCCTGACCCGCTGGTCCGATTGGCGCTGATCGAGAGGTTGGGAGAAATCGGCAAGACCTCTGCCAAGGAAATTCTGCGCACGCTCGCCGGGCATGAGACGGCGCCAGACGTGAGGACCGCCATCCGGAGTGCTCAGTCGAAGATCGCCGCGCGCCACCGCAGGCACCGCAGCGCGCAGGTCTTTGACTGGGAAAGGATGGGCAACGGGCTGCTTCGCTATGTCGAGCAAACCCTCAACTGCCTCTCGCAGGAGTATCAGGACACTGTTTTTGACGCGGGTGCTTTAGACTGCAACGCGGAGTATGGCCAGGTGCTTGTCTCCTTCAATGCGGCTTCCGTGAACGGGCCGAGCTCCGAACCAGACCGTTGGGACATAGGTGCGTGGAGCCATTGCGACGCAGGCCAATTGTTGGTGGAAAGGGAGCCTTTCGAGGCAAACCTGTGGGAGGCTGTTGCACGTAAGTTCGCGGAGAAACTTTGGGATCAGGAACGCCTCTGGGCGGAGGGTGAAAACCCTCGTGCGGATTTCGTGCAAATGGCCACGCTGGTTGCAGGCCGAATTGTGGAATCTCCCAGCATGGCGCGTCTGAAGCGAACATCCGAGTTCGAGTTCATCGCGGTTGATCACGACGAAGATGTCGATGACGCCCGCGCGCGGGCGAAGGCGATATTGGAGGCGAGAAGCGGGTCATCGACTCCTTCGTCGAACGGACGTAACACTTCCTTATGACGGCTGAGAGGACGGCGGAGATCACGGTTCGCCCGGCGACCCCGGACGACGTGGCCGAATGGCTGCGCATGCAGAAGGCGCTGTTTGGTGACCACACCGAAATCGCCGAGGAGATGCAGGCCTATTTCGCCCGCAATGCCTCGGGCGAGGCGGCCTTGATCGCAGAATGCGGGGGGAAATCCTGCGGCTACGTGGTCGTGGGCACTCGCAGCTACGCCGAGGGCTGCGCCTCCTCCCCCGTCGCCTATGTCGAGGCGCTCTATGTCGATCCCGAGTGGCGCCGCAAGGGCGCGGGCCGCGCCCTGCTCGCGGCGGCGGAGACCTGGGCGCGGGCACGCGGCTTCAGCGAAATCGCCAGCGACGCGACCCTAGACAATGCCGGCAGTGTCGCGATGCATGTCGCCTGCGGCTTCGACGAGATGGAGCGTATCGTCTGCCTGCGGAAGGGACTTTCCGCCTGACGCTACTGTCCCGGCCGCGAGACGCCGAAAAGCGTCATGAGGTGCACGGCGGCAAGGATCGCCACCAGCGCGCCCAGGAACATGAGCGGTGTCGTGGGAACGAGCCGCGGACGCATGAGATCGCGCGGGCGATGCTCCAGCCAGCTTGCCAGTCCCACGAGCCCGATGCCGAGCGCGAGCGCGCTGCAGGTGACGGTCGTCTCCATGACGGCTATCCTCCCTACTGAGCCGGCCCGGCGTCAACGGACCGCTTGACGCAATCAGAGAGCCGGATCGGGAAACGTCGGGCGAAGGAAGCTTGCGCGATGCGGAAACCGCAATGGCGTGCGTCTCTGCTGTCAGCGCTGCTGGCCCTGCTGCTCCTCGCATCGGACTTCCACATGCCCGCAGCGGCGCAGACGCCGCTCGAGGGCCTTCCCAACCAGCTCCTGGAGCTTCCGCCCTTCAGCTTCATCGCGCCGCGCGAGCGCCATCGCAGCCGCACGACCAGACCTCCGCGGCCGGCGCGGGCCGCGCAGCTTCCGCCCCGCATCCCGGACGAGCTCATTGCCGCCGGACTGACGGACCCGAACATCGCAACGCTTGAGACCGAGGGCTATCAGGTGATTTCCAAGAGCTTCCTGGGGAGCACCCTTCGCCCCCTGGCGAGGCTGCGCATGCCGCGCGGCACCCGGATTGAGGATGCGCGAAGGCGGGTGGCTGAGCTGAGCGCCGACGCGACCGTGGATTCCAATCATTTCTACCGGCTGCAGGAAGGTCGTTGCGAGGGCCGCAATTGCCGGTCGCTGGCCTCAGTGGCGTGGCCAGGAAAGGGATCGAAATGCAAATCGCTGCCGCTCATCGGCATGATCGACACGGCCGTCAACATCCACCATCCGGCGCTGAAAGGTCAGAAGATCGAGCTGATGAAGCTTGATCGGGCGCGCCCGCTTTCGGACCTTGCCCATGGCACGGCGATTGCGTCCCAGCTCGTAGCGGGCGCCAGGAGCCGGGTGCCGGGCCTCCTGCCGAACGCCAGCCTCATCGCCATCGATGCCTTCGAGAACGTCAAGGGTGTCGGCCTCCGCATGCAGGCCTTCGATCTCATGCGTGCGCTGGATATCCTGCTCGCCCGCAAGGTCGCGATCGTGAACATGAGTTTTGCCGGTCCCGACAACCGGCTGCTCCTGGAGCTCGTGAACGCCGCGCTGAGGCGCGACGTCCTGCTCGTGGCGTCGGTGGGAAATGCGGGCCCGCGCGGTCAGGCCGCCTACCCTGCCGCCTATCAGGGCGTCGTGGCCGTGACCGCGCTCGGACGTCGGCTCGAGGTGCTGAGCCGGGCGGGCCGTGGCAACCACGTGGACTTTGCCGCTCCCGGCGCCGGCCTCTGGACGGCGGCCTCCGTGAGCGGCTGGAAGCGTAGCACCGGAACCTCCTTCGCGACCCCCTTCGTGACCGCCGCCTTCGCTCTCGCTCTGGCGCGCGATCCCAATTTGCGCGGCCCGGCGAGAGTCGAATACCTATCCAAGGCCGCACAGGACCTCGGCGAGACGGGCCGCGATCCGGTGTTCGGATGGGGCCTCGTGCGGGCATCCGGGGATTGCGAGAGCCCGCATTGACAGTGCCGGGGCCGATATCTATGGTCCGCCCCGAAAATCGAATGGGATCAGACCGATGAAAGTCCGCAATTCGCTCAAGACGCTGATCGGGCGTCACCGCGCCAACCGGCTGGTGAGGCGCAAGGGCCGTCTTTACGTCATCAACAAGACCAACCCGCGCTTCAAGGCCCGCCAGGGCTGAGTTCGCCTTGCGCCCGACACGGGCGCTCGCGTGGATTTGAGTTTGAGATCATGCACATGCCGGGTACCATGCCCGGCATGAAGCGTTATGGACTCCCCCTGCTCGCGGCAGCTCTATTGTTTGCCGGCGCAGTCGGTCCGGCTGCCTCGCAGGGCGTCTCGGAGGAGCAGGCCGCAGCGCCGCAGCAGCAGCCGGCGCCCGACGCGGCCGAACTGCTCGACCGCCTTTTCGGCCAGCTGCACGCGACCGACAACGACAGATCGGCCAAGACGATCGAGCAGGCCATCTGGCGCATCTGGAGCCATTCCGGCAGCCCCACCTGCGATGCGCTCGTCGGGCAGGCCGACAAGGCCATCGAGGCGCGCGAGCTCGACATCGCCATCCGCATGCTCGACACGGCGGTGGAGCTGAAGCCCGATTTCGCCGAGGCCCTGAACCGCCGCGCCACCGCCTATTTCCTCAACCGTCAGTTCGACAGGTCGCTCGCCGACATCGACAAGGTGCTGGCGCTCGAGCCCCGGCATTTCGGCGCCCTTTCAGGACTCGGCGCCATCCGCCGCGAGCAGGGCGACAAGCGCGAGGCGCTCAAGGCCTATCGCCGGGCGCTCGCCGTCAACCCGTTCCTCGCGTCCGCCAAGGCGGCGGTGAAGGAACTGCAAGGCGAAGTCGAGCAGGATATCTGAGGACTGCGCACGAGGGTCAGCGGATCGTGGCGATCCGCAGCATGTTCGTCTTGCCCGGCGTCCCGAGCGGCACGCCCGCCGTGATGACGACGCGTTCGCCGGCCTTGGCGAAGCCCTCCTCGGCCGCGATGCGGCAGGCGCGCCAGACCATGTCGTCGAGATCCTGCGCATCTTCCGTCAGCACGCAGTGGAGGCCCCAAACGACTGCCAGCCGGCGGCTCGTCTCGAGGCGCGGCGTGAGCGCGATGATGGGTATCTCGGGCCGCTCTCGCGCCACGCGCAGGCCCGTAGAGCCCGAGCCCGTGTAGCAGACGATGCTTGCCGCGCCGACCGTCTCCCCGACCGTGCGGGCGGCATGCGAGATGGCGTCGGCGGTGGTCGCCTGCGGCTCGGTGCGCTGTGCATGGATGATGCCCCGGTAGAGCGGATCGTGCTCCACGGAGCGCGCGATCCGGTCCATCATGGCGACCGCCTTGTCTGGCCAGGCGCCCGCGGCCGACTCGGCCGAGAGCATCACGGCGTCGGCGCCCTCGAAGACCGCGGTCGCGACGTCCGACACTTCCGCGCGCGTCGGCACCGGCTCGACGATCATGGATTCGAGCATCTGGGTGGCGACGACCACCGGCTTGCCCTCACGGCGCGCCGCGCGCGTCAGCCGCTTCTGCCAGCCCGGCACCGATTCGACCGGCAACTCCACGCCGAGATCGCCGCGCGCCACCATCAGCGCGTCGGAAAGCCCAATGATCTCGTCCAGCGCGTTGAGCGCGGCCGGCTTCTCGATCTTCACCATGATGCCGGCGCGCCCGCGCACCAGCATCCGCGCCTCGGCCACGTCCTGTGCCCGCTGAACAAAGCTCTGGGCGATCCAGTCGACGCTGAGCCCGGCCGCGTACTCGAGATCGGCGCGGTCCTTCTCGGTGAGCGCGGTCAGCGGCACGATCGTATCCGGCAGATTCACGCCCTTGCGCGCCGACAGCGCGCCGCCGAAGACCACCTCGGTCACGATCCGCTTCGGAGTAACGTCCTCGACCTGCAGCCGGATGCGTCCGTCGTTGAGGAGCAGATGCTCGCCCGGCTTCATGGCGGCGAAGATCTCGGGATGCGGCAGATGCACCCGCGTCGCGTCCCCTGGCGTAGGATCGTCATCGAGGATGAAGCGCTGCCGCGGGCTGAGCCTGACGCCCGACTCGTCCTTGAACGTGCCGATGCGGAGCTTCGGGCCCTGCAGATCGACCAGAACGCCGATCGGCCGCCCATAGCGCTTCTCGATGCTGCGGATGTCGGCGAGCCGCTCGGCGAGCATAGCGTGCGACGAATGGCTCATGTTGATGCGGAAGACGTCGACGCCGTTCTGGAACAGGCGTTCGATCATCTCCTGTGAGGAAGATGCGGGACCGAGCGTCGCGACGATCTTGACGTTGCGGCTGCGTCTCACTGGGTCTGGGACTGTTGCGGCTCGGTGGTCTTGGGGCCGGACAGCGACACCGTCCAGTCCACCTCCTCGTTCGTGTCGACCTCGAAGAACCCTGTCTTCTGGTAGCCGCGCTCGGCGCACTCCTTGATGCCGCGGATCGTGAACAGCTTGTCGCGCGTGCACATGATGGCCTTGCCGCCCCAGGAGCCGCCTTTGTCGTAGTCGACCGCGAAGATATAGTAGTAGCGCGCGATCAGGCCTCCCTTCAGAAGCGTCTCGCAGGCATTGGCGCCCACGTTCCACCAGCCTTCGCTGGCCCACCCCTGGGAATCCTTGTAGCCGAGCGCCACGCCCACGCGGCTCTCGGTGTTGTTGCACAGCTTGAGGTCGGCCTTGGCCGGCACAAGCGTCATCCACATGCCAGCGAAGGCTGCCAGGAACGCGCAGATCCCCTTCGTCATTGCCGAGCCCTGGTCCCCTTCAACATGATTCGGAAGATAGCACTTCCTTCCGGCCCGGCGTCAATTGCCGGAAACAAATTACCGTCCGCCAGACGGGAGATTGCGCGCTCAATTTTGGCGGCAAGATGACCCCGCGAAGCCCGCCCGTTGGCAGGCCGCTCCCGCACCTCCTATAGTGATCCGATGCTTCAGCGCAACCACGGGCTTGTCTCCGGAAGCTTCGAAAGCCACGTCGAGATTGGGGGCAATCCGGCCTCGGGTCTCGTGATCCTGTGCGACCACGCCCGCAACGTCCTGCCGCCGGGATATGGCTCGCTGGGGCTGCCGGCAAGCGAGTTCGAGCGTCATATCGCCTACGACATCGGCGCGGAGGCGGTGACGCTGGGGCTGAGCGAGAGGTTGCGGGCGCCGGCGGTGCTCGCTGGCTTCTCGCGGCTCCTCATAGACCCCAACCGCGGCGAGGATGACCCGACCCTCATCATGCGGCTTTCGGACGGCACGGCCGTGCCCGGCAATGCCGATATCGACGAGGAAGAGCGCCAGCGGCGCATCGAGGAGTTCTACCGTCCCTACCATGGGGCCGTCGCGGGCGCGATCGGTCGGGCGGTCAACGCAGGCATCCTTCCGGCGATTCTCTCCATCCACAGCTTCACCCCGCTCTGGAAGGGGGTTCCTCGGCCATGGCACGCGGGCATCCTGTGGAAATCCGACCCGCGTTTCGCGCGGCCGCTGCTCGATCTCCTTGGTCGCGAACCGCGGCTTGTCATCGGCGACAATGAGCCCTATTCCGGGGGCCTCGAAGGCGACACATTGGACATGCACGCAACGCGCCGCGGTTTGCCGGACGCGCTGATAGAGATCCGGCAGGATCTCATTTCCGAGCCCGGCGGCATCGCGGAATGGATCGACTGCCTTGCGAGAATTCTGCCGGCCGCGATCGAGCGCCTGCACGCGACGGAAGGACGACAGCATGGATGACAGGACCCGGACGGAACTCGAGGCGGCGGCGTTTCGCCGGCTGGTGGAGCATCTGCGGGAGCGGAGCGATGTCCAGAACCTGGACCTCATGAATCTCGCCGGCTTCTGCCGCAACTGCCTCGCCAACTGGTACAAGGAGGCGGCGGGCGCGCGGGGCGTGGCGGTGTCCAAGGACAAGGCGCGCGAGCACATCTACGGCATGCCCTATGAGGACTGGAAGACCGCGCACCAGCGCGAAGCTACTCCGGAGCAGCAGGCCGCCTTCAGGTCAGCCCACAAGCATTGAACCACCCCTGAACAGCAGATCCCGCATGATATCCGGCGAAGCCTCGTCGCTCCGCCGGACATGCCCTTGAGGACGAAGGACATCCATGGACAGCAAGACGGCATTCGCGGAAGGCCAGCTCAAAAGCCTCGTTCAGCGCATCGAGCGGCTGGAGGAGGAGAAAAAGGCGCTGGCGGGGGACATCAAGGAAGTCTACGCCGAGGCCAAGTCCCAGGGCTTCGACACCAAGATCCTGCGCAAGGTCATCACCATCCGGAAAAAGGACGCGAACGAGCGCGCCGAGGAAGAGACCTTGATCGACCTTTATCTCGGCGCTCTGGGCACGGCCGCTTCCAGCAACGCCGCCTGATTTTTCCCTTATTGCAAACGAAAAGCGCGGCCCAAGAGCCGCGCTTTTTCGTGTTCCAGGCCAGCAGAAGCCTAGTTCTGCGCCTCGAGCAGATTCTCGAAAGTGCGGGAAAGTCCGTTGCGGGTCGGATCGTCGACGCGCTGGATGGACCCCACCCGCCGGCGCTTCAGGACGAGATCACCCTTGAGCGATCTGTTCACCGTCAAGAGGTCGCCCTTCCCCGGCTTGAACACTTCGCCGATCGGATCGACGACCAGCGGAACGGGCGATGCGACGGCGATCGGCAGCGGGGCGGCGACCACTGGCTCGACGAGGGCCGTCTGAAGGTTGGCCTTCTGCACTTCGGCGACGAGCTCCGGCGTGTGCTCGACAGGGACCGGCCCGATGCCGGTGCCGAAGGGCTGCGGCGCGCCATCGCGGCGGATCAGGCGCTCGGCGCTCGTCAGGAGCTTGACGGGCCACTTCAGCAAGTCCTCGGCTGTTTCCGTTACGGAAGCGGTGAGCGGCTTGATGAGCGGAGTGCCCTTCGCCTCTCCAAAGCGGAGCATGTCGGCGAAGCTGCTCTTGGCGGCGGTATTGGTGTGCTGCGTCTGGACCTCGATGAGGGTCTCTGCCGCAACCACGGTCCCCAGATCATCCGTGACGGGCGAGGGACGCTCCGCGAAATTGACCTTGGGCACGGGCGCGGCGGCCGGTTCGATCTGGAGTTGCGCCGCCGCCAGCATCAGCACCTCGATCGGGCGCGGACGCGGCATCGGCGGGCCGGCCTTGACCTCCGCCTTGGCGAGCACCACGGGAACTTGAGGCTTCGTTGCCGGAACCGGCGCGGCCTGCTTAGGCGACGTCTCAGCCTCGGCCTCGGCCACCATCACCGGCTCCTGGCCGCGGCGATAGGCACGGGCGCCGACAGTCTTGCGATAATCGCGGAAGATCGAGGCCATCTTGGCATCGCTGATGCCGGGCCAGTGCCGCACCGTGCCGGAATCGATATGGACAAAGCCCTTGGGCCCGCTTCTCGGGTAGAAGCCGACGCCACCTATCTGCCTCACCAGCGCGCTGTTGCGCACGCGCTCGCTGGAAACGTCCGGGAAATAGAGATCAATGGCCTTGCCGCGGATATGCTGGCTCTGGCGCGCGACATTGCGGCCGATCTTCTTCAGCATCGCGTTGGTGCCGCCGGACCGGTAGCCGCAGATGATGTAGATGGGAGCCTTGGAGCCCAGATCCTCGTGCAGCTCCCACATGAGATCGATGGTCTCCGGATCCATCTTGATGACGGCGTTCTTGCGCCAGTCGCGCATCAAGCGATCGATCTTCGCCATCTCCGACGGCACATAGCGTCCGTCGCGCATATAGGTCGTGGTCAGCGTTTCCTTGGTGTGGACGTGATAGAGGCTGAGCGTCCTGGTCTCGCCCCTGGCATGGGCATCCTGCTTCACAAGCATGACGCTGCTGCACAGCGCGAACGACGCCGCAGCGAGGCAGAGCCCGTATTTCTTCAACCGCGATGTCAAGCTAAACGAGGTCCCGCTGGACTTGGCACGCAGACGCATCCCACACTCTGACCGGAGCCAAGCCCCGATTCCCTCTGAAAGAATTCCCCAACGCCGGGTTTCCCGCAAGTCCGATGTCGCACCTGTCCATAACAATGCGGCGGGTATTGGGCAGTCCCCGTTAACCACAGCATGGCGCTACATGTTTAACGCGCCATTAAGCCGAGGGATTTCGTCGATTCCGAGAACGGAAGATGTCGGCGGGGCGTCCTCTTCTGGACTGCGCCACGGCATCGGACGGCAGCCGCCATGTCCTGCGGCCGTTATCGACCGCAAAGCCCATAAGCTACCGGAATCCAAAGATTTTTATGCAACTCCGGGGGTCAGGTGTCCTAGGACAAAATTCC
>JBFXDI010000071.1:0-20689 GCA_050181295.1 Parvibaculaceae bacterium | reverse complement strand
GGATCGAGGCGCCTTCGGCTTGAAGTCGGGAAATCGTGCACCGCTCTTCCAGTGAGAGCTGGACGTAGCTTCCTCCCATCGCAGCACCTCCCCATAGAGGTGTTGCACTTCGTTTGTGAACTCAGGGCATCCCCTGGTGTAGTTCCGGAGGTAGAGCACAGCAGGCATATAGCGACTTAGTCTCCTCGTGCTCGCCGTCAGTTGCATCGCTTCATGGGATGCCAGCTTTCGCTGGCATGACGAGTTCGATTTCTACGCGGTGTTCGTTCAGTTGCTATCGGCGACGGGTATTTCCTACCGCATGAGCTCCCGCATGGCGTCGTCGAGGCCGGCGAGCGTCAGAGGAAACATGCGGTTCTCGAACAGCCGCCGGATGAGGTCGGTCGAGGGCGTGTAGTGCCAGTAGCTCTCGGACGTCGGATTGAGCCAGACGGCATGGGAGTAGATGTCCGTCACGCGCTTGAGCCACAGCATGCCCGGCTCCTCGTTCATGTGCTCGACCGAGCCTCCGGCATGAGTGATCTCGAAGGGACTCATGGACGCATCGCCCACGAAGATCACCTTGTAGTCGGAAGGATAGGTGTGGAGCACCTCCCAGGTCGGCGTGCGCTCGGCATGCCGACGACGGTTGTCGCGCCAGACGGATTCGTAGAGGCAGTTGTGGAAGTAGAAATACTCCATGTGCTTGAACTCGGCGCGCGCCGCCGAGAACAGTTCCTCGGTGGCGCGGATATGGGAGTCCATCGAGCCGCCGACGTCGAAGAAGATGAGCACCTTCACCGTGTTGCGGCGCTCCGGCACGAACTTGATGTCGAGCCAGCCGCGATGGGCGGTGGAGCGGATGGTGTCGGGCAGGTCCAGTTCCTCGGCCGCGCCTTCACGCGCGAAACGCCTCAGGCGCCGGAGCGCCATCTTGATGTTGCGGGTGCCGAGCTCGACGGTATCGTCCAGGTCCTTGAACTCGCGCTTGTCCCAGACCTTGATGGCGCGGTTGTTGCGGTTCCTGTCCTGCCCGATGCGGACGCCCGCAGGGTTGTAGCCATAGGCGCCGTAAGGCGAGGTGCCGGCAGTGCCGATCCATTTCGAGCCGCCCTCGTGCCGGCCTTTCTGTTCCTCTAGACGCTTCCTCAGCTCCTCCATGATCTTCTCCCAGCCGCCCAGCGCCTCGACCAGCGCCTTCTCCTCCTCGGTCAGGAATTTTTCGTTGAGCGCCCGAAGCCATTCCTCGGGGACCTGCGCCAGAAGATCTTCAGGGTTCGATTCAAGACCCTTGAACACATGCCCGAAAACACGGTCGAATCTGTCCAGGTTGCGCTCGTCCTTCACCAGTGCGGCGCGGGAGAGATAGTAGAAGTCCTCGACGCGGAAGCGCGCCAGGCCGGCCCGCATGGCCTCCATCAGCGTGAGGTATTCCTTGAGCGTGGCAGGCACGCCCGCCTTCTTGAGCTCGTGGAAGAAGGTGATGAACATGGAGGCTTTGTAGCCTCAGAGCGGACGGCTGGGAACAGCCGGTGGGTCAGAGGCAGGCGAGCCGGCTCGCCTGCCGACGGAGGCTTGCCGGGGCCGCATAGTAAGCTCGCCTGATGGCTGGCCGCAGCGCCCTGAGATAGGTTGCGGCATAGAGATGACCCCGCACGGTCAGAGGCGCATGGTGGTCCGCGACCGAGACCGTCCCGCTGCTCCATGACGCCTTGTGCGGATCGTTGGGCACCATGAGATCGAAGGTGTGCAGGCCGTCGCGAATGGCGCGGCGCTGCGAGAGATCCATGTGGAGGCGCGCGGGCGATGCATCCGTCAGCGCCGGGTCGTGCGCCGTGATGAAGCCGTAGTGCCGACCCTTGAAGCGGAGGCCCACCTCGTAGGCGATGGGGCGATCGCCTGCCGAGAGCACGGAGGCGACGAGCTTGGGGTTGCCCTCGATCTCGGTGAGCCTGCGCAGGAAGCCGCCAATGCGATCGCTCGCGAGCGGGCGCGAATAGAGCCCGCGCTGCGAAAGCCATGTGCGCTTGGCGGCGAGCGTGCGCTCGAGGACGGCATCGAAGTTTCGCCCCCTGGCCGCCATCTCGAATTTCAGCGGCCCCAGCCGCTCGAGCTCGGAACGGATCCGCTTGCGGCGCCGGCGCTGCATTTTCGTGTAGCGCGCCTCATAGGAGGCCTCGCAGGGGTAGTGCGCAAGATCGAGGAACGGCGCCACTCCGGTCTCGCCGTCACGCTGAAAATGGGACGCGAGGAAGTCTTGCGCCACCGCGTCGGCGCGCACGTGCCGCAGGCGCACGACGTCGGCGATCCGGCGTCCGGCGATCCAGCGCCAGGCAACGCCCATCAACGCCTTCGCATTGGCGTCAGCCGCAAGGACATCGCCATACTGGCAGAAGGGGTCGCTGAGCCATCTCAGGATCACGAACGGCCCCACGCGGGTCCGCATCAGCGGCCAGACGAGCTTCACCTCGCCTTCCTGGCGGACGGTGACCACCAGAGGCTCCGCTCCGGCGCCTGCGAACTGCTCGACCCAGGCCCGGCACCATTCGAAGCTCTGGAAGGCATGAAAGCAATGCCCGGCGCGCAGCTCCAGCGTCTTCCAGGACTGCTCGAGCTTGTCGATCTGCTTGAGCGAAGTGGCTGCGGCCACCACGGGAGCCTCCGCGTCCGCGACCGCCTGCCTCGCGGCGCGGATGGGGAACGTGAAGATGTCTCCACTCCGATGGAGCCCGACCCGGCGCTCCGACGTCGCTGCCGCCACGTTCATGGATGCTGATCCCCTCCGGTGCCCGTTACCCAGGGCATTCTTCGTTCAGCGGCGCACGAGGCCGATGGTCGGCCGCCGCCCAGCGCTGTTGGCCGGAGAGGCTAGCAGCCAGAGGCTCAGGAACCCTTGCTCGGATCGTTCAATTTGCAGGATTAAAGATTTGGGCGAGCGGGAGAAAGGGCTGAAAAAGTGAGAGGCGCCCTGAGGGGATCCGGGCGCCTCTCCAGAAGCAAAGCGGGTAGGCGGGGACTACTCGCTCTGCGGGCTATCGTCATCCTGCTGGGCTGGCTCGTCGCTCCGGGAGCCACGGTCGGAGTCGCGGTCGCGATCGCCTGGCCGGTTGCCCCGGTGCCAGCGCTTGTGCTTGCGATCTTCCTTGCTGATCGCGCCATCGTCGTTGCGGTCCATGCGCTCGACGATCTCGGACAGCGGCCGCTGGTATTCCTCGAGCGTCACCTTGCCGTCGCCGTCGCGGTCGAAACGCTGGAACTCCCGCACCATCCGCTCGTGACGCGCCTTGAGCCACAGGCTCTGGAACTCCTGAAGCGTGAGGGCGCCGTCCTTGTCCGTATCGAACTCCGTCAGCCAGTCGGCGCGGTTGGCGTTGATCTCGTCCTGGGTGACCTTGCCGTCCTTGTTGGTGTCGTAGCGCTCCATGAAGGCGCGGACACGGTGCATGCCCATGCCGTGGTGGCCATGCATGCCCTTGTGCCAGCGCATGCCGTCACCGCCCCGCATCTTGTCCGCCTGGGCCAGTCCAGCGACGCCGCCGATGCCGATGAGGCCGGCCACCCCGGCCGCGAGTATGATCTTAAGCTTGGAATTCATCAGGTTTCCTTGCCTTTGCCTGGTTGGATACCCGCATAGACGCATCCGCTGCGTCCGTTCCGTCGGAGCCAATTGTTAATTACTGGATTGGAAGCTCTACGGCTCCCGGCGCAGCCGGGTCTCATCCGGATAGACCTCGGCCTTCGGCACCCAGCCTCGCCTCAGCGCGCGCTGCATGCCTTCCCAGTAGCCGGTCGTGAGAAGGTCGCCATGGGCGGCCCGGAAGACGCGGCGAAGGGCACGGTCGTCGAGCATGAATCCGGCCTCGATCTCCTCGGGCAGGAAGATGACGCCGTCCTCGAACACCCAGTCGGGCACATCCTCCTCGCCGTCCTCCCGCCCGAGATTGGTCCTGATCTTGACGTCGACCAGCGGCTCCACGGCGTCGTAGTCGAAGAGATAGACCTTGCCGAAGCGGCTGACGCCATAATTTCGGGCATCGAGATCCTTGTTGAAGACGCCGCCTGCGGCGTTGTTCTTGATGCAGGCGCCGAGGCTGAGCATCGCCGTCTCGGCCTGCTCGCGCGAGGCGGTCGCCAGATAGATCGGCAACGGGATCATCTTCGGCTGCGCGATGAGGTGGCGGAACACGAGGTGCTTGCCGACGAGCGACACGGTACGGCTCGCGGCGGCGAGAAGCTCCAGCGCCAGTCGCGGGTCGAACCAGGCCAGCGGCAGCCGCACGCGCCGGTAGATCATGTTGTCGAGCATGGAGCCGGTGCGGTTGATCTCGTGCACCTGGCGGTACTTCTCCAAGACCGCCTCGATGCCGGCGAAGCTTCCCCATTTGTAGCCGGCGGCCGGCGTGTCGCGGATGACCTTCAGCACATAGGCCGAGGAGGGCGCGGAGAAGCCCACCGCCACGGTGCCGCGGAAGCCCGCCGCGGTGGCGATCTTCTCGCCTGTGGCGGCAAGCTCGCCCGCAAGCTCCTGCATGACGGCGACCTTGCCGACATGATTGAAGCCGATGCCCGAATAGTGGAGGCCGAGCGGCCTGCGGGGCATCAGCGTCTTCAGGAACGCCGCGAGCTCGTGGTAGCGGGCATCGGTGACGTGGAAGTTGGCGAGTGTGGTGGAGAAGAGATTGTGGACCTCGGCCTCGCGCGTCAGCACGGCGTCGAGCGTGACGCCCGATTTGCCGTTCTCGAGCGCGAAGACCAAGGGACGCGCCTCGCCGTTCGCAAGGCTCGCGCGGCCCACCAGATAGGCGCCGCGATTGCGGAAGAAGGCGGCCTCGACCATTTCCACGGCCGCCACATCCGCGCCGTCGAATTCCGCTGCAAGCCGGGTAGAGGCGAGCGCTGCATCCGCCTCGAGATCACGGAATGGGGTCTCGAAACCGGCCGACCGCAGGATCTGTCCGATCCGGTCGGGCGTCAGCGGCGGCTCGAAGCGGCGCAGCACCGCGCAAGGGTCGATCGCGCCTTCGCGGCCCGCCACGCCGAAGGAATAGTCGACCGGCTGCCATTCGTCCTCGAAGATCACGCGGCGGACGGAGTTCACATAGGCGAGGGCGAGATCCTCTTCATAGCGGCCGCGGACCAGCGGCAAGTAGCGGCCCTCGATCGTCTCCCACAGGCCTTCATCGCGCGAGAGAAGAGGGTAGACCCGCTTGAGCCGCGCCGCGATGGCGTGGATGCTCTCGCCGTAAATGGCGAGCCGGCGGCGGCTCAATGCGACCGAGCGGGCGGGCTCGCGCTGCTCGAAGGCCTGCTTGGCGAGGGTCGGTATGGCGCGCGACTCGCTGTAATAGACGTCGAACTCGTCGAGGATGAAGCGTGACGCGAGCGTCAGCATGTCGTCGTCGGTGCGCGCCCGCAGCATGAGTTCCACATAGTCGGCTCTGGAGGAGCCCGGCGCTGTTGCAGGACCGATCTCGGACGCAGCCATGGCCCTCATGCTAGCATGTGGGCCGAAGCAGGGGAGCGGCGGGTGAAAGCAGAAAAGGGCAAGGCGATCGGGCGCACGTCCGCAGTCCTAGCGTCGCTGATCGTGCTCGCGGGCTGCGCAAGCGGGGTCGGCTCCTGTCCGCCCGGCGCCAAATCCATGCTGGTCGCGGAAATGCTGTTCGGACGCAATGTCGGCGACAAGGTGGGGGTCAGCGAGGCAGCCTTCCGCCGCTTTGTGGACGAGGATCTCACCCCGCGCTTTCCCGACGGCCTGACCGTGCTCGACGCTCAGGGTCAGTACGGTTCTTCCGGCGGCATAGTTAAGGAGCCGAGCAAGGTGGTCGTCATCGCGCTGGATGACACGCCGGAGGCCGAAAAGCGGCTCAATGACGCAGCGGAAGCCTACAAGCGCCGCTTCCGGCAGGAGTCGGTCGGGATCGTGAGAAAGCGTTCCTGCGTGTCTTTCTGACGCCGCAATCTGAGGATTTTGTGCCGCCCGCGGTAACGGGGTTACCTCTTCCTTGGGGCCCAGCGAGGGATCGTGCTCATGAGCTTTCGTCCAAGCCGGCGTGAGGCGCTGGCGGTTCTTCTTTCAGGCATTCTTGCCCGACCGGTCATGGCGGCGGTGCCGCCCGCCGAGGGGCTGCAGCTCGGATCGCCACAGCCCTTCAGCTTCGAATCGCTCGTGTCGTTCGCGGGTCTCGCCGCCAAGGCGCCCTATATGCCGCCGGTCGTCCGCGAGGCGGACCTCCTGGAGCGCCTGGACTTCCCCGAGCATATCCAGATCACCTACCGTCCGGACCGCACGCTCTGGGCCGACCAGGCCTATCCGGTGCGGCTTTTCCATCTCGGCAAGTTCTTCAAGGAGCCGGTGTCCATCCATCTCGTGGAGGAGGGCCAGGCGCGCGAGATCCGCTATTCGACCGATCTCTTCACCTTCGGGCCCAAGGCGGCCTTCGCGAAGTCCCTGCCGGCCGACATGGGCTTTTCCGGATTCCGGGTGATGAGCACCGATCCGAGGACCGACTGGCTGGCGTTCCTCGGCGCAAGCTATTTCCGCTCGGCGGGAGAACTCGACCAGTACGGGCTTTCGGCCCGCGGCATCGCCGTCGATTCCGGCCTTTCGACGCCCGAGGAGTTTCCGCGCTTCACCGATTTCTACATCGAGGAAGGCAAGGACGAGGTGGTGATCTCGGCGCTCCTCGACGGCCCCAGCGTCACCGGCGCCTACCGCTTCCGCTGCCGGCATCCCAAGGGTGTGCTCATGGATGTCGAGGCCCGTCTCTTCGCCCGCAACGACATCCAGCGGCTAGGCATCGCGCCGCTCACCAGCATGTTCTGGTACTCGGAGATGAACCGGAACCAGGAGGACGCTGCAGACTGGCGCCCGGAGATCCACGATTCCGACGGGCTCTCGATCTGGACAGGCACCGGCGAGCGGCTCTGGCGGCCGCTCGACAATCCGCCCCGCGTCATCACTAACAGCTTCGTCGACAAGGACCCGAAAGGGTTCGGCCTCCTGCAGCGCGACCGCTCCTTCGCGAACTACGAGGACGACGGCGTTTTCTACGAGAAGCGGCCCTCGGTGTGGGTGGAGCCGCTCGGAACGTGGGGCGCCGGCGCGGTGCAGCTCATCGAGATCACGACCGATGCCGAGATCCACGACAATGTCGTCGCCTACTGGATCCCGGAGCAGCCGGTGCGCAAGGGCGATGCGCTTGCCTTCGACTACCGGCTCCATTGGGTGGCTCAGGAACCTTTCCCGCCATCGGCGGGCCGCGTGATCTCCACCCGCCGCGGGCGCGCCGGCCAGCCCGGCGAGACCAAGGTTCCGGGCGTCAAGTTCGCCGTCGACTTCGCCGGCGGCGACCTCGGCAAGTACACCGAGGCGGATAAGGACGGCCCGGCGCCGGTCATCACCGTTTCGCGCGGAACGCTGGTCAACCCCTACGCCTTGCGGGTGAAGGGTACGGAGAGCTGGCGCATCGTGTTCGACCTCGTGGTCGAGGGGCCGGAGCCGGTCGACCTCAGGGCATACCTGAAACTTCCGGACGGCACGGCCCTGACCGAGACCTGGCTCAGCCAGTATTTCGCAAGGACCAGACGCACAGGCTGATGGGCCGGCAAAGCGTCATCGTCACAAGATTCGGGTTGCGCGGGCGGCCGCAAGCCGCGCAATGCTCCAGCCATGTCCACCATCAAGCGCACCATGGGCCCGTCCGAATGGACCATGCTGCTCATCCTGAGCCTGGTCTGGGGCGGGTCGTTCTTCTTCTTCGCCGTCGCGGTGAAGCACCTGCCGACCTTCACCATCGTGTTCGCTCGGGTATCGCTCGCCACGCTGCTGCTCTGGGCGACCGTGGTGGCGCTCGGACACGGCGTGCCGAGGAGCTGGGCCATGTGGCGACAGTTCCTCGCCATGGGCCTTCTCAACAACGCCATACCGTTCTCGCTCATCGTCTACGGGCAGCGTGAGATCGCCTCCGGGCTCGCAGCCATCCTCAACGCCACGACGCCGTTCTTCGCGCTCATCGTCGCCAACGCGCTCACGAGCGACGAGAAACTTTCGGCCAACAAGCTCGCGGGCGTCGCCATCGGCCTCCTGGGGGTGGCCACCATGCTGGGCCTCGACCTTCTGGAGCACCTCGGCCAGGCGCTGACCGCACAGCTCGCAGTCCTCTGCGCATCCGTCTTCTACGGGTTCGCCACCGTCTACGGGCGCCGCTTCGCCGCGAACCCGCCGATCGTGACAGCGGCCGGCCAGACCGCCGGCTCGACGCTCATCCTGCTGCCGCTCATGCTCGTCATCGACCGTCCCTGGACGCTCGAGCCCCCACCGCTGCAGGTGTGGCTGGCGCTCGCGGGCCTGGCGACCGTCTGCACGGCCTTCGCCTATGTGCTGTTCTTTGCGGTCCTGAAGCGGGCGGGCGCCACTAACCTCGCGCTCGTCACCTTCCTCGTGCCGGTCAGCGCCATTGCGCTCGGCGTGCTGTTCCTGGGCGAGCATCTCGCGCCGCGCCATGTGCTCGGCATGGCCGGAATCGGCCTTGGGCTCGCGCTGATCGACGGGCGGCTCGTCAGCCTGCTGCTGCGTCGACCAGCCGTCTGACGGCGTCTGCCGCGCGGGAGAGCTCGTCCGGCACGGCCATGAAGGAGCGGGATGCGGTCTGGTTCAGCGGCGCGACATGGCCGTTGGCGGCGAGAATGGCAATGGCCTTCTCCGGATCGCGCGGGGGCGTGAGGACGCCGTTGGCGGCAAGCCACCCGCCGGCTCCTTGCGCGGCATTCCAGCGCGGCAGCGGCATGCGGGGCAGGGGATGGACCTCGACGGGCTTTCCCGTGAGGCAGGCCTCGGCGATCATCGAAACCGATTCGCCCGTCACGATGAAGCGGTCCGCGAGCGCCAGGACCGCCTGATGCTCGGGCGTGCCACGGGACGACCAGGGCTGCATCTCGAAGGGCCCGGAGAGCGCTGCACGCAACGCCTCCGCCGCAACCTCGCCGGTGCGCGGCGACGTCGAGACGAGAAGCGTCCCGCCCGCCGCCTGCGCCGCCCTGACGGCCTGCCGGCCGAGCTCCGCCGCGGAGCGCTGGTCGAGGCGGTAAGGCGCGCGCGAGCCTCCGACCAGAAGTCCTATCCACGGCCGCGGCAGGCCTTTAACGCGCTCCCGGAAAGCCTCGACCACGGATTCCGACGGCGCCCTGTTGCGGATGGGCGGCAGGAGCAGCTTCACGACATTGGGCGCATCGGGCAGGCCGTATTGTGGCGGCGTGAGGACGAGATCGAACCAATGGAGGGGAGCGCGCGGCCGGCCTATGGCGACGAGCTTCGTGCGCCCTCCCGACTTCTCCCTGATCCAGCGGGCGACCGGCACGCTGCGGCGACCGACGCCGATCGCGACGTCGGGCCAGGGGGCTCTAAAGGCGTTGCGGGCGGCAGGATCGAGCGTGGACAGGGTCGCGCCGAGCAGGAGATTGGGGATGCCGTAGGCCGCCCGGAAGGTGAGGGGCTTCACCGCCATGTCGCCCACGGCTTCTGCGAGCGCCACAACCTGCGCGTCGTCGCCCCGCCGTCCACCCGTCAACGCCCAGACCGAAATTCCCATGGGCCTCCACTATACCGATCGTGTCGCGAGGGGAAATCGCCTCGCCGCCGCCGTTGCCTGTATACTGGGGACAAGACTCTCCGCTTTCGATGGAGCCCCACATGTCCGCGAAGCTCGATGTCACCGGATTCTTCGACGAGGCGACCAATACGGTGAGCTACATCGCCTTCGACCCGGCGACCAGGCGCTGCGCCGTGATCGACTCCGTCCTCGACTTCGATGCCTCCTCGGGCCGCACCTCCACGGCGTCCGCCGACAAGATCATCGCACAGGTGAAGGACATGGATCTCACCTGCGAATGGGTGCTGGAGACGCATGTGCATGCCGATCATCTTTCAGCGGCGCCCTATGTGCAGGAGAAACTCGGCGGCAAGCTCGGCATCGGCGAGAAGATCACGGTCGTGCAGGAGATGTTCGGCAAGATCTTCAATGCCGGCACCGAGTTCCAGCGTGACGGCAGCCAGTTCGACAGTCTGTTCAAGGACGGCGACACCTTCACGCTCGGCTCGATCCCCGCCCGCGTCGTCCACACGCCGGGTCACACGCCGGCCTGCGTGATCTATGTGATCGGAGAGGCCGCCTTCGTGGGCGATACGCTCTTCATGCCCGATTACGGGACGGCGCGGGCCGACTTTCCCGGCGGTTCGGCGCGCGATCTCTACCGTTCCATCCGCAAGGTGCTGGCGCTACCGGCCGAGACGCGGCTCTTCCTTTGCCACGACTACAAGGCGCCGGGGCGCGACCGCTTCGCCTGGGAAACAACCGTGGCGGAAGAGCGCGCCAGCAACGTGCATGTGCGTGACGGGGTCAGCGAGGACGAGTTCGTCGCCATGCGCGAGGAACGCGACCGCAAGCTCGGGATGCCGAAGCTCATCCTGCCGTCGATCCAGGTGAACATGCGGGGCGGTGAGATGCCTCCGGCGGAAAGCGACGGGCAGGTCTATCTCAAGGTGCCGCTGAACAGGATGTAAGGCGAAGCTGCGCGCGCTCGATCAAGTTCTCTGTCATGCCCGGACTCGTTCCGGGCATCCATGAACATCGAGCCTACAGAGGAAGCGCCGTGTTCATGGATTGCCGGGACAAGCCCGGCAATGACAAGGTGATTTCTCAGGCGATGACGGCCTGGCCGGTATAGTGGAAGCCGAGGATCTTCGGGCGCCGGAGCGCGTAGAACGTGTCCAGTGTCTGGATGCGGAAGCCCGCCTCGTCCAGCAGCACCACGAGGTCGCGGTTGAGGTGGCAGCCGTTGGTGAGGCGGCCCCAATAGCGGTCGAGCCTGTCCTGCAGGCGCGCCACGTGGCGGTCGTGGGAGCGGCCGTGCTCGCAGAAGATGAGGTGGCCGTCGGGCTTCAGCACGCGGCGCATCTCGGAGAGCGCCTTGCCGATATTGGCGATGGCGCCGGCGGAATAGGTCAGCATCACGGTATCGATGATGGCATTGTCGAGCGGCAGCGCCTCGGCCGAAGCCTCGATCACCTCGACCGGCACTCTCGAACTCGCGAAACGGCGCTTGCCGCGGGCGACGATCTCGGCATCGGGCTCGATGCCGATGACACGCTCGACCCGCTGCGGATCATAGAACGGCAGGTTGAGGCCGGCGCCGATGCCGATCTCGAGCACCACGCCCTGGGCTTCGGGCACGATGCGCGCCCGCTGCTCCCGGATCGCGCCGAGGGAATAGAGCAAATTCGCCAGCCGCGGGAATACGCCCCGCTCCACATGCCCGTTCATGGGATGAACCTTCAATCTTTTATATGTTCGGGTGGTCCCAGCGGGACCGACGCCTCATCCTGCATTAGGCCGACACTCTTAACGGAATCGCCTGAACGTCGGGTGAATGGGCGTTTCCCAAAGACTCTTGATCGAAATGTGTCGCGATGGTTGATGGGGGGTAAAAAAGAATACAGCGTTGCACGCCGGCATCAGTCCACGGTCCCGTTTCCCGATCTCTCACATGCCTCACTTCATGCACATAGCGCCGGAGCCTCTGGCAAAGAGGGTAGGTCGCAACGGTCTTCAGCCAGCGCGCCGATGGCCTGGGGGTAGGCGTGTCGTCTATGCCTTTCCCGTCCTTGAAAGCTTCACGCTGACCCATCAGTGGGTGCGCGAGCTTCGCCGCGGCGGGCACCGCACCTTCGTCAGCGTCGTCTTCCGGCTGCCGGATGAGGAGCCTGTGTTCGTGGGCCACTACGGTGCCGAGCCTGCCTCCGTCACGGCCGCACAGGCCGTGGCGCAGGTGAGGGCGGCGCCCGGTTCCAGAGGGTTCCAGGTTCTCGTACCGCGGCGCATAAGGCCATCGGAAATCGTCCGCGTCCGATTGGCGCCGCAGGGTGTGGGGTGGCGATACTATCCGACCGCCCATGGCGATAACCGCTGGCCGTGCGACTGCGCGGCCTGCGTCGGGCGAGGAGGCATCAAATCCCGCATCTACCACCGTCGCGTCCCTGTCCTGCAGGAGCGTTGGCTGGCCAGAAAGGCGGCGAGCGAGAAGGCCGGAGAGGACAAATGACCGAGCGGAGCATCGCGAATCCCCATCCCCATACCGCGACGCACGGCGGCAAGGTCCGTGCGCGGGGGCTCGGGCTGCCGTTTGACGGCAAGCCGGGTCCGAGCAACGCCATCACCGATGTCACCGGCGTCGAGGTGGGCTACACGACCCTCATCGAAGGCGACGGGCCACTCGTCCGCGGGAAAGGTCCAGTGCGAACCGGAGTTACCGCCATCCTGCCGCGCGGCCGCAAGGACGGCACGCCCTGTGCGGCCGGCGTCCATGCCCTCAACGGCAATGGCGAGATGACAGGCTTCGTGTGGATCGAGGAGGCGGGCGAGCTCCAAACCCCCATCACGATCACCAACACGCATTCCTGCGGCGTGACGCGCGACGCCACCATCCGCTGGCTGGTCGAGGGAGGCCTCGGGACGTCCCAGAACTGGGGCCTGCCGGTGGCGGCCGAGACCTATGACGGCTTTCTCAACGACATCAACGGATTCCACGTGACCGTCGAACACACGCTCAAGGCGCTGGAAGGCGCGCAGGGCGGGCCGCTCGAGCTGGGAAGCGTCGGCGGCGGCACCGGCATGATGACCTACGAGTTCAAGGGCGGCTGCGGAACGGCGTCCCGCATAGTTTCGGTCAACGGGGAGAACTACACGGTCGGCACCTTCGTGCAGTCGAACTTCGGGCGCCGGCACGAACTGACGGTGCTCGGCGTGCCGGTCGGCCGGCATCTCAGGGGCGGCGAGTTCCTGGACGAGGGGACGGGCTCCATCATCGCGATCGTGGCGACCGACGCGCCGCTCCTTCCGCACCAGCTCAAGCGGATGGCGCGGCGCGTCTCCATGGGACTCGCACGCACCGGCACGGTCGGCCACAACGGCTCGGGCGACATCTTCCTTGCGTTCTCGACGGCGAATGCCGCGGCTTTCCAGCCGGGCAGCGGCGAGCGCGACATGCGCTATTTGCCGAACGGCGATCTCAATCCGCTCTTCAGCGCGGTCGTCGAGACGGTGGAGGAGGCGGTGATCGACGCCATGGTGGCGAATGAGGACATGACCGGCATCGACGGCTTCACCGTGAAGGCCCTGCCGCACGACCGTCTGCTCGAACTCATGAAACAATACGGGCGGCTCTAGGAGCGGCTTCCGCCTAGACGAACGCTTTTGATGCCTATATAGTTGACTTAGTCAACTAATTGCGAAAGAGGCTTTGAGATGGCGCCGGATCTGGAACGTGTCGATGCGGTGAGGCAGTTCAACCGCTTCTACACCGGGCGGCTCGGACTGCTTCGGGACAGGCTCTATGACAGCGCCTTCTCCCTGCCGCAGATGCGGGTTCTCTACGAGATCGCGCACCGGCCGAAGGTCACGGCGGCGGAGCTCGCGCGCGACCTCAACATGGATCCCGGCTATCTCAGCCGTCAGCTCCGGCGCTTCTCGGAAGACGGCCTGGTGAAGCGCGAGGCGTCCCCGCGCGATGGGCGCGAGCAGCTTCTGGCCCTCACGTCCCAAGGGCGACGGGCCTTCGGCCCTTGCGAGGAGGCGTCGCGGCGGGAGGTCGCCGAAATGCTCGCCCATCTCGACCCGCAAGGGCTGGCGGAGGTCGCGACCGCGATGCGGCGGCTCGAACGACTGCTCGCGCCGGAGGCTTCCTCTCCGGAGATCGCGCTCCGGCCGCACAAGCCAGGCGACATGGGCTGGGTCGTGGAACGGCACGCAAGCCTCTACTGGGATGAGTACCGCTTCGACGAGCGGTTCGAGGCGCTGGTCGCCGGGATCGTCTCCCGGTTCATCGAGGAATTCGATCCCCGCCGGGAAGCCTGCTGGATCGCGGAGATGGAGGGCGAGCGCGTGGGCTCGGTGTTCCTCGTGCGCCAGAGCGAGGATGTCGCGAAGCTCCGGCTTCTGATCGTGGATCCCAAGGCGCGGGGGCAGGGCCTCGGACGGCGCCTCGTGCAGGAAACTGTCCGGTTCGCGGAAGGCGCGGGCTACAGGAAGATCGTGCTCTGGACCCAGAGCATCCTCACGGCGGCGCGGGCGATCTACGAGCGGGAGGGCTTCCGGCTCACGGCCTCGGAGCCGAACGAGAGCTTCGGGCAGTCGCTCATCAGCGAGACGTGGGAACTGGATCTGGCATAGTTGCGAGCGAGACTTTCCACCGTCATGCCCGGCCTCCGAGCCGGGCATCCTTTTCACGGTTAGCGTCGCAAGAAGATTGCCGGGTCAAGCCCGGCAATGACGCCTTGGAGAGGGTGCAGGCGTCAGGAGACGCCGAGCTTCTTCTGGAGCGAGGAAGAGGAGGTCGTGTACTGGAAGAGCAGCCGCTCGCCCGGATGCACGTAGCGGAACGCCTGCTGCGCCATGAGCGCCGCCTCGTGGAAGCCCGAGAGGATGAGCTTCAGCTTGCCCTCGTACCAGTTGATGTCGCCAATGGCAAAGATGCCGGACGTCGAGGTCTCGAACTTCGCCGTATCGACGGGCACCAGGTTCTCGGAGAGGTTTAGGCCCCATTCGGCCACGGGACCGAGCTTCATGGTGAGGCCGAAGAAGGGGAGCATGGCGTTGGTGCCGACCTCGAAAGTTCCCTCCGCACCCTTCACCACCGCGGCGGAAAGAGTTCCGCCGTCGCCCTTGAGGCCCGTCACCTGGCCGATCTTCAGCGCCATCTGACCGTCCGCAACGAGCTTGCGCATCTTGTTGACGCTGTCAGGGGCGGCGCGGAAGTCGTCGCGGCGATGGAGAAGCGTCATGCTCTTCGCCACCGGGTGCAGGTTGAGGGTCCAGTCGAGCGCCGAATCGCCGCCGCCCACAATCAGCACGTCCTTGCCGCGGAAGGCCTCGATCTTGCGCACGGAATAGAAGACAGAGGAGCCTTCATAGGCCTCGATGCCGGGGATCGGCGGCTTTTTCGGCTGGAAGCTTCCGCCGCCCGCCGCGATCACCACGACGGTGGCGTGGAAGGTCACGCCGGCATCGGTCTTGATCTCGAACTTGCCGTCGTCGAGCTTCCTGAGCTCGGTCACCATTTGGCTGAAGTGGAACTGCGCGTCGAAGGGCTTGATCTGGTCCATGAGCCGATCGGTCAGCTCCTGGCCGGTGACGATGGGCAGGGCAGGGATGTCGTAGATCGGCTTCTCCGGATAGAGCTCGGTGCATTGCCCGCCTGGCCGGTCGAGGATGTCGACCACATGGCAGCGGATGTCGAGCAGGCCGAGTTCGAACACCGCGAAGAGGCCGCAGGGGCCCGCGCCCACGATCAGGGCGTCGGTCTCGATCGCTCCGCCATTGGCGCCGTTCATCACGTTCATTTCAGCATGGACTCCCTGAGCAGCCGCGGAAGCGACGCGGTCAGAACTGCTTTTCCGGCACGCGCACGGTGAGGCCGTCCAACTCGTCCGTCACCTTGATCTGGCAAGAAAGCCGGCTGTTGTCGCGGACATCGAAGGCGAAATCGAGCATGTCCTCCTCCATCTCGCTGCGGGCGCCGACCTTCTCCAGCCACTGGGGCTCGACATAGACATGGCAGGTGGCGCAGGCGCAGGCGCCGCCGCAATCGGCGTCAATGCCCGGCACCATGTTCTTCACCGCCGCCTCCATGACGGACATGCCGTTGGCGGAATCGACCTCCCGCGTGGTCTCGTCGTGGCCGATGAAAACAATCTTCGTCATGAGCAAGCCCTGCTGCCACGCCCTTCTTGCGCATCTTCAAAGAGCAGGCGTAGGTCTCCGAGATGAACGATCGCAAGCCTTTGAAGAAGCTTGCCTTTTTGAAAAGGCGGGACGCTTCCGCCCCGCCTGCAGAATCCCCGTGCCGTCCGTTGGCGCGGCAACGCGCGGGTTACTTAGGAGATTGCACCGCGAAACACAATGCCGAACAGGCGGGTCGGATATGCCTCAGCCGGTCCCGTCGATCGCCGCTTCGCACTCGGCGATCTGCTCCTCGAGCTGGCTCAGCAGCCGCGCCCGCTCCTCGGCAGACCCATCGTGACCCAGCGCCTCCAGGGCCGTCGCCGTGCGTGCGATACGCCATGCCCCAAGCGTGCGCGCGACACCTTTTAGGGTATGGGTCGCAAACTTCCAGCTTTCGGCGCCGTCGGCGAGCGCGATGGCGCTGGCCTGCATGCGGACCTGGGCCCGAAACAGCGAAAGCAGCTCCGCCTCCAGCGCCCGGTCACCCATGCTGTAGCGGGAGAGATGGGCCAGATCGAGAACCTCGGGATCCGGCTTCGACGGCGTGCGCTGCGCCGCATTGGACGGTTCGCTGGCCACGGCACTTCCCTGCTTATGTTTTGCTTTGTTTGGTTGCGATGCTAGCGCTGAGGCGATACCGTCAGGTTAACGAGAGGCCGTCGGAAAGCCGCCAGAAACTGCCGGCTGTGCCATTTCGGATCACAATTTTAACCAAAACTTTAATTACCGGGGGAGCCTGCGGGGCGGTGGTGTTCAAGTCTCTCCTCACTTGCGCTATGTGTTAACCTTCCGGCGGAGGATTTGGACGAGGCCAGCCAAATCCCCGTCCGCGTCAGGCGGGACTGGGGGTTCCGACAAAGCCGGTGGGCAGTTGCGTGCCGGTATGGCGCCGGGCGGAGTGATTGGTTCGTGAGTGAGTGCACGAGCGTATGGAGGGCTCTGCTGCCGCGCCGAAACAGGGGTCCCCGGACCGGAACGCCAGAACAATGGCGCCGGTCGGGGTTGGCTAACGTCGTCAGGGTGGTGCGGGGAATAGTTAATGGCCAGTCAGATCAGCGATGCCCGGCGTGAAGCACGGCGGCTTAATCGCGGCCATGAGGGGGTTGCGGCGGCCGAAGCGAACGAGCCCGCCGAGACGAGGCCAGAAGCCGAGCAGCGCCGCCGGGACGAGCAGCTTCTGCGCGGCCGCCCGGCCAATGAGAACGATCCGACACTAGCCGGTTCCGCGACGCGCCTCGGACGCGGGCCTTCGACCACGCCTTTCTGGGTTGCCTTCCTGGCTTCCGTCGTCTGGGTCGGCATCTGCGCCGCCATCTACGGACCGGGGCTCCTCAACCAGCCCGACCTTTTCAGCGACGAGAACCTGCCGAAGGTGGCGGTGGCCTTTGTCGTCTTCGCGCTGCCGCTCTTCGTCGTCTGGACGATGGCCTACTTCCTCTGGCGCGCGGCCCAGATGCGCCAGATCTCGGAACTGCTGAGCCACGCCGCTCTGAGGCTCGTGCGGCCGCAGGACGTGGCTGCCGACGGACTGACCTCCATTGCCCAGACCGTGCGCCACGAGATCGACCAGCTCGTGGGCGGCATCGACCATGCGGTGCAAAGGGCGGCGGAGATCGAGGGACTCGTCCACCGCGAGATCGCGAGCCTCGAGCGGGCGTTCGGCGCCAACGAGGAACGCATCCGCAACCTCCTGGTCGGGATCGAGAACCAGCGCGGCGCGCTCGTGCAGGCAGGCGAGTTCATCGGGCGCGAGGCGGCGCCGCTGATCGAGAGGCTCGATCACAACACCGGCAATCTGCAGGGCATCATCAGCACCGCGGCGGGCACGCTCGCGACGCTCGAACACGGACTCAAGAGCACGACCGTCGAGCTCACCCAGACGATCGAGGAGCTCGCGGGCCGCGCCAACGTCGCCGGCACCGAGATCAACAACCAGACCGCCCGCATGGATCAGATGTCGGGCGTGCTGATGAACGAGATGCAGGTCTTCTCGCAGAGCCTCGCGGCGCAGCTCGACGCGCTCTCGAGTTCCGCCGCCTCGCTCAACCGCGATTCGCAAGCCTATGGCGAGCACGTGCGCCAGCTCGAAAGCCGGATCGTCGATTCCATGAAGGCGAGCGCCGGCGAACTCACCTCGGTCACGGTCGAGGTGGCGCGCGGCGTCGACCATATGACGGCGACGCTTTCCGAGCAGCTGCGCAGTTCCAGCGGCCAGTTCGCCGAGATGCTGAAGTCGACGAGCGGCAACATCGCCTACCACCTCAAGGCGACGTCGACCGAGGTCGCGCAGCAGATGGAGAAGTCGGGCGTCGACGTCTCGACCCAGATCGAGCACTCGAGCAACGCGCTCTCCGACCGGCTGCTCTCGCTCTCCGGCGATTTCGTGCAGAACGTAGCGGCCGCCCGCGACGATCTTTTCGCCTATTTCGAGGACGCTTCCGGCAAGATGACCGGAAAGCTCGCCGACGCGACGACTGATCTCTTCGCCCGCATGGAATCTGCCACGGGCCGCATGTCGGGCAAGCTCGAGGAGACGTCCGGCATCCTCTTCAACCGGGTCGCGGAAGCGACGGGCCTCATGTCCGCGCATCTCGACGAGTCGACCGTGCGTCTTTCGCAGACCATCGACCAGACCTCCGGCAAGATCGTCGCGCGGCTCGGCACCGCCACCTCGCGCATGTCCGATCTGCTCGACGTCGCCTCGACGCAGATGACGGCCAAGCTCGAGGACACGACGGGCCTGTTGGCGGAGCGCCTCGCCACTTCCTCGACTGATCTCACGCAACGGCTCGGCTCCACCTCGGAGCTTCTGGCGGGCCGCCTCGACTCCACCTCCACAGAGCTCCTGAGCCGCCTCTCGGATATGTCGGCCCAGATCTCGGGCCGCCTCGACACGACCTCGACCGACCTGCTCGACCGTCTGTCGCAGACCTCGGAGCAGATCGCCGGACGCCTCGATTCCACGGCGACGGAACTCACCGTCCGCCTTTCGGTCACCTCGGAGCAGATCGCAGGCCGCCTGGACTCGACCTCCAGCGAGCTGATGAGCCGCCTTGCCGACAGCTCCGACGATATCGCCGGACGGTTGGACTCGACCTCGACCACGCTCACCTCGCGGCTCTCCGAGACCTCGGGGCAGATCGCGAGCAAGCTCGACGTGACGTCCATGGGCCTTCTCGATCGCCTGGCCGAGAAGTCGGAGGAGATCGCGAGCCGTCTCGACGCCACTTCCAGCGAGCTCGGTGGGCGCCTGACCGTCACGTCGGAAAGCATCGCTTCGCGTCTCGAAGCCAGCTCGACCGATCTCACGACGCGCCTTTCGAGCACGTCGGAACTCGTCGCCAGCCATCTGACCGCCACCTCCACCGAACTGTCGGGCCGCCTGGCCGAGACCTCGGAGCAGATCGCGGGCACGCTCGAGACCACTTCAACGCAGCTCACGAACCGGCTTGCCGACACCTCGGAGCAGATCGCCGGCAACCTCGAAAGCACCTCGACACAGCTTCTCACGCGGCTCTCGGACACCTCCCGGCAAGTTTCCGGAAGCCTCGATTCGACCTCGACGCAGCTTGCGGTCCGTCTCGCCGAGACCTCCGAGCAGATCGCCACGCGCCTCGAGACGACGTCGGTGGACCTTACGACGCGGCTTTCCGAAACGTCCGGCCAGGTGGCCGAGCGGCTCGACACGACCGCCAGCGACCTCACGGGCCGGCTCTCGGAGACCTCCGAAAGCGTCATGGGCCGCCTCGATCTCACATCAGCCGAGATGCTCGTGAGGCTGGCGGATGCCTCCGAGCACATCGCCACGCGGCTCGACACGACCTCCGGCGACCTCACGAACCGCCTTTCCGGCACGTCCGAGGAGGTGGCCAACCGACTGGAGAGCACGTCGAGCACCCTCATCGCGCGCCTCAACGCCGCCTCGTCGGAGATCGGGGACAGGCTCGAAAACACCTCCACCGATCTCACGATGCGGCTGGCGGACACCTCCGGCCAGATCGCCGGGCGGCTCGACACTGCGGCGGTCGAACTGGCGGGGCAGCTCACCGAGACCGTCGACGGCCTCGCCGACCGGCTGGACAACACATCGAGCCATCTCACGGTGCGGCTCACCGAGGCCTCCTCCCTCATCTCCGGCCGGCTGGACCAGACGTCGAGCGATGTGGCGCGCCGGCTCTCCGAGACGACGCTGCAGGTCGCCGACCGTCTCGACCAGGTCACGGGCGACGTGTCGGGAAGGCTCGAGGAGACGTCGACGAAGCTCGTCGATTTCGTGGACCAGACGACCTCGGATGTCGCAACACGGCTCGCCGGCACGTCCGAAAAGCTCGTCGAAAGGCTGGACCAGACGGCTGGCGAGCTGGCCTCGAGGCTCGACGGGTCGACGACCGACCTGGCGCGTCAGCTTGGGACCCTCACGGCCTCGATCAACGAAAGCCTGCTCGATACCACAGCTAAGCTCACGGGCCAGCTCGGCCTTGCGTCGGAGGAGATGACGGGCAGGCTCTCCGAGGCCACCGGACTGATGGGCGGTCGCCTCGAGCAGCTTTCCAACGATCTCTCGAACCGGCTCGGCTCGGCGACCTCACAGGTCTCGAACTTCATCGACCAGGCGACCGGCGACCTCGGCATGCGGCTGGACGAGACGACGCGCGGCTTCCACAACCAGATCGAAAGCGTCTCGGCCGAGCTCATCGGCCAGTTCAGCTCCACCACGGTGCGCCTCACCCAGCAGCTCGACGAGGCCTCGGGCAATCTTGCGGACAGGATCGGGGAGACCTCCGACCGGCTTTCCGGGCAGCTCCAGGAAACCTCGCGCGCGATCGTCGTCCAGCTTGGCAGCGCGACACACGAGCTCGACGACAGGCTCGGCTCGATGTCGGCGGAGGTCATCGGCCGGTGCGACAACGTCTCGCGGCATGTCACGGAGCGGG
>JBFXDI010000070.1:0-20831 GCA_050181295.1 Parvibaculaceae bacterium | reverse complement strand
CCTATTTCGCCGGCGTCGGCAGGCTGGCGGTCGTTGCCGATGCCGCCGGCGCCTTCATCGGCCTCATCGAGCCGGACGAGGAGCACGCCCTCTCAAGCTCCACCCAGCACTAAACTATAGTTATAGGGGTGCGAGCGTTGTGCCCGGACCCCCGCCTCACCGTGCCGTCCCGAGCAGCCGCAGCGCGTTCTCGAGTTCGGTAAGTGCCCGTTGCAGCTCCTGCTTCTGGGACGCCGTCGGACCTGCCAGCGCAAGCGCGGGATTGAAGGACGAAGTCCGCAGGGGAGTGCCCGGCACGGCGGGCGCGGGCGGCGCGCGCCCGACATCCGGCGCTTCGGGCGTTTCGGCCTCAGCGTCCACCTCTCCCCGGCCGATGGCGGCAACATGCGCGACGCCATCCTCCCGCAGGATGCGCTGGACGCCGCGGATCGTGTAGCCCTTGCCATAGAGCAGATGCCGGATGCCCTTCAGGAGCTCGACGTCGGAAGGCCGGTAGTATCGCCGCCCGCCGCCCCGCTTCAGCGGCTTGATCTGCGCAAACCGGGTCTCCCAGAAACGCAGCACGTGCTGCGGAACATCCAGTTCTTCAGCCGCCTCGCTGATCGTCCGGAAGGCGTCTGGTGACTTCTCCACGAAGCGCTCCTAGCTTGAGCCCGCTATGGCTGGGGCGCGTCTTCCCGCTTGCCGTTGATGCGGCTCTTCATGACCTGACTCGGACGGAACACCAGCACCCGGCGGGGCGTGATCGGCACCTCTTCGCCTGTCTTGGGGTTGCGCCCCATGCGCCCGCCCTTCTGCCGGATAAGGAAAGTGCCGAAGGAGGAGAGCTTGACCCGCTCACCCGTGACCAATGCGTCCGCCACCGACGAGATGATCGACTTCACTAGATCGGCGGACTCGGTTCTGGAGAGTCCGATCTGCCGATGCACGGCCTCGCTCAAATCGGCACGCGTCAACGTCTTTCCCGCCATACTGACCCCCTAGATGCCATGGCGGCATTCGCCTGAAGGGCCGGCCGGCCCGACTCGGCACCCCGATGCCGCAGTTCCAGAATCCGCCGAAAACTAGTCGCAACACGCCCCGCGGTCAATGCCTGAGCCGAGGTTCCGGGTGCGAGTTCAATGCGTTAGAAGCATCCGCTTCACCATCGGGCCAGCACCGCCCCCCAAGTGAAGCCGCCGCCCATCGCTTCCATGAGCACAAGGTCGCCCCGCTTGATGCGTCCGTCGCGCGCCGCGACGTCGAGCGCGAGGGGGATAGAGGCCGCGGACGTATTCGCATGCCGGTCGATGGTGACAACGACTTTGTCGTTCGAAATGCCCATCTTGCGGGCCGTCCCGTCGAGAATCCGGGCATTCGCCTGATGCGGCACGAACCAGTCGATTTCCTTGGGATCGACCTGCACCTCGCTCAGGGTTTCCCGCATCACGCCCGTGATGTTGGTGACCGCGTGCTTGAAGACTTCCTTGCCTTCCATGCGCAAGTGGCCGACCGTTCCGGTGCTCGACGGCCCGCCGTCCACATAGAGCTTGTCATTGTGGCGTCCATCGGAGCGCAGTCTCGAGGCGAGGATTCCCCGGTCCGCCACCGTGCCTTCGCCGGAACCCGCCTTGAGGACCACGGCGCCCGCCCCGTCGCCGAAGAGCACGCAGGTCGCGCGGTCGTTCCAGTCGAGGATGCGTGAGAAGGTCTCCGCTCCGATCACCAGCGCGTTGCGGGCCTGACGGCAGCGGACGAGAGCGTCAGCGGTCGCCAGCGCATAGACGAAGCCGGAGCAGACGGCCTGGATGTCGAAGGCCGAGCCTTGCGTGATGCCGAGTCCGGCCTGGACCGTGGTCGCCGTGGCCGGGAAGGTCTGGTCGGGCGTCGACGTCGCCACCAGCACGAGATCGATTTCGCCGGCGTCCGTCCCGGCATTGGCAAGCGCCGCGCGGGCCGCCGCAAGAGCAAGATCCGACGTCTTCTCGCCCTCGGCCGCGATGTGGCGCTCACGGATGCCCGTCCGCTCGACGATCCACTCGTCGCTCGTGTCGACCGTGCGGGCGAGATCGGCATTGGTCAGGGTTCGCGCCGGCAGGTACGACCCCACACCTTCGATAACAGCGCGGATCATTGGGAGGTTCGTGCCACCGTCATTCCGCCGCGCCGGCCTGCGGCTCGGCAAGCACCTGCGCTTCGCCCAATGCCTGCTTGGCGGCGAGATCGGCGCCGATCTTGGCGATGAGGTCGCTCGCCGCCATGTCCACGGCAACGTCGATCGCCGCTGCGAAGCCGAGCGGATCGGTTCCGCCGTGGCTCTTCACGACGATCCCGTTCAGTCCCAGAAATACGCCGCCGTTGCGCGTGCGCGGATCCATTTTCTCTTTCAGCACGTTGAATGCACCTCGTGCGAGGAAGAAGCCGATGCGCGTGATGAGCGATCGAGCGGCCGCCATCTTGAGATAGGTCGAGATCTGCTTGGCGGTGCCTTCGGCGGTCTTTAGCGCGATATTCCCGGTAAACCCTTCCGTGACAACGACGTCAACCGTTCCTTTTCCGACGTCGTCGCCCTCCACGAAGCCGTAATACTCGATCGGCAGGCCCGATGCCCGCAGCATCCGGCCGGCCTCGCGCACCTCCTCCAGCCCTTTCGCCTCCTCGACGCCGACATTGAGGAGCCCGACCGTCGGCCGCTCAAGGCCGAACATGCAGCGCGCCATGGCCTCGCCCATGATCGCGAAGTCGACCAGCTGCTCCTTGTCCGCGCCGATGGTGGCGCCGACGTCGAGCACGATGCTCTCCCCCCTGAGCGTCGGCCAGAGCGCCGCAATCGCCGGCCTGCTGATCCCCGGCATGGTGTCGAGGATGATCTTGGCCATCGCCATGAGAGCGCCGGTGTTGCCCGCCGAAACCGCGACCGACGCCCTGCCCTCCTTCACCGCCTCGATCGCCCGCCACATGGAGCTTACGCGTCGCCCCCTGCGGAGCGCCTGGCTCGGCTTGTCGTCCATCCCGATGGCGACCTCGGCGTGGACGATCGTCACGCGGCCGTTGAGACGGGAATCCTTCTCCACCACGGGCAGAAGGCGCGCCTGGTCCCCGCAGAGGAGCAGATGCAGTTCTGGATGCCGCTCGAGCGCCAGCGCCGCGCCCGGCAGCACGACATCGGGACCCTTGTCCCCGCCCATTGCATCAATGGCTATGGTTAGAGCGCTCGACATTCAGAACGGACCAGTTCGGGCCGCTGCCTCCTCATGCGTCGTAGCTTGCGACAGCTTTGTCCGGATTGTGACGATTTCGCAAGTGCTGGAGCCGTAAGCTAGGAATTCTGCCGCCTCATTGCTTCTTGAGATGGCGAAGCGCGGCGAAGGCGTCGGCTCCGCCTTCGGTTTCTCCGTCCTGTGACTCAAACACCACTCCGGGCTTTCGCGGATAGGGGTCGAGCGCCAGTCCCAGCATTTCCGACGCCACCTCCCCGATGTCGACGGCTCCGCCTGCGATCGTTTCGGGCTCTTCCTCATCGAGCGATTCGACCGAGAGCACAGTCGGATGCCGGCCGGGCGCGTTCTCTGCAAGATAGTACCGCTCCCCCTGCTCCTCGATGTGAACCGGAAACCGCTCCAGCGTGATGACGCAGGTCTGCTCGACATCGGCCTCGACGTCCGCAGCGAGAACGATGCCGCCTCGCTGCCAGGGTTGGGCGTTGAAGCGCGCCCTGACGCTGTGGACGGCCGGCAGGTCGAAGCGTCGGGCCAGCGCCTCCCGCTCCTCCGGCGTCGCCTCGATGACCTCCTCCTGCCCCCCGGGCGGTATCCGCTCGATCACGAGCTTGCGGCTGAACTCCGGAGCCATAGTCCTCGTCTCCTCTCAGACGGCTTCCGCCGCGAAGCCGGACTCTCCTGTGAGCACCGAGGCTAGCGGGTGGCCCGCCAGGATCTCGCGCTGGCGGAGCACATACCGCGCCATGTCGGCCACGGGAGCGGCATCGCCGCCATCCGGATAGATATTGCGTCTCAGCGCATCCTGCAGACGCTCCAGCCGGCCCGGCCCGTCGGGCTCGCCGAGCGCTGCTCCATAGGCCTCGGCGTGGCCATAGAACAATTCCGCCATGCGCCGGATGTGCTTGCCGACGACCACGTCGCCGATCCCGATTTCGCGGAGGTTGTGATCCATGTCGCGAAACATCTCATCGAAGACGGCTTGTCCGAAGGCCATCTCGTCTGGCCCGCCCTGCCTCAGCCGGTCCAGCAGCAGGAAGGCATGCAGCATCACCATCTCGTAGCGGCCTTCCAGGGTATCCGGCACGCCGAGCGCGGTGTAGAGTGCCTCTCGCCGCGCCTGCGCCACAATCTCGGCGTAGACGCGCCGGTGCGGAGGGGGCGGCGCGGCTCCGCGCATAAACAGTTGCTTGAACAGCGGGGACATTCTGTTCGTGGCTTTCCTTCGGCCTCGTAGAGAAATCAGCCGTCGTCATAAGGGCATTCCGGGGTGACGACAATCGCAACCAGGCGTCCGTCGCGCCAACTGATGCGCGCCGGAATCATCGCTCTCGTTCTGGCTTCCCTCGGCGCCTGCACCTCCAATGTGGACTATCGTGGCTACCTGCCCAAGCAGGGCGATCTCCAGCGCGTGCAGGTAGGCATGGCCAAGACGGAAGTCGAGGCGCTTCTGGGATCGCCCTCGACCACCGCCACGGTCAACTATTCGGGCGACAGCTATTACTACATCTCGAGCGTGATGGAGGAACGCGGCTTCCTCGATCCGGAGGAAACCGACCGCAAGGTCTTCGCCGTCCGCTTCGATCAAGGTGACCGCGTTCAGAGCTTCGCCAACTACGGCCTCCAGGACGGCCAGATTGTTGACTTCAACACACGCGAGACGCCCACCAAGGGCCGCGAATACACCTTCCTGCAGCAGATCTTCGGCAATATCGGCGCCTTCACGCCGAACCAGACGCCGCCCGGACAGGGCCGCGTCGGCCAGCCCGTCAAGCAATGAAAAAACGCCCGGCCATTGGCCGGGCGTTTCGCTTCGAGCTGGGCGCGGCCTTACGTGCCGATGTGCGCGAGCACGGCGAGCAGCAGCAGCGCCACGATGTTGGTGATCTTGATCATCGGGTTCACTGCCGGACCGGCCGTATCCTTGTAGGGATCGCCGACCGTGTCGCCGGTCACCGCGGCCTTGTGCGCCTCGGACCCCTTGCCGCCATGGTGTCCGTCCTCGATCAGCTTCTTGGCATTGTCCCAGGCGCCGCCCCCGGCGGTCATGGAGATGGCCACGAAGAGACCGGTCACGATCACGCCCAGGAGCATCGCACCGAGCGCCGAGAACGCCGCCGCCTTTCCGCCCACCCAGTAGATGACCAGGAAGCAGACGATCGGTGACAGCACAGGCAGGAGCGACGGCACGATCATCTCCTTGATGGCCGCGCGCGTCAGCATGTCCACGGCCCGGCCGTAGTCGGGCTTCTCGGTGCCCTTCATGATGCCCGGCTTCTCGCGGAACTGCCGGCGCACCTCCTCGACCACGGACTGCGCTGCGCGCCCGACGGCCGTCATGGAGAGGCCGCCGAAGAGATAGGGCAGCAGGCCGCCGAACAGCAGGCCGACGACCACGTAAGGGTCGGCAAGCGAGAACCGCACCTCGCCCACGTCGGCGAAGAACGGATGCGCCGTCGCATTGGCCGTGAAGTACTTGAGGTCTTCCGTATAGGCCGCGAACAGCACCAGCGCGCCGAGACCGGCCGAGCCGATGGCATAGCCCTTGGTCACGGCCTTGGTGGTGTTGCCGACGGCATCGAGCGCATCGGTGGACTTGCGCACCTCGGCGGGGAGGCCCGCCATCTCGGCGATGCCGCCCGCGTTGTCCGTCACGGGGCCGAAGGCATCGAGCGCGACGACCAGTCCGGCCAGCGCAAGCATGGTCGTCACTGCGATGGCCAGGCCGTAGATGCCCGCAAGGCCGAAGGTCACGAGGATGCCCGCGATGATGACGAGGGCGGGAAGCGCCGTCGACTCGAGCGACACCGCGAGGCCCTGGATGACGTTGGTGCCGTGGCCGGTCACCGAGGCCTGGGCCACCGACTTCACCGGCCGGAAGCCGGTACCGGTGTAGTATTCGGTGATCCAGATCAGGAGGCCGGTGACGACGAGGCCGACGATCCCGCAGGCGAAGAGCGCATTGCCCGTGAAGCTGCCTTCGCCGAGCAGCGGCGTGTCCATCGAGCCCCAGACGTAGCTCGTCACGGGATAGAGCACGATCAGCGACAGGACCGCCGTCACGATGAAGCCCTTGTAGAGGGCGCCCATGATCGAGTTGTTGGAGCCGAGCTTGACGAAGAACGTGCCGATGATCGAGGTGACGACGCACGCGGCGCCGATCATCAGCGGGTAGAGCATGGCCTTGAGCTGCAGCTCGGCCGTGGTGAAGACGATGGCGCCGAGCACCATGGTGGCGACTGCCGTGACCGCATAGGTCTCGAAAAGGTCCGCCGCCATGCCGGCGCAGTCGCCGACATTGTCGCCGACATTGTCGGCGATGGTGGCCGGGTTACGCGGATCGTCCTCGGGGATTCCCGCTTCCACCTTGCCAACCATGTCGCCGCCGACGTCGGCGCCCTTGGTGAAGATGCCGCCGCCGAGACGGGCGAAGATGGAGATGAGCGAGGCGCCGAAGCCCAGGGCGACGAGCGCATCAATGACGATCCGATCGGTCGGAGCGTGTCCGAGAGGGCCGGTCAGAATGGCGAAGTAGATGGCGACGCCGAGGAGCGCCAGGCCGGCGACGAGAAGGCCCGTGACGGCGCCCGACTTGAAGGCGATGGAAAGTCCCTCGCCCAGCGACTTGGTGGCGGCCTGCGCCGTGCGCACGTTCGCCCGCACCGACACGTTCATGCCGATGAAGCCGGCGGCGCCGGAGAGCACTGCGCCGATCAGGAAGCCGATCGCCGGCAGCCATCCGAGGAGAAAGACGCCGAGGATGAAGATGGCCACGCCCGCGAAGGCGATGGTGGTGTACTGGCGCTTGAGATAGGCCTGCGCGCCTTCGCGCACCGCGGCGGAGATTTCCTGCATGCGGGCTGTGCCGGCGTCCGCGGCCATGAGCGATTGCGTCGCCCAGATGCCGTAGACAATGGACAGCGCGCCGCAGGCTATGATGAGCCAAAGCATTGTTTGGTGTCCCTGCTAGTTGCGAGCCGATCTCCGGGCGGACCACATGGCCGTTGGGCCGCAAGGCGCCAGCGCTTCAGCACTCCCCGAAGCCCGGAAAATCGCGGCGGACCATGCCAAAACTGCTCCCGCGAAGCAACCGCTATGACGGTTTGACGCAATCGGAAGTCCCATTGCCGCACGCGACGCGCGGGGAATTCGGCGTTTTCCCCATGGAAAAGCCGCTCTTTCGGGGGTCTAGGCAATGCCTTGATTTTGAATTCGACTTCGGGTGATAGGCGGAAGACGCGCAGCTACCGACGTCAGATAGGCCAACAAAGGCCTGAGTCGGCGGGAGCTCAGGAGTAAAACCTCGTGGCAAAACACCGGATCTATACGACAAGCTTCGCAAGCGTTTATCCGTTTTACGTCGCGAAGGCGGAGAAGAAGGGGCGCACGAAAGCAGAGGTCGATCAGATCATCTCTTGGCTGACGGGCTATGGTCAGAACGAGCTACAAGCTCAACTGGAAAAGCGGACCGACTTTGAGACATTCTTTGCAGAGGCCCCTAAAATCAACCCTTCGCGCGCCTTGATCAAGGGCGTGGTTTGCGGCGTCCGCGTGGAGGATATCAAGGAGCCGACCATGCGGGAGATTCGCTACCTGGATAAGCTGATTGATGAGCTGGCGCGGGGAAAGGCAATGGATAAAATCCTGCGAAAGAAATGATCCTGACCGATCCGAGGTAGGGCGGCCGAGGACGGCAAAACCGATCCCCAAGGAGCGAGCCGCGGCATGGTCCGTCGCCCGGAGCGAGCATGAGCATCCCGCGATTCGTGGCGATCCTTCTCCTCGGCGTCGGTCTCCTCGCGCCCCGTCCGCTTTCTGCCGGCACCATCATCACGCTCGCCGAGCAGGCGGGTCAGATGGTCATCACGGGCTTCGAAGGCACGAGACCCTCGTCACCGGGCTTCGTCGAGATCCGCCGCGACCTCGAGGCGGGCCGGATCGGTGGAGTGCTGTTTCTCGGCCACAACATCGCCTCCCCGGCCGAAGTCCGCGAGATGACGCGGATCCTGAAGGCGTGCCGATGCCCGCTTCCACCCCTGATCGCGGTGGACGAGGAGGGCGGCTGGGTGGAGCGGCTGGGAACCAGGGAGGGCTTTACCTACACGCCGAGCGCCATGCGCATCGCCGGCCGTGGCCTCGAGGAAGCCGCAAGACAATACGACCGGCTCGCAGCCGAGGTCGCGGGCGCCGGCTTCAACCTCAACCTCGCGCCCGTGGTCGATCTCGACGAGGGGCGGGCCAACCCGATCATCGGCCGCATAGCCAGAAGCTTCTCGGACCGTCCGCTTGTCGTCCACGCCTTCGCCAGGGTTTTCATAGAAAGCCACCGCAAGCTCGGCGTGCTGACCTCGCTCAAGCATTTTCCCGGCCACGGCTCTTCGGTCTCCGACCCGCATTTCGGACCCTCGGATGTGACGGCGTCCTGGGATGAGGGTGAGCTCATGCCGTACTGGACCCTGCTCGAGGACGGACTGGTCGACACGGTCATGGTGGGCCATCTTCGCAACCGCCACTGGAAGGGCGTCGCCAGCCTCGCACCGTCGGACGCGGTCGAGAGGCTCTTGAGGCAGCAGATCGGATTTGACGGCGTGGTGCTGACGGACGACCTCGACATGGGCGCTGTCGAGGCCGCCAGCCCGAAGTTCGATACGCGCATCGAGCGCGCCGTGCTGGCCGGGAGCGACATCCTGGTGGTGGGCAACCATCCCCGGCATCGGCGGAACGTCGGAGAGACCATCCAGCGCGCCATCCTCTCGGCCGTGACGGCCGGGCGTCTGGATATCGCGCGGATCGCGGCTTCCTACGAGCGTATCCGGAAGCTCAAGGCCAGGCTCCTTCTGCCGCCGCCCGATTGACGGGCTGTGGCGCGCGCGAGGCCATTTGCGCTAAGAGAAAGCCTTCCGGAGATATGGTGACGCCATGGTTTTCCCCTCCCCGCTCGTGCGCGGGACGCTTCTGCGACGCTACAAGCGCTTCCTCGCCGACGTCGAGTTGGAGGACGGCAGCGTCGTCACTGTGGCCTGCCCCAACACCGGCTCCATGATGGGGCTCGTCACGCCGGGTGTGAAGATCTGGCTCTCGGTGTCGGCGAGCGCCACCCGAAAATACCCCCACACCTGGGAGCTGATCGAGCTCGAGCAGGACACAGGTCCCACGCTCGTGGGCATCAATACCGGCCATCCGAACCGCGTCGTCTCAAACGCCATCCGGGCGGGAGAGGTACCGGAGCTTCATGGCTATTCGAGTCTCCGCAACGAGGTAAAGTACGGGCGCAACAGCCGCATCGACATCCTCCTGGAGGAGGAAGGCCGGCCCCCCTGCTATGTCGAGGTCAAGAATGTGCATCTGTCGCGCCAGCCCGGCCGGGCCGAGTTCCCCGACAGCGTGACCGCGCGAGGCGCCAAGCACCTGCAGGAGCTTTCCGACCGCGCCAGGGAGGGCGATCGCGCCGTCATGTTCTTCCTCGTGCAGCGCGACGACGCGCGGAGCTTCGCGCTCGCGGGCGACATCGACCCCGCCTATGCGGTGGCGTTCAAGGCCGCGACACAGGCGGGGGTTGAAGCCCTTGCCTATTGCTGTAGGCTCACCCCCGACACCATATCCCTGTCTCGCCGTCTCCCGTTCACCGAGCTTAAATGACCTACGTCGACGCCGCAGAAGCCCCGCTCGCCAACACCGGACAGGTGAAGCTGCACGGTCCGGAAGGCTTTGCCGGCATGCGCAAGGCCGGCCGACTGGCCGCGGAGGCGCTCGACCTGCTGGTCGACCATGTCCACCCGGGAACGACCACGCTGGAGCTCGACCGGATGGTGCTGGAGTTCGCGCTCGACAACGGCGCCGTCTCCGCTTCCCTCCTCTATCGCGGCTATCCGAACGCCATCTGCACCTCGATCAACCACGTCGTCTGCCACGGCATCCCCTCTCCGAAGCCGCTTCGCGAGGGTGAGATCGTTAATATCGACGTGACCCTGATCGTGGACGGCTGGCACGGGGATTCGAGCCGCATGTATCCGGTCGGCGCCATCGCGCGCAAAGCCGAGCGGCTCATCGAGGTCACCTACGAGTCGCTCATGCGCGGCATCGCGGCGGTGAGACCAGGCGCGCGGCTCGGCGACATCGGCCACGCCATCCAGGTCTTCGCCGAGGAGGAGCGCTGCTCGGTGGTGCGCGATTTCTGCGGCCACGGTCTCGGCCGCCTCTTCCACGACGTTCCTAACGTGCTCCACTACGGGCGTCCCGGCGAGGGCATCCTCCTCAAGCCCGGCATGTTCTTCACCATCGAGCCCATGATCAATCTCGGCCGGCCGCAGGTGAAGATCCTGTCGGACGGCTGGACGGCAGTCACGCGCGACCGGTCGCTCTCGGCGCAGTTCGAGCACAGCATCGGCGTGACCGAGGATGGCTGCGAGATCTTCACGACCTCGCCCAAGGGCTTGCATATGCCGCTGCTCGTAGGCGTCTCGACGGCCTGAGATCGTTCCATGGCGCATGGCTTTGACGATGCGGCGTCGAAGCCCCACTATCACGGGCATCGCGAGCGGCTGCGTGAGCGTTTCATGGCCGGACCGGCCGCGCTTCCCGATTACGAGCTCCTCGAGCTGATCCTCTTTCGGGCTTTCCCGCGCGGCGACCAGAAGCCGCTCGCGAAGGCGCTGATCGACACCTTCGGCTCCTTTGCGGAGGTCGTGAGCGCGCCGCTGGAACGCTTGAAGGAGGTGCCGGGCGTCGGCGACAGGGTGGTGCAGGAGCTGAAGCTCGTGCAGGCCGCGGCGCTGCGATTGACGCAGGCGTCCGTCATCAGGCGCCCCGCGCTCTCCTCCTGGTCGGCGCTCCTGGACTACTGCCGCGCCAGCATGGCCTATGCCGCCAAGGAGCAGTTCCGCATCCTGTTTCTCGACCGCAAGAACGTGCTCATCGCGGACGAGGTGCAGGGCGAAGGAACCGTGGACCACACGCCCGTCTATCCGCGCGAGGTGATCAAGCGGGCGCTTGAGCTGTCGGCTTCCGCCATCATTCTCGTGCACAACCATCCGAGTGGCGATCCAACGCCATCGCGCGCCGATATCGATATGACACGCCAGATAGCGGATGCCGCCGCCAAGCTCGGGATCGTCGTCCACGACCATGTCATCATCGGCCGCGACGGCCATGCGAGCCTCAAGGGGCTGAAGCTTCTCTGAGTGAAGCCAGCGCCTCGAGCGTGTCGAAGTCGGACAGCACCGCGTCCGACGGCATCGGCACCTCGACCACCGAAGGCTCGTGCGCCTGCAGCAGGTCCTTGGCGCCCCTGTCGCCGTCGAGCGAGAGAAGCTCCGGAAACAGCGTGCGCGGCCAGAGCACCGGGTTGCCCTGCCGCCCTGCCCGCACCGGCACGCAGACGAGCCGGCCCTCGCCCGGATTGAACGCGGCGATCAGCCGGTCGATCTCGCCCGGTCCGACGAACGGCATGTCGCCGAGACAGATCACGGCGCCGTCGCAGTCCGCCGGCACGGCGGCGATGCCCGCCTTGAGCGAGGAGGCAAGACCGCTGGCATAGTCCGCATTGTGAACAAACGTGACTTCCAGGCCGGCAAGGGCAGCCGCGATGGCATCGGCCTCGTGCCCGGTCACGACGAGCACCGGCCGGGCTTGCGATCTTAGCGCGTTCTCGACCGTGCGCCGGACCATGGGCATGCCGCCGACCGGCTCCAGGAGCTTGTTGCGGCCCTGCATGCGCCGGGAAAGGCCGGCCGCCAGCACCACGGTGGCGATGCGGGGCGCGAAACCCGAAGCCGCCTCGTTGCGCTCGCGGGGGCTCGGGCGGCTCGGAATCTCCGTGAGCAACCCCCCCGCCCCCATGTCCATGATGTCTTCGGGGCCAGGATCGAGGCCCGCGAGCGTGCGGGCGAGAACCCAGTCGAAGCCATTGACCTTAGGTGAGCGCGCGCAGCTCGGCACGCCGATGACCGGCGTCTTGCCGATCCGCGCCAGCATCAGCAGGTTGCCGGGATCGACCGGCATGCCAAGATGCCGCACCTCGCCGCCGGCCGCCACAACGCCCTGGGGAACGACGTCGCCACGGTCCACGATGGCCGAGGCGCCGAAGACTAGAATGGGATCGTGGCCTGACGCGCTCAGCGCCGCCACGCCCTTTCCGATGCCTGCCGCGTCGTGCCGGGTGACGACGACATCGCCGAGCGTGCTGCCGAGGGCGGCGAGGCGCTCGCGCACCGCGGCCTCGGACTTGGCGATCAGCGACGGCTTGGTCTGCGGCAGCTTGGTGATGACGAGGCCGGCGCGATGCGCGCTGAAGGCGGCGACGGAAACGAGCGGCCGGTCGCCGATGAGCTCCAGGGCCCGCTGGATGACGCTCCGCGGTGCGGCGAAGGGTATGATCTTGACCGTCGCCAGCATCTGGCGCTCGGCAACCGTCTCGAAGGCTGGAACGGTGGCCACCGTCAGGCTCTCGTGCAGTCGGTTGAGCGCCTTGACCCGCTCGGCGTCCACGAGCGCGACGCCGGCCATGGCCGCGTGCAGGTTGGCGCGGCCGGTGAACGGCGCCTGCACCAGCGCGCCCCTGCCCGCGAGCGGCTGCGCCACGGCCTCGGCCGCCTCGTCCTCCCGCATGTCGTCGGGCTCGATCCGCGCCGCGAAGACGCGCGCTATGTCCGAGGCGGTCAGAAGGGCGACATCGGCGGCCGTGAGCAGGCGGCCTTTCCTGAAGACGCCCTTCGCATGCCGCACCGAATGGGCGAGGATCGCCCCTTCCGCCTCCTCGACCCTGACCTCGCCGAACTTCATTCCTGGCTTCTCCGGCTCTTTATCCGATCATTCCCGCGTAGGCGGGAATCCAGCGGAGATCTCCCATGGGTCCCCGCTTTCGCGGGGACGAGCGGTTTGGGTGGTTCTTTACTCTCCGAGCCTCAGCGTCCGCGTCATCTCTGCGACGATCGAGACGGCGATCTCGGCCGCCCCTTGCGCTCCGATGTCGATGCCGATGGGACCCCGGATGCGCGCCGTTGCCTCCTCGTTGAACCCCGCGGCGGCCAGCCGCTCGAGCCGGCCCGCATGCGTGCGCCGGGAACCGAGCGCGCCGATATAGAAGCATTCGCTCCGGAGCGCGGCCTGAAGCGCCGGATCGTCGATCTTGGGGTCGTGGGTGAGCGCCACGAAGGCCGTCCGCTGGTCGAGCTTCAGCGACGGCAGCACCTCGTCCGGCCATTCGGCGCGCACGTCGACTTCCGGAAACCGCTCGGCCGTCGCGAAGGCGCCGCGCGGATCGATCACCGTCACGTCGTAGCCGATGAGGCGCGTCATGGGGATCAGGGCTTGCGCCACATGCACGGCCCCCGTGACCACGAGCCGGAGTGCCGGATTGTGGACATGCACGAAGACCTCTCCCGCCTCCGTCTTGACGACGCCGCTGCGGTCGAAGCGGAAGGCGTCAGTGAGGGAGGCCAGAAGCGGATCGTCGTTCATGCGGTCGCGCGCCACGATGCGCTGCCCGCCTGTCGCAAGCTCCGTCACGAGTGCCACGGCCTGGCGCCGCCTTCGCGTCTCCAGCAGCGCTTCGAGGGTCCCGGGAGTCATCCCAGCGGCTCGACCAGGATGCGGATCTTTCCTCCGCAGGCGAGCCCCACTTCCCAGGCCGTCTCGTCGGCGACGCCGAAGGCCAGCACCTTCGGCACGCCCGCCTCCATGACATCCAGCGCTTCGGTGATGACGGCACCCTCGACGCAGCCGCCCGAGACCGACCCCGAGAAGTTGCCGTCGCCGTCGATCACGAGCTGGCTGCCGACGGGCTGCGGCGCCGAGCCCCATGTCTCGATCACGGTCGCCAGCGCCAGCCTGCGGCCCTCCTCGCGCCAGCGCGCCGCCTGCTCCAGAACCGGTCCGCCGTTCATGCCGCCTTCTCCATCCATGCCTTGGGGTCGTGCCTGGCGTCCGGGGGACCTGCGAGCGCCCGCGCCAGATCTTCGAGATTGTCGAGGCTGTGCACCGGCCGGAACTCATCGACATAGGGCATGATGGCGCGGATGCCGGACGCCTTCGCCTCGAAGCCCTGGAAGCGGAGCAGCGGGTTGAGCCACACGATCCGCCGCGCCGAGCGCTTGAGGCGCTGCATCTCCGCGCCGAGCAGCTCGCAATCCTCGCGCTCCAGCCCGTCGGTCATCAGCAGCACATGCGCGTTCTGGGTCAGCACGCGCCTTCCCCAGCGGAAGTTGAACTCTCTGAGGCAGCGGCCGATGCGGGTGCCGCCGGACCAGTCCTTGACTGCCGCCGAGACCTTCGCCAGCGCCTCGTCCACGTCCCGGCGCTGGATTTCGCGGGTGACGTTGGTGAGGCGCGTGCCGAAGAGGAACACCTGCACCCTGTCGCGGTCGTTGGTGACGGCATGCAGGAAGTGGAGGAACATGCGCGAATAGTTCGACATCGAGCCGGATATGTCGGCGAGGACGACGAGCGGCGGCTCGTGCCGCCGGCGCTTGCGCCAGGCGAGCGGGATGATCTCGCCGCCGGTCCTGAGCGAGCGCGAGAGCGTGCGCCGCATGTCGATGCGCCCGCCCTTAGGCGAACCCTCGAAGCGGCGCATCGGAAGCTCGATCCGATGCAGGCGCATACGGGCGATCGCGGCCTTGGCGCGTGCCTCCTCCTCCACCGTCATCTGCTCGAAGTCCCTGGTCCGCAGGACCTCGTCCACGGAAGCCGTGAGCGAGGCGTCGATCTCGACCGCGCCCGGCCGCTCCCGCGTGCTCGAGGCATCGCCGGGCTCGAACATGGCGTTGGCGAGGCGCCGCTGCGCCGCCTGCTTCTGCCTCGGCGCGCCCTCGACGCGGATCTGCTGGAACAGCATCTGCATGAGCTGCTCGAACATTTTCGGCTTCCGCCAGAAGGCCTTGAAAGCCTGCTCGTAGAGCACTTCGTGCTCGTGCCGCTTCACGAAGATCGCATGCAGCGCCCAGTAGAAGTCGTCCCGGGTCCGAAGCACGCCGCCCTGCGTCGCCTCGAGCGCATCGAGCACCGCTCCGGGTCCGACCGGCAGGCCCGCTTTCCTCAAGATCCGCGCGAAATGCATGATGTTCTCGGCAAGCTTGCCGGACGGTCCGCCATGCCCGCGGGTTTCGAGGTTCATCACACGCGCTCCAGCGCCGAGAGCTCGCGCTTGATGCGGTCGAGAAGCTTCGCGGACTCCGAGCCCTCGAGCTTCGCGATGTCGTCCTGGTACTTGAGCAGCACGCCGAGCGTGTCGTTCACCGTCTGCGGATCGAGCGTCACGGCATCGAGCTCATGCAGCGCCGAAACCCAGTCGAGCGTCTCCGCCACGCCCGGCGCCTTGAACAGGTCCTCCCGCCGGAGCGCCTGCACGAAGGCGACCACTTCGCGCGAGAGCGCCGCGGCCGCCTCGGGCTTGCGCTCCCTGATGATGTCGAGTTCGCGCTCCGCGTCGGGGTAGCCGACCCAGTGATAGAGGCAGCGGCGCTTCAACGCGTCGTGGACCTCGCGGGTGCGGTTGGAGGTGATGACCACGATCGGAGGCTCCTGCGCCCTGATCGTCCCGAGCTCCGGGATCGTGATCTGGAAGTCGGACAGGATCTCCAGGAGAAACGCCTCGAACGCCTCGTCCGTGCGGTCGAGCTCGTCGATGAGCAGCACCGGCGCGCCTCCTTGGGCGTGTTCCAGCGCCTGCAGGAGCGGCCGGCGGATGAGGAAGCGGCGATCGTAGATGTCTTCCGACAGCCGCTCGCGGTCTTGGGTGCCCGCGGCCTCCGCGAGCCGGATCTCGATCATCTGGCGGGAATAGTTCCACTCGTAGACCGCCGCGGAGACGTCGAGCCCCTCATAGCACTGGAGACGGATCAGCGGGCGATCGAGCGCAACGCCGAGCACCTTGGCGATCTCGGTCTTGCCGACACCGGCCTCGCCTTCGAGAAACAGCGGGCGTCCCATGCGGAGCGCCAGGAAGACGACGGTCGCGAGCGGCCGGTCGGCGACGTAGCGCGCATTCTTCAGGAGCTGAAGTGTCGCGTCGATGGACTGGGGTAGCGGATGTGCCATGGTCGAGCCGGGATCCCCGCGAAAAGGCTAGGCCCGCGGACTCCTGAATTTGAGGCCGCGGGCCCTGTGGTTCAAGTCTCTGCTTCCTCCCCACCCGGATCGGCCGGTAAGCCGTCCGGGCGCACGCCTGCGGGGGAGGTCGGCCCGAAGGGCCGGGTGGGGGTGGCGGACGGTCCAACCTCTCTGCAGATCCTATCACCCCACCCCTTCCCTCCCCCTCAAGGGGAGGGAAGCAAATGCTAGCGTCGCCCGCTGAGCATCATGCTCAGGCCTACTTTGCGGCCGCGACGGCGCGCCTCGCCATGACGCCGACGAGATGCGCGCGGTATTCCGCCGAGGCATGCATGTCGCTGTTGAGCCCGTCGGCGCCGACGCCCTTGCCCTTGAGCGCATCGGCGCTGAGGCCGCTCTTGAGCGCCGCCTCGAGTTCGCCCGCCCGGAAGACGCAAGGGCCAGCACCCGTCACGGCCACCCGGACGCCGCCGCCCGTGTCCGCCACGAACACGCCCACCATCGCGTAGCGCGAGGCCGGGTTCGGGAACTTGGCATAGCCTGCCTTCTTCGGCACCGGGAATTCGACCGCGGTCACGATCTCGTCCTGCCCGAGCGCCGTCTCGAACATGCCGGTGAAGAAGTCGTCCGCCTTGATCGAGCGCTTGTTGGTGACGACCGTGGCGCCGAGGCCGAGCACGGCCGCCGGATAGTCGGCCGCGGGATCGTTGTTGGCGATCGAGCCGCCGATCGTTCCGCGGTTCCTGACATGCGGATCGCCGATCCCGCCGGCGAGCTTCGCCAGCGCCGGGATCGCCTTGGCGACCTCGCCGCTCGCGGCCACCTCGGCATGCGACGTGCCGGCCTTGATCGTGACCTTGTCGCCCGTGACGGCGATGCCCGAATTCTTCAGCCCGCCGAGATCGATGATGTCGGAAGGCTGCGCCAGCCGCTGCTTGAGCGTCGGGATCAGCGTCATGCCGCCCGACATGAGCTTGGCTTCCCCGGACTTGCCGAGCAGCGCCACCGCCGCATCGAGGGAGGAGGGCCTGTGAAAGTTGAAATCGTACATCGCTGGTCCTCCCCTACTCCGCCGCCTGCTTGAAGCCCGATTGCTGCGCCGCCTGCCACACTCTCTGCGGCGTCGCGGGCATCGGCATGTCTTTGATGCCGAGCGCGTCCGTGATGGCGTTCATGAGCGCAGCCGGAGCGGCGATCGCGCCGGCCTCGCCGCAGCCCTTGATGCCGAGCGGATTCGACGGACACTTCGTCTCCGTGAAGCCGAGCTTGAAGGCGGGGAGCATGTCGGCCTTCGGCATGCAGTAGTCCATGAAGGACCCGGTCACGAGCTGGCCCGACTCCGGATCGTAGACGCAGCCTTCGCTGAGCGCCTGGCCGACACCCTGCGCGATGCCGCCGTGCACCTGGCCCTCGACGATCATGGGGTTGATGAGCGCCCCGAAGTCGTCGACCGCCGTCCAGCTCGCGATCTCGGTTATGCCGGTCTCGGGATCGATCTCCACCTCCGCGATGTGGCAGCCGGCCGGGAAGGTGAAGTTGCTCGGATCGTGGAAGGCGCCCTCCTTGAGGCCGGGCTCGATCTCCGAGGTCGGGAACTTGTGCGCCACATAGGCCGCGAGCGCCACCTCGCCGAAGGCCATCTTCTTGTCGGTGCCCTTGACCGTGAAGCTGCCGCCCTTGAACTCGATGTCGCCCTCGGCCGCCTCCATGACGTGCGCGGCGACCTTCTTGGCCTTGGCCTCGATCTTGTCGAGCGCCTTGGAGATGGCGGTCATGCCGACGGCGCCGGAGCGCGACCCGTAGGTGCCCATTCCGAACTGCACCTTGTCGGTGTCGCCGTGCACGATCGACACGCTGTTGATGTCGATGCCGAGCCGGTCGGACACGAGCTGCGCGAAGGTCGTCTCGTGCCCCTGCCCGTGCGCATGGCTACCGGTGAGGATCTCCACCGTGCCGACGGGATTGACCCTGACCTCGGCCGACTCCCACAGACCTACGCCGGCGCCGAGCGACCCGACGGCCGCCGAGGGCGCGATGCCGCAGGCCTCGATGTAATTGGAGAAGCCGATGCCGCGCAGCTTGCCCTTCTTGGCGGACGCCTCCTTGCGCCCCTTGAAGCCCTTGTAGTCGGCCATCTCCATGGCCTTGTTCAGCGAGGCCTCGTAGTCGCCGGCGTCGTAGCACATGATGACCGGTGTCTGGTGCGGGAAGCTCCGGACGAAGTTCTTCCGGCGGATCTCGGCCGGGTCCATCTTGAGCTCGCGCGCCGCCGTCTCGACCAGCCGCTCGACCACATAGGTCGCCTCCGGCCGCCCGGCGCCGCGATAGGCATCGACCGGCGCGGTGTTGGTGTAGACCGCATCGACCTCGGCATAGATGTTCGGGATGGCGTACTGGCCCGACAGTAGTGTCGCGTAGAGATAGGTCGGGACCGAGGAGGAGAAGGTCGACATGTAGGCGCCGAGATTGGCGATGGTCTTGGCGCGCAGCCCCGTGATCTTTCCATCCTTGTCGAGCGCCAGTTCCGCCTTGGTCACGTGGTCGCGGCCATGCGCATCGCAAAGGAAGGCCTCGGAGCGGTCGGAGGTCCATTTGACGGGCCGTCCGCCGATTTTCTTCGACGCCCAGAGGCAGACCACCTCCTCGGCATAGATGAAGATCTTGGCCCCGAAGCCGCCGCCGACGTCCGGCGCCACGACGCGGAGCTTGTGCTCCGGCGCGATGCCGATGAAGGCGGAGATGACGAGCCGCGCCACATGCGGGTTCTGGCTCGTGGTATAGAGCGTGAAATGATCCTCGCCCGAATTATAGTCGCCGATGGCCGCGCGGGGCTCCATGGGGTTGGGCACGAGGCGGTTGTTGACGATGTCGAGACTCGTCACATGCGCCGCGCTCGAAAACGCAGCGTCGGTCGTCGCCTTGTCGCCGAGCGACCACTCGAAGATCACGTTGTCGGGCGCGACGTCGTGGATCTGCGGGCCTCCCCGCGCCTTGCCCGTCGCCACCACCGACGGCAGCTCGCCGTAGGTGACGTCCACGAGCTCGGCCGCCGACTTCGCCTGTGCGAGCGTCTCCGCGACGACCACCGCGACATGATCGCCGACATAGCGCACCTTGCCCTGCGCGAGGACCGGATGCGGACCCGCCTTCATGGGCGTGCCGTCCTTGGAATGGATCATCCAGCCGCAGATGAGGCCACCGATCTTGTCCTCGGCGACGTCGTCTCCGGTCAGGACCGCGAGCACGCCGGGGGCCTTCCTGGCTTCCTTGGCGTCGATGCCTTGTATGGCGGCGTGGGCGTGCGGCGAACGCACGAAATACGCATAGGTCTGCCGCGGCAGGTTGATGTCGTCGGTATAGCGGCCCTTGCCGGTGATGAAGCGGTGGTCCTCCTTGCGGACGACGCGCGCGCCGATGCCTGTGCTGCTCATGGGATCGCCTCCGGTCACATGTTCTGCGCGCCGGCCTGGATGGCCTTCACGATGTTATGGTAGCCGGTACAGCGACAGATGTTGCCTTCGAGCTCCGCCCGCACCGTCTCGTCGGAAAGGGATTTGCCGTGCCGCTGGACGATGTCCACGCCGGCCATGATCATGCCTGGAGTACAGAAACCGCATTGCAGGCCGTGATGCTCGCGGAAGGCCTCCTGCATCGGATGCAGCTTGCCGTTCGGCGCCAGCCCCTCGATCGTGGTGACTTCCGCCCCCTCGCAGGAGAGCGCCAGCACGGAGCAGGCCTTCACCCCCCGGCCGTTGAGATGCACGACGCAGGCGCCGCACTGACTGGTATCGCACCCCACATGCGTGCCGGTCAGGTCGAGGCCGTGGCGCAGGAACTCGACGAGGAGCGTGCGCCCCTCGACCTCACCGGACACCTGCCGGCCGTTCACCTTCATCGAAACTTTTGGCATCCAATCCTCCTCCCGAGCAGCCGGTCGCAGGGTCCCCGAGCCGTTGCCTTGGCTCTTGTTGCCTCCGGCGCCTTGCTTTGCCGCATGCAAGCTTGCGCCGGTTGCCGAGACCGGTCAAGCGCGCGGCCTTCGATGCGTCCATAGGACATCGCCGGACGTAGCTGGTAGTATCGGCGTCCTACGGCGGCGCTTCAGGAGGTCCAAGACATGCTCCTCGTCCGTGCCCTGTTCTTCATGCTCGCATTTGCCGTCATTGGCGTCGCTGCCGCTGAGGACGTCTCGCCGGCCGACCGCAGCGAGTTCCAGCGCATCATCCAGAGCCAGATCCAGGCCTTCAACGCCGACGACGGCGCGGCCGCCTATGCCTTCGCGGCGCCCGGCATCAGGCAGATGTTCCCGACGCCCGACGCCTTCATGGGCATGGTCAAGAAGGGCTACGCGCCGGTCTACCGGCAGAAGTCCTTCCGCTTCGGCGACACCGAGATGAAAGGCGCCCGGCCGGTGCAGCAGGTGACCATCGTCGATGCCGAGGGCCGCACCTGGACCGCCTACTACGCCTTCGAAAAGCAGTCCGATGGAAGCTGGCTGATCTCCGGTTGCGTGCTGCAACGGATCGAAGGCGCGGACGTGTAGGTCCCATCGGAGGGTGTGCGCCCTCGCGCACCCTATGGGAACGG
>JBFXDI010000069.1:0-21321 GCA_050181295.1 Parvibaculaceae bacterium | reverse complement strand
GCGCGAGGCGGTTCGAAAGCCGGTCCATCTCCCGATAGGACCAGGGGCGCTCCGCCACGATCCACGGTTTTTCCGGGCAGTCGGCCAAGCGGCGTTCGAGCACGTGCACGATGGTCCGCTCGGGAAAGTCCTGCTGCATCGGGAAAACCTCAAGAAGGCGGAAGCCGGCGCATCTTGGGGAGGCATCGGATGGGTGTCAATTTTCCACCGCCAGCCCGGAAATCTGCCGCGCATTGCAAGTCCGCCGGTCTTGGCCTAAGCCATTTGCGATTCCCGAACCACCATTCACCGTTCCCTCCAACCCACGAGAACCCGACGCATGATCAAGACCCGCAAGGAAGGCAACATCGCCTGGATCATCCTGGACAACCCCCGCAAGCTCAACGCCATGACCATCCAGTCGTGGTCCGACTTCGGAGACGTGCTGCGGGAGCTCAACGCCGATCTCGACATCCGCTGCGCGGTGATCGCGGGCGAAGGCCGCGCGTTCCTCGCCGGGCACGACGTGGGCGAGATCAAGGAGCATTCGGAGGATATCCGCTCCGGCAAGGTGGGCGCTAGCCAGCTTCGCGAGTGGCAGAAGAAGCTCCAGGAGACGACGCGTCTCATCCGGCTCGCGCGCTTCCCCTTCATCGCGGCGGTTCAGGGCTATGCGGTCGGCGCCGGCTGCGAACTCGTCTTCGCCTGCGACCTCGTGGTGGCGGAGGCTAGCGCCCAGTTCGGCTTTCCGGAGGCCAATATCGGCGCGACCATCACCAATGGCGGCACCTTCTTCCTGCCGCGCAAGATCGGCATCGCGAAGGCGCGCGAGCTTGCCTATACGGGCGACTTCATCGACGCGGCGGAGGCGCACCGCATCGGGCTCGTCAACCGGATCGCTCCGGAAGGCAAGGTGCGGGAGGAGGCGCAGAAGCTCGCCGAGCGCATCGCCAGCCGCGCTCCGCTCGCGGTGCAGATGCACAAGGTCATGCTGGATCGGGGGCTCGAGGCGTCGCTGGAGACCATGATGCATTTCGAGACCGAATGCATGATCCAGTCGAACCTCTCCAAGGACAGCCTGGAAGGAACGGCGGCGTGGCTCGAGCGGCGGGCGCCGGTGTTCAAGGCGGAGTGATCGACGCGATCTTCGAGACTTACCTGGAACGGCATGCGCGAATCGTCCGCTGACCGGCGCGATTCGCCTCACACTGGCCCGCGAATGGAATCGTCGTTGCGAGCGACGACAGAAAAGCGCCTAGAATCAACAGCTTTGCCCTTAGGGTCGTCAGGGTTTGTGCCCTTGCTGCGCATCGTTAGTGCTTTGTAAATGCATGGCCTCCACCTTCAGCCATGGGAACTCCCCGGTCTGGGGAGGGTGCATGTCACAAATGTGCCGAATCCGGCTGGCAAATTAGCAACGCTTGAGTGTTTTGTGCAGATGCGGGGGTCAATCGGAGCTTGCACCCACGTTGTTGGGGGTGTAACTTCGTGACCGAAGCGGAGAAGGGGTTTTGTCCAATGAAGTATGGAATCGCAGCCGGTGCTATGCTGGCTTTGATCGTTTCGGCGGGCGCGGCCAGTGCTGAGGCGCGTCTCGAAGGCATCAAGGGTCCTGTATCCGTGAACAGCGGAGAAGGGTTCCAGCCTGTTCTCGGACCGGTCGCGCTGCAGCCCGGCGACAAGGTCATGGCCGACCGCGGGGGCGGTGCCGTGATCGCCTATGGCGGCAATTGCAATATCGCCGTGAAGCCGGGAAGCGTCGTGGCGGTATCGGCCAGCCCGCCCTGCCTGCAAACCTCGGCGAACCTGCAGCAGGGTTCCTCGCAGGGCCTGAACGGCGACGAAAGCGGCGCTGGTCTCGGCTGGCTCGGACTTCTGCCGGTAGCCGGCCTCGTGACCATCGGCGTTTTGTCCGGCGGCAATAATGGCAAAAGCCCCTGATATTTGCCTGATTTCCAGAGAGTTTGAGAGGGCCTGGCTGGAAAAGTCGGGCCCTCCTCCTTTGGTGGCAAGCCTTGCCTCGGCCAATCCTCATCGCCTAGTTAGATAAGAATCCGCGATAGGCCTGTCATTTCCGCTGTGTTCTGCTTCGCCCGGCAGTTGTGTGATTCAAGCAACATCCGGCAAAAAAATCTTGAGGCGTAGATGCGATTTCTCGTCACCGGTACGGCCGGCTTCATCGGATTCCATGTCGCGCGAAACCTGATCCGGGAGGGCCATCAGGTGGTGGGCGTGGACGGCATGACGTCCTACTACGACGTCACGTTGAAGCGGGCACGGCACGGTCACCTCCTCCAGTCGCCGGACTTCACCGCCCACGAACTGATGCTCGAGGATCTCGATGGGTTGATGCGCGTCTTCGAAGCCGCGCGCCCCGACATCGTGATCCACCTCGCGGCCCAGGCAGGTGTTCGCTACAGCCTCGAGAATCCGCGAGCCTATGTGGATGCGAACCTGATCGGGACGTTCAACGTTCTAGAGCTTGTTCGCCAGGTTCCGGTCCGGCACCTGCTCTTCGCCTCGACGAGCTCGGTCTATGGCGGCAATACCGACATGCCGTTCCGCGAAGACCAGCGGGCCGATCATCCTTTGACACTCTATGCGGCGAGCAAGAAGGCGGCCGAGGCAATGGCCCATTCCTACTCGCATCTCTGGAACATCCCGGTCACGGCCTGCCGCTTCTTCACGGTCTATGGTCCATGGGGCCGGCCCGATATGGCGCTCTTCAAGTTCACCCGCGCGATCCTCGCCGGAGAACCGATCGAAGTCTACAATCACGGCGAGATGGATCGCGACTTCACGTATGTGGAGGATCTGGCGCGGAGTATCGTTCTGCTGGCAGCGCAGGTTCCATCAAGGCCGGACTCCTCAGCGGAACCCGAGGCTACAGGGGCTACAGGGGCTTCCGACGGCTGCAGCCCGGCGGCTCCTTTCCGGGTCGTCAATATCGGCAACGGGCAGCCCGTGCGCCTTCTCCGGTTCATCGAGGAGATCGAGCAGGTCGTCGGCAGGAAGGCGATCCGGAAGAACCTTCCCATGCAGCTGGGGGACGTGCCCGCGACCTGGGCCGACAGCGATCTTCTCTCCCGGCTTACCGGCTACAAGCCGTCGACGCCGGTTTCGGAAGGCATCTCCCGTTTCGTTGAATGGTATCGCTCATACTACGGGGTCTGAGTTGGCTCCGGCGCATGCGGCGCTTCGGGTGACTGCTGGGTGGTCGAATTCGTAACGACCTCGTTCCGGGCAATTCGAAGATCGTCAAACCATACGCTGCCGGAGATTTCGGATTCCACCTCGGCCCGAGCATCGATATCGAGCCGCAGCGATTGCACGTCGCAATTCTGATCGGGAATGGTGATCTTCGCCTCGAAGGTCTTCCACTCTTCCTCGGTGCCGCGAATTCGGTTCGATTCACCGACGATACCACCCGGTTTGCCCAGGCAGAGCACACGCCAGACCAGCCCCCGCCTGGCCAGGAGATCATACGCCTTGTAGCTGCCGGTCAAAGTATAAGAACCGGGCGGCAACAGGATCATCTGCGCCACGTTGCGGAAGTTCGTCCGCTTCCGGATGAATTCGATCCTTAGCGCCGTGTTGGTCGGATTGGAGACGTCTTCTTCGAAAGCGATGCTCGCGCCCGATATCGGCCAGATGCTCCAGTCGAAAACGAGGTTGGTTTGCGGGCGCTGAAAATCACCATTGTACAGGAAGGAGGCAGCCCGGCGTTCATGGGCAGGAAGGGACTGTATCCACGTATAGTAGGCTTGCTGGGGAAAGCCATGGTCGACGAGCCTGCGCAGATAGGGGGCGAGTTCACGCGCCTGCAGCGGGTTTTCGCTGCTGCCCAGTTCCAGATAGAGCGGCTGCAAGGCGAGAAGATTCTTGGCGCCACCGGGAAGAACGGAAAGAAACCAGGGTCGCCATGGAGGCGCCTTTATCAGGATGTCGAGCAGTGACTTCGAACCGTTCGGGTCCTGAGCAATCGCTATCAGAATCGGCCGGATCTGATCCCGCAACGACGGTGAGGCGCGTGCCAAGAGGTCGATGTAGCGAAGCGCGCGAACGTAGTCTTCATCTTTGGCCGCTTGCTGGAGGAGCCAAAAGTTGACCGCCGGATCGCGAACAGTCCGTGTTCCGGCTTCGTACATCAGCCTTGAGGTGATATCCGCATGGCCCGCTTGCTCCTCCAGGGACGCAAGCAGGCGGAGATTGTGGATGTCGAGCGGCTCCGCCGCGAGGAGATCGCGACTTGCCTCGCGAATGGCGCGCAAGGACCGCTCATCCAATGGTGTCGGCTTTCCGTCCGGACCGACTATCCGATTGCGGATGAGCGCGGCAAGAGCATCAGTGTTGTGCGCCCAGAGGGACAACGAAGCGGTAGGGGCCGTCTCCGCATAATGCGTGGAGAGGCCGATCGTCGCTATCTGCCACGCTATGAGCGTGGCGATGATGGCAGCAGCCATGGCCGAAAAGGCGCTTGGCGCGACGGTGCCGACGTCCGACTCAGAATTTCTTCGCCTGCCCCCGCGCCGTCCTGTCTGCTCCTGGGAATAGTGCGATTGCGCGGACATGCCGACACCCGCGTCCTTGGAAGTCACGGATTTTGCTCGTGAGAAATCTGGACTTCATCGTCTTGCGCGACGGTCCCGCTGGCCTTGTCCTTGCCAAAGGTCCCGGCGAATACCCTTTCGAACTTCTGGCGAACCGCCTCGACATAGGGGCGAGCAGCGTCGAACGCCCTGGAACCGGTCGCATACTCACCCACAAGCACCGTTCCGGCCAAGATTATCGCACATGCGGCCACTGGCTTGAGCAGCTTCTGCCGCCAAGTTGGCTGACGTACGGCCATCCGCTCGAGCGCAAGACGAGTAAGAAGTCTGCTTCGCGACTGATTCCTTCTGCGCACTCTGCGGCTCGAGAGTGGAGCGGATGTGTGCTTGGCCTCCTGTAGTTTCAGGTCGTAGTCGGTCCGCTTGGCCTCGCTCTTCAGCATGTCCCAAGCGTTGATGATGCGTCCGATGAAAATCGCGTTCTCGCCGCCGGCATCCTTGTCAGGATGCAGCCATCGCAACAGTAGCGCCATGTTGGAGCGCAATTCCTCACGCGTGGCATAGCAATCCAATCCCAGCGTGCGATAGGCATCCGATCGCGGATCAAAGAGAACCTGGGCAATGTAGAAACAGGCGGCCTCGCGGATCGTCTCGATGGGGCGTCCGCGACATTGTGCGAGCGCCTCCTTCTCGGCATCCGCATCACCACCTGCGATACGAATGATGAGCGAGACGCCCGGAGGAAGGTCGGCAGCACGATATCTGCCAGCCAGCGAGGGGGTTCGGAGCAGGTCCAGCGCCTGCGGCAGGGCGTGCGCATCCGCCATCGGCTAGCTGGCCTTGGCGACGGGCAACTTTGGCGATTGGTTGTTGGCGCCGTAAGAATACTCGTTTGCCCCGTACCCGTACCCGTACCCGTATTCCTCGCCATAGCCATAGCCAAAGCCCACGTTGCGCGGGTCGAACTTCGTCAGCACGCAGCCGAGTAGCGATGCGCGTGCAAACTGAAGGCGCTTGATGGCGCTCCGCACTGCTGCGGCGCGTGTTTCCCCGGCCATTGTGACAAGCACGGTTCCAGCCGTTGCGTTGGCAACAAGCGGCGCGTCCGCGATACCCATGACGGGCGGGCAATCCAGGATGACGAGATCGAACGACTCCGACGCCTCGGCGAGGAGAGAATGCAGCTTCGGACCCGAGAGAAGCTCCGCGGGGTTTGGCGGCAGCGGCCCCGCCGCGATGAAGGTGAGATTGGGATGCTGGGTCTCCGCGCAGCTGTCCCACAACGAACATCCGCCCGTCAGATAGTTGGTGAGACCGAAGCTGTCGTCGGTCCCAACCACGCGGTGCAGCGAGGGATTGCGCAAATCGCAGTCAATGAGAAGCACACGGCTGTTGGTCGCCGCGAAATGTCGCGCAATGGCGAAAGCCGTGGTCGATTTGCCTTCCGAAGGCCTCGGGCTCGTGATGGCGAGCGATTTTGGTATTCCGGTGGATGTCGAGAACTGCAGCGACGTGCACAGGGACCGATAGGCCTCGGAGACCGCGGATCGTGGGCTAGCAAGGGCCTGGGCCATGCCGAGTGCGGGGGTTTCCGGAATGATGCCAACCGTGACGAGGTTCGTCGCATGCTCGACATCCTCGGGCGACTTCACGCTGTCGTCGAGGAACTCCATGAGCAGAGCGCCGCCGACACCGCCGACAAGGCCCAGAACGAAGGCGATGAGAAGGTTGAGAAGTGTTCGCGGCGAGCTCGGACCGGTCGGCAGATCGGCCTTGTCGACGATGGATATGTTGTTCGTGCCAACGCCGCCAGCAACGCCGATCTCCTTGTAGCGCTGCAGGAGCCCTTCATAGATCGAGCGGTTGGTGTCCACCTCGCGCTTGAGAATGTTGTACTGGATGCTGCGCTTCTGGGTGTCGAGGCTTTCACGCTTCAACGTGTCCACCTGGCCCGCCACAATTTGCTCTTGGGCAAGCGAAGCTTCGTAGGCTGCCCTGATCGAATCCTTGATCGCCTGAACTTCAATGTCGATCTGTCTGTTGAGTTCGCCAATCCGGTTCTGGAGCTGCACCATCGCCGGATAGTTGGGCTTGAAGGTGTTGAGTTTCTCCTGATATTCCGAGAGCAACGAGGCCCGCTGTTCCCTGAGAGTCTGGATCACCTTGCTGGCCAGGACTTGCGACAAACCGAGACCATCGGTCGACTGTGCCTGTTTCCACGCCGTCTCGTTCTTGACGCGCTCCGCGGTGATGGTGGAGAGCGAAGTGTTCGTCACACCCAGCGAGGTATCGACGAGCGCGCTGTCGCCGATGGTGATGATCCGCTGATCCTGCGCGAACTGCAGCATGGTGCGCTCGGAATCCTCGAGCTTCAGCTTCAGCTGCTGGAGCTGGTCTTCGAGAAATGTCTTGGCATAGGAGGACGCATCGATGCGGCGATCAAGGTTGGACGCGAGGAAGCCCTCCGCGATCGCGTTGGCGACGCGCTGCGCCTTGACAGGATCGGCGCTCACGTAATGGATATCCACGAGGCGCGAGTTCTTCACCGGCGAGATGGTCGTCCTTCTCAGGATCGCATCAATCGCGTCACGCTCCTTGTCCGAAAGACGACTCTCCTCGGGAGCTGCCTCCTGGGGCGACAGCCAGCCGAACAGACTGGAAAGCGAAAGTCCGGACCCGCCGTCCTTGGGTTCCTCAACGAGATTGAGCTTGGCCACCACGCGCTGCGCTAGCGAGCGGCTCCTCAGCAGCTCATATTGCGTCTGGAGGAAGTCGACGGAGGTGTCCTCGGTCGGGGAAACGTCGGCCCCCTCCACCACCTTCGCAATTTGCCGGTCTATCTGCACCCGGGCCGTCGCGGTGTAGAGCGGCGTCATCACCATCGAAATGAAGAAGGCCAGCGCGCAGGCGCCGGAAACCACCCCGACGATAACCCACCTGCGCTTGATGAGGATGCGCAGATAGTCCTGGATCGTCGTGCGCAACTGAAGCGATTCAGCCGTATCTGTCTCGGCGTAATAGCTCGGGTATGAGCCGCGAACGGCCGGATAGGCATCCCGTCCCAGGGCGTCGGGTGCGTTGAATCCACCTGGAACCAGCGCGGACTCGCCACCGCCGTCCGAATACCCTTCGTTGTGCCTCTTCATCCGCGTATCCGCCTGCCTCGATTCAGTTCGCTACAGCAACAAGAACATTCCCGCTATGGGCAAAACCTGCAGCACGTCGCGAAGCGCCGTGCGCGCTCCGGACTGGGCGACCACCACTACGTCGCCCTTCTGCAGCTCAGGATCCGGAGCCTTGCCTTCGCGAATGGCGTCGACATCGAACTTCGCCGCGTGGCGCTTGCCCTGGATGCTGCGGAAGACCACGACATTGCTTGGATCCGCCACGCGATCGAACCCTTGCGCGAGAGCGATGGATTGCAGAAGCGAAGTGCGGCTCGTGATCGGAAACACGCCAGGCTTGAGGACGGCGCCCTCGACCGTGATGCGGTGACTATTGAATTCCTTGATGTTCACGCTGACCTGCGGCGACTGCAGGTATTTCTGGCTGCGATTGGCGATATCGGCCCGAAGCTCCTCCGCCGTTCTGCCGGAGGCACGCACCGAGCCGATCAGCGGCAAGGTGATGTTGCCATCGGCCACGCGAACGGTCTGGCTGAGTTCAGGCACCTGGAACACCGCGATCTCGAGAACATCCTGATCGCCGATGCGATAGCTGCCGAGGTCGGGCGTGGCGGCTGCCGGATCCGGGCTCATGAATGCCGAAGCCGAGGATGAAGCGACGCGAGTGTCGCTGGTGGGCGTCATCGTGGGACTTCCAGACAAGCTGGGTCCCGAGCAGCCGGTGATGAACACGGCGAGCGGCAACAACAGGATAATGGATGCGGCTCTAAAAATCCGTTTGAGCATCACTTTATCTCTGCGGGCCTCGAACCAATTCAAGCGCGTTGCTCGGCGGTTACGCCTATTGCAACCGGCATGGGAAGCGAAGCAGGCGACTCATCCATAAGCACACCGTGAGGCCGGGTAAAGACCAAATCCCACGCCTCCTCGTCGCCCAGCCAATCGGCAATGGCGGCATGGGCTTCTGCCATGAGGGGAGGGCGCGACTGCATATTGTGAGCATCGCTGGCGATGATATGGACAATGCCCTCGTCCAGCATGCGCTCTGCCCAATAGCGTGGCCGCGAGCCGAACGTGCCGAGAACCGAGCCGGCGGTGACCTGCATCCATACCCCGGAGTGTGCCAGGCGCTCGATCATGGCGTATTCGTGCTCGATCCACCTCAGCCGTTCCGGATGGGTGAGAATGGGGACGTAGCCTGCCAGCATGAGGTCGAAAAAGGCGTCGTCCATGCGAGCCGGGGCGATGTGATGGGGTGGTTCCACCAGCAGATAGCGCGTCTCGGCGATCGGCAGGAGTGCGCCGGACTTCAGCGCCCTCGCCATGCCCGGAACGATATGGATGTCGGCGCCCCATACCAGTTGGAGCGGAATTTCCCTCAACGTTAACTCATGCTGGAGACTGTCCGTCGCGGCGCGAATTTGCTCCGGAGTGTTGGGATAGACGCCTGGCAGAATGTGAGGCGTGCAGGCGACGACCGACACGCCGTCCGCTACGAAAGCCTCGGCCATCGCGAGGGACACCTCAAGATCCGCCGCGCCGTCGTCTATGCCAGGCAGAATATGGCAGTGGAGATCGAACACCCAAAACCCCTCTTTCGGCCGCAGGACCAGGCCGAAACGCTCTCAAGCATAACATCGCGACAGGCCCGCAACACGATGCGCGTTGCCAGGACTGGCAATGTTGTAGGGCACTCACCCCTTTGGGTCTTTCAGGACCCCCATCCCCTCTTTCGTCGTACAATTAAGGCGACGAAAGCCATTCTCCTCAACTCTATGGCTCCACAATGAAGCGAAATCATGTTCGCGCTGTTTAACTAGTCATTAACCATGCGGTCCGCCAAAGAACAGCCCATATCGCTGGGTAGTCACGCCTGCTGCCGGTGCTCATTCGGCATTTGTCGCATGGAAACTCAACACTAGGCGGCGTATCCGTGACATTGATGGCCGATCTTCTATTTGCTGTCCTGCTCGTTTCGGGGGCAGCGTTCGCGGTCTGCGTCCGAAGATCGTTGCCATTATTGGCCATCAGCCTCTTGTTCGCGCCGTTGCCGGCGGTGCTGGCGGGACACTATCTGGATGGCGGTTGGATCGATTTGGCAGGCGAAGAGGCCGGTTCTCGATCCTTCTGGCTCCTGGCAGCGGCGAGCTACATCGCGGTATGGACGGGCATCGGAACAGGAGCGTTATTTTCGGCGATATATAGCCGCAGCACGGTTCAGCCATCTCTCGGCGTGAGTTCGTCCGGGGAGATCGACTCCAGCGAGCCGATGGAAACCCCACCCCGTTCTCCGCGCCCCAAACGCTCAAGAACCGCCGATGGGCGGGTGAGAGCCCGCCGGATGGAGTAGCCAACAGGCCCTCCCAGCCGTTTAAGGCGGCCGGCACCTGTGATACGAGTGCCGGCGTCCCTCCGTTCCAACATCCAACTTCAATGAGAAGCGCATGCGGGTCGCGATGATCGGTTCTGGCTATGTGGGGCTGGTATCGGGGGCCTGTTTTGCCGATTTCGGGCACATCGTGACCTGTGTCGACAAGGATGGGGCGAGGATCAAGGCGCTTCTGAAGGGGCAGATCCCAATCTTCGAGCCGGGCCTGGAAGATCTGGTCGCCAGCAACCTAGCCTCGGGCCGGCTTTCCTTCACCACCGAACTCGCGCCTGCCGTCAGAACGGCGGATGCCGTGTTCATAGCGGTCGGCACGCCCTCGCGCCGCGGCGACGGCTATGCCGACCTCTCCTATGTCTATGCTGCGGCGCGAGAGGTGGCCTCGAGCCTCGCTGGCTTCACTGTCGTGGTGACCAAGTCCACGGTGCCGGTCGGTACCGGCGACGAGGTCGACCGGATCCTCCGGGAAGCACGGGCGGATGCCGATTTCGCGGTGGCGTCCAATCCGGAATTCCTGCGCGAGGGCGCAGCGATCTCGGACTTCAAGCGGCCGGACCGCATCGTCATCGGCACTGAAGACGAGCGGGCGCGCGCTGTCCTGGCTGAGCTCTACCGCCCTCTCTATCTCAACCGGTCGCCAATCCTCTTCACATCGCGCCGTACGGCCGAACTGACGAAATACGCGGCCAACGCCTTCCTCGCCACCAAGATCGCTTTCATCAACGAGATCGCCGATCTTTGCGAGGCGGTAGGGGCCGACGTGCAGGAGGTCGCCCGCGGTATGGGGCTCGACAAGCGGATCGGCGACAAGTTCCTCCACGCAGGACCCGGCTATGGGGGTTCATGCTTCCCGAAGGACACGGTCGCGCTCATGAAGATGGCCCAGGATCATGACACCCCGGTGCGCATCGTGGAGACGGTCGTGGCCTCGAATGAAAGGCGCAGGCGTGCCATCGCGCGTAAGATCCTCGCCGCCTGCGGGGGGCAGGTGCGGGGAAAGACCGTGGCGCTACTTGGACTCACCTTCAAGCCGAACACCGACGACATGCGCGAGGCGCCCTCTCTCTCGATCGCGCGGGTGCTCCAGGATGCCGGCGCCGTTATCAGGGCCTATGACCCGAAAGGCATGCAGCAGGCGAAGGACCTTCTGGGCGATGTCGCCTACACGGCCGATCCCTATGACTGTGCGGTAGGGGCGGACGTGCTCGTGATCGTCACGGAATGGGATGCGTTCCGGGCGCTCGATTTCGAGCGCATCCGCAACAGCCTCAAGACGCCTCGCATCGTGGACCTCAGGAACATCTACCATCCACAGGACATGCGGGCCCTCGGCTTCGAATATGCGAGTGTGGGGCGCGCGTAGGAAGGCGCGTCGCCGGCGAAGTCAGCACTGTGGCGGACGTGCGGCTTCTGCAACATTCCGGACAATTTTTAACGACACACCGATGACGGTTATTGTGCTTTTGGCAGCGGAACGCTACCAGACGTAGACCTGCTCCTCGCAGTGCGACTGACCGGGCTCCCAGTCGTGCAGAATCAACTATTATAAGTAGAAGAGTGCGGTGCCAGGGAGGAAAGGATGCGCACGCGAAGGTGGCGTCTCTGGTTCGGTGTTCTCAAGCTCGCGCACCGCGAGCAATTGGATTTCGACGAGCGGAGGGGCGTATGGCCTTCCGTAAGGATTGGAAAGCGTTACCTTATCTGGAAGTCTTACGCGGCGACATCGGCAGCTCCAAAGGACAAGTCCGTTTCAACCCCGGGAGCGACGCGGCAGGACGAAACCGCCTGAAGCAGCCCGGAGCGGCGTAGCGTGCCGCTACGGAAGCGCTCGGAGGTGCCTGATGGGGCGACCGGCGACAAGGGCCTGCGCGCTGTGGGCGATCGAATTGGCGTCAATCCCGTAGTGCTGGAACAGGTCGTCGATCGTACCGGTCTGGCCGAAATGCTCGACGCCCAGCGCCTTGACGCGATGCCCGTAGACACCGCCGATCCAGGCCAGCGTCGCGGGATGGCCGTCGATCACCGTCACGATGCCGCAGTCGCGCGAAAGCGGCGCAAACAGCCGCTCGATATGGCTCATGGCGCCTCTTGCGCCGCGCTGGCGGGCCCTCTCGGCCGCCTGCCAGCCTGCGTTCAGGCGATCCGATGAGGTGATGGCGAGCACGCCCACGTCGCGCCGGTCCTCGGCGATGAGTCCCGCGGCCGCGACCACCTCCGGTGCCACCACGCCCTGATAGGCGATGACGATCTCGGCATTGGGGCCCGGGCGCCTCAGCCAATAGGCGCCGTTGACAATGTCCTCCGCAAGCGCGGCCGTCATCTCGCGGCCGGGCTGCTCCACGGGCCTTGTCGAGAGTCTCAGATAGACCGAGCCGCCTGTCTCGTCGCGCAACCAGGTGCGCTCGTCCGGGTCGCCGTCGCCGTCGCGCTGCATGTAGTCGAAAGCCCACCGCATGATGACGGCAAGCTCGTCAGCGAAGGCGGGCTCGAAGGCCGCAAGCCCGTCCTGCGCCATGCCGATCAGCGGCGTCGCGATCGACTGATGGGCGCCACCTTCCGGCGCCAGCGCCACGCCCGAAGGAGTGGCCACCACCATGAAGCGGGCGCCTTGGTAGCAGGCATAGTTGAGGGCATCGAGGCCGCGCTCGATGAAGGGGTCGTAGAGAGTGCCGATGGGCAGCAGTCGCTCGCCATGGATCGAGTGCGAAAGGCCGAGCGCGGAGAGGAGGATGAAGAGGTTCATCTCGGCGATGCCGAGCTCGATGTGCTGGCCCTTCGGAGAAAACTCCCAGGCAAAGGTCGAGGGAATCCGCTCCTTCTTGAAGGTGTCCGCCATGACATCGCGTGCAAAAAGGCCGCGCTTGTTCACCCAGCCGCCGAGATTGGTGGAGACGGTGACGTCAGGGGAGGTGGTGACGATGCGCTCGGCCAGGGACGCGCTCGTGGCCGCCAGCTCGGCGAGGATGTTGCCGAAGCTCTGCTGGGTCGAGATCGAGGGTGCGGACCGGAAGGGGAGGGCGTCCGGCACAGGAACCTTCGCCGCCTTCAGCCGCCGCCGGCCCTTCTGGACGAAGGGTATCCGCTCGAGGAACGCCTGCATCTCCTCAGCAGGGACGTCGAGACCTTCGAACTTCTCCCATTCGTGGCCCGCCCGCACATTCATCTGTTCGCGCAGGGCGTCTATCTGGGCCGCTGTCATGAGGCCCGCATGATTGTCCTTGTGGCCCTGGAAGGGCAGGCCGAAGCCCTTGATGGTGTAGGCGATGAAGCAGGTCGGCCGGTCGTGCTGGCCGGCAGCCTTGAACGCCTCGACAAGGCTCGGAAGGTCATGGCCGGCAAGGTTGGTCATGAGGCGAGCCAGCTCCTCGTCGGAGCGCGCCTCGATCAGGCGTGTGACGGCGCCCTGGTCGCCGATCTCGTCGATAAGCCGCTTCCGCCAGGCGCCGCCGCCCTGATAGCAGAGCGCGGCGTAGAGCTGGTTCGGACAGTTGTCGATCCAGTGGCGCAGCCGGTCGCCGCCGGGTTCGCGGAACGCCTCCTCCAGCAGGGACCCGTACTTCAGGATGACCACGTCCCAGCCAAAACTGCGGAAGATCTGTTCGAAGCGCTCCCACAGGCCCTCGCGCACCACCGCGTCGAGCGACTGGCGGTTATAGTCGACGACCCACCAGGTATTGCGCACGCCCTGCTTCCAGCCCTCGAGCAGAGCCTCGAAGATATTGCCTTCGTCCATCTCGGCATCGCCGACTAGCGCCACGAAGCGGCCCTCGGGCCAGTCGCCCCAGCGCCTCGCCTTCACATAGTCCTGGACGAGGGCGGAGAAGAGCGTCTGCGACACACCGAGGCCGACCGATCCGGTCGAGAAGTCGACATCGTCCACGTCCTTGGTGCGGGAAGGGTAGGACTGCGCGCCATGGAAGCCGCGGAAGTTCTCGAGCTTCTCGCGCGTCTGGTTGCCGAACAGGTACTGCAGCGCATGAAAGACGGGGGAGGCGTGCGGCTTCACCGCCATCCGGTCCTGGGGCCTCAGCGCCGCGCCATAGAGGGCGGTGAGGATGGTTGCGGAAGAGGCGGAGGAGGCCTGGTGGCCACCGACCTTCAGGCCGTCGGTCTTTGCGCGCAAATGATTGGCGTTGTGGATGGTCCAGGAGGACAACCACAAAGCCTTGCGCTCGAGCGCGGCCAGAAACCGGATGTCAGACGCCATCACGAGCCCTTTCCTCAGCGCGCGGCACCCTGCCATGCGGTGCCCGCCCGATCAATCGCGAACCCAGCGCGGCTGCGCCTTTGGGCCGTGTTGATTGTGACAATGGCGCCTGATAGCGGAAATCCAGGGTTAGTTGGGTTCGAGCGGATCATGGCCGCGATCGGGAAGGGCGCCGCGCCGGAAGGACTTGCACGTCTGGCGCGGAAGAGCCTCAAGGGTGTGCTGCGCGATCTCCAGCGCGCGCGAGGTGGCGGGAAATCCGAAATCCACGACGTCCGGAAGGGGCTGAAGCTCGTGCGCTCGCTCCTGCGGATGGTGAAACCTGCCATCGGCAAGGGCGCCTTCCAGCGCGGTGACAAGGCGCTCCGCCAGGCGCACCACCTGCTGGCGGCTGCCCGCCAAAGGAGCGCCATGATGGAGGCGCTGGACAAGCTCCAATCCTTCGGGAAGGAGCGGAAACTCAAGGTCAACCTCGCCGGGGTGCGCAAAGCGCTGCGCGAGGCCGCCGCCTCCGAGGAGGCGCCGGTCGACATCGCCGATCTGATCGAGCAGGCGAAAACGCAGGTCTCCACCGTCGTCGAGGATGTCGGGCGCTGGGACCTGCCAAAACGGGACATCGATCCCTTCGTGAAGGGCATACGTCTTTCCTATGCCAGCGCGCGAAAGGGGCTGAACCGCGGGCTCGCGAAAGGCGACATCGCCGAACTGCACGAGGCGCGGAAGTCCACCATCCATTTCCGCCATCAGCTCGAGATGGTGTCGCCGCTCTGGCCCTCCGTCCTCAAGGCGTGGGCCGAGGACCTGCAGGAATTGCGGGAGGTGCTTGGGGGTCTCGGCGATCTGGAGGAACTGGAGCAATCACTGAAATCGCCGGCCTGCGCAGGCCTTCCCGATGCAGTGCGGCAGACAGCATGCGATCTGGCTGTGTCATATCGCGCGCAACTCCTGGAGGACGCCAAGCCGCTTTCGATCCGGCTCTTCTCGGAAAAGCCGGCGGTGCTGGAGAAGCGGCTGGAATCCCTCTGGACGGCCGGCCTGACGCAACGCCGCGCACGAGCGACAGCCAAGGCGAAACCGGCCCTGGAGGCGCTTCCGGCCTAAGGAAGCGCGCTACCCGTCCGATCAGGCGCTTGCGGGCCTCGCCGGCGAAGCGAACATGCGCATCAGGATGAACATCGCCGCGAGCGTCATCAGGTAGACCGCAAGCTCCATCCAGGTCGGCTGGTCGCTGTAGCCCACCAGCGTGTGGAGCAGGATGCCGAGCGGGCTCGTCTGGGACAGGATCTCCGTCGAATTCCAGACGATGCTCGAAAGCGCGCTGACGATGCCTGCCTGCTCCAGGAAGAAGATAGCCTGCGCCGCCATCCCGGCCGCCAGGAAGGCGATCATGACGCTGGTGACCGTGAAGAGGTATCGGGTGGGAATCCGCAGGAGCCCGAGATAGGTCCCTGCCGACGCCAGCGCCCCGAGCACCAAGCCGCCGATGCCGCCGAGGAAAAGCGACAGGGCCGAGAGGTTCGCCGCGAGCGTCACGCCGTAAAGAAAGAGGACGACCTCGGAGCCTTCGCGAAGCACCGCCGCGCCGACCACGATGGCGAGCGCGAAGAGGGGTCTTGCGCCACTTACCGCGGCCTCACCGGCCTCGCGCATCTCCTCGGCCATCTCGCGGCCGTGGCTCGCCATCCAGACATTGTGCCAGGTCAGCATGACGACGGCGGCGCCAAGCACGCAGGCGTTGAAGATCTCCTGGCCCGTGCCCTCGAAAGCCTCGGCAATGAAGCTCGTGAAGCCCGCCACGACGCAGGCGCCCGCGAAGCCTCCCGCGATCCCCGCCGCGATCCAGGCGCGGCTTCCGGCAAGCCCGCGCGTCGCGGCGAGCACGATGCCGATCACGAGGCCCGCTTCCAGAACCTCGCGGAAAACGATGATAAGGGAAGCCAGCATGCAGAATCCGTCCTACTCGGCGGTCAGGGTGCCGGTGGCGGTCGACATATTGAACTCGTCGTAGAACTCGTAGGCGCCGGGCTTCAGGGCGCGCACCCTGACCGTGATCTCGGACTGTCCGGCCACGACCTTCTCCACCTTGAGCGGGTGGGATTCGAACTCGGCCGGGGTCGGATCCTTGTTCACGACGTGGATGAAGAAATCCTCGCCAGCCTTCACCTTCACGTCCCTGGGTGTGAAGGCGTGGTTCTCGAGCGTGAGCTCCAGGGTTTCGCCAGCCAGGGCAGGAGCCGTGGCGGCCAGAATCCACACGAGAGACAGGGCTGTGACGGTGTGAAGCTTCATGTCGGGCTCGACGGATGCCTGGTGAGGGAGAGGCCGAGTGTTCCAGTCGGATACTGCCGCTCGCGGGTGCTCGTCAATCACCACGCGCCGAAAAGCCGCAGACAAAACAACAGCATGGAACCGTTCTAAAAAGCTCTGCATGAATGTGCGTTGGCGCGCGGGGCTTGGCATCGGTGGCGGTTCATGGTCTGCATCCGATGATGAGCCGACATCCCGCCACGGCTGAGGTGCTGCTGCCGCTCGCGCTGCCCGATCCTTACACCTATCGGGTGCCGGCCGGGCTCGATGTTTCGCCGGGCGCCTATGTGCGGGTGCCGCTCGGGCCTCGCCAGGCCATAGGCGTCGTGTGGAGCGTGGGTGCTGATCCGCCGGGAGGGCGGGCGCTTCGGGACATCTCGGAGATCTATCCGCTTCCTCCCATGCCGGACCTGCACCGGCAGTTCCTCGCGTGGGTCGCAGGCTACTATCTCGCTCCCCTGGGGACGCTGCTCCGCATGGCGCTCCGGTCACCGGGCGCTTTCACCGACCCCCGGCAGGACATCGCGGTGGTCGCGACCGACCGCGAGCCGCAACGCGCGACGCCGCAGCGGCGGCGGGTCATGGAGACGGCTCGCTCAGGCCCGGCGCTCAAGGTCAGCGAACTTGCGGACATGGCCGGGGTCAGCACGTCGGTCGTGAAGGGCCTCGTGGGGGAGGGGGTGCTCGAGGCAGTGGCGCTGCCGGCCTTCGCGCCCTTCGGCATGCCCGATCCGTCCGCGCACCGGATGCCGCTGTCGGCCTCCCAGGAAGACGCGGCGGCAACACTCCGGCGCACGATCGCCGGGCGCGATTTCTCCGTCACGCTGCTCGACGGCGTCACCGGCTCCGGCAAGACGGAAGTCTATTTCGAGGCGATGGCGGCGACGGTCGCCTCGGGCAAGCAGGTGCTGCTCCTCCTCCCCGAGATCGCGCTCACCGGCCAGTTCCTGTCGCGCGTCGAGCGGCGCTTCGGCACCTCGCCGGCCGAGTGGCATTCGGACGTCAGGCCGCGCGAGCGCGAGCGCGTCTGGCGCGCCGTGGCGTCCGGCGAGGCGCGGATCGTGGTGGGCGCGCGGTCGGCCCTGTTCCTGCCTTGGCAGAGGCCGGGTCTCATCGTCGTGGACGAGGAGCACGAGCCGGCTTTCAAGCAGGAGGAGGGCGTCTCCTACCACGCCCGCGACATGGCCGTGGTCATGGGCTCGCTCGGCCGGTTCCCCGTCGTGCTCTCCTCGGCCACGCCCTCGCTCGAGTCGCTCGTGAACGTCGACCGCGGACGCTACCGGAGCCTTCATCTGCCGGACCGGCACGGCCGACCGGAGCTCCCTTCCATATCGCTGATCGACATGCGGTCGGCCGCGCCGGGCGCCGGCCAGTGGCTGTCGGAATCCGCCGTCGAGGCGGTTGCCGAGGCGCTGGCCCAGGGCTCGCAAGCGCTCCTCTTCCTCAACCGTCGAGGCTATGCGCCGCTCACGCTCTGCCGCGCCTGCGGGCATCGCTTCGAGTGTCCCAACTGCTCCGCCTGGCTGGTTGAGCACCGCTTCCGCGACCAGCTTCTCTGCCATCATTGCGGTCATGCCGAACCCTTGCCCGCCGCGTGCCCGGCCTGCGGCGTCGAGGGCAAGCTCGCGCCCTGCGGTCCAGGCGTCGAGCGGTTGGCGGAAGAGGCGAAGGCGCGCTTTCCGGAAGCCCGGCTCGCCATCCTCTCCTCCGATCTCTCCTGGGGCACCAACCTGCGCCAGATGCTGATCGACATCGGGGAAGGGCGCTACGACCTCATCGTGGGCACGCAGCTCGTGGCGAAGGGGCATCATTTCCCGCAGCTCACGCTTGCCTGCGTGGTAGACGGGGACCTGGCGCTCGAGACCAGCGATCCGCGCGCCGGCGAGCGCACCTGGCAGCTCCTGGCGCAGGTCGCCGGCCGGGCCGGCCGCGGCGAGAAGCCGGGCCGCGCCATGATCCAGACCTACAGCCCCGATCACCCGCTGATGCGCTCCCTCGCCTCGGGGGACCGGGAAGGATTCCTGGCGCGGGAAAAAGGCCTTCGCGAGCGAGCCGGGATGCCTCCCTACGGGCGTCTTGCGGCGGTCGTCGTCTCGGGCACCGAGGCGGCCGCGACAGAGCGGTTCGCCCGGACGCTCGCCGCCCGCATGCCGAGGCCGCCCGAGGACGTGCGGGTGCTGGGCCCGGCGCCTGCGCCGCTGCATCTGGTGAGGGGCCGTCGGCGCTGGCGGTTCCTTGTCATCGGCAGCCGCGACAGGCTCCTGCAGCCGTTCCTCTCGCAGTGGCTTTCGGGCGTGAAGGCGCCGGGAAGCCTCCGGATCGACATCGACGTCGATCCCTACAGCTTCCTTTGAAGGACAATTGCCCCTCACCCCGGCCCTCTCCCCGCAGGCGGGGAGAGGGAGTACGTGTGGCCTTCGCCCCGCGTTCAGCGGGGAGAAGGTGCCTCCGGCAAGCGGCCGGAGGCGGATGAGGGGCTTTCGGAGGATTGGTCAATCTGAAGTGGATGAGGTCGCATACGGAAGCAAGTGCCTCATACACCTCCATGTTCTGGACGCGCAAAACGTCGTAGCCGGCCCTAGCCAAAGTCTCGTCTCGATGCCTGTCTCGCAAGATTTCTGAATCTGATGAGTGTGTTGCCCCATCGACTTCAACTATGAGCTTATGCTCGCGGCAGACGAAGTCGACAAAGAAGCCCTCCACCTCGACCTGTCGCAGAAACTTGAATCCTCCGAGACGCCGGGAACGTAGAGCTTTCCACAATTGCTGCTCTGCCCGTGTCTGATCGCAACGAAGACGTCGGGCAATTGCCCTTGTTCGGGGCTTTGGGCCGCGCATGCGACCAGGATGCACGAATCTGGCTGTGCCAGAAAGATATCCCGAAGGTCGACTTTGGTTTTCCAATCCGTTCAAATGATGTTTTCGGCATCCATCGGAAGGTGCTCGGGGGAAACGCATGACCACCTACATCCTCGCCCTCGACCAGGGCACGACATCGACGCGCGCCATCCTGTTCGATGCCGATGCCCGGCCGGTCGCCATCAGCCAGCGCGAGTTCGCGCAGCACTATCCGCGCTCCGGCTGGGTCGAGCACGAGGCCGAGGACATTTGGAACACCAGCGTCGAGACCATCCGCGAGGTGCTTGCCAGGAAAGGTGCGCAAGCGAAGGATATCGCCGCGCTCGGCATCACCAACCAGCGCGAGACCACGCTCGTCTGGGACAGGAAGACCGGCAAGGCCATCCATCGCGCGATCGTATGGCAGGACCGGCGCACGGCGGAGGCCTGCGAAGCCTTGCGGCGGGCCGGCGGAGAGGCGCGCATCGCCGGCAAGACGGGACTGCTGCTCGATCCCTACTTCTCCGCCACCAAGGCCGCGTGGATCCTGGATCACGTGGATGGTGCGCGGGCCCGCGCGGAGGCCGGCGATCTCGCCTTCGGCACCGTCGACAGCTTTCTGCTCTGGCGACTGACGGGCGGCCGCGTGCACGCGACGGACGCGACCAATGCGAGCCGCACGCTGCTCTTCAATATCCATGCGGGCCAGTGGGACGATGAACTCTGCGAGATGTTCCGCGTGCCCCGCGCCATGCTGCCGCTGGCGCAGGACTGCTCGGGCAGCTTCGGCGAGACGGATGCTTCGCTGTTCGGTACGTCCATAAAAGTCTGCGGCATTGCCGGCGACCAGCAGGCGGCGACGGTGGGGCAGGCCTGCTTCCAGCCCGGCATGCTCAAGGCGACATACGGCACCGGCTGCTTCTGCCTTCTGAACACCGGCGGGGAGGCAGTCACTTCGCGCAACCGGCTCCTCACCACCATCGCCTACCAGCTCGGGGGCAAGCGCACCTATGCGCTCGAGGGCTCGATCTTCATCGCCGGCGCGGCGGTGCAGTGGCTGCGCGACGGGCTCAAGATCATCGGCGCCGCATCGGAATCCGGGCTCCTCGCGGCAGAGGCCGATCCGGAGCAGGACGTCTATCTGGTACCGGCCTTCGCGGGACTTGGCGCACCCTACTGGGACGCCGATTGCCGGGGCGCGCTCTACGGGCTCACGCGCGGCACCACGAGGAAGGAACTCGCGCGCGCCGCGCTCGAGGCCGTCTGCTTCCAGACCCGCGACCTCATCGAGGCCATGGCGTCGGACTGGGGCGGCAGCGGCCGCAATGTCCTCAGAGCCGACGGAGGGCTCGCGGCCTCCGACTGGACGATGCAGCGCCTAGCAGACATCCTGGATGCCCCGGTCGACCGGCCGCAGGTTATCGAGACCACGGCCATCGGGGCCGCCTACCTCGCTGGCCTCGCAGCCGGAGTCTATCCCGATCTGGACGGTTTCTCGACAGCCTGGGCGCTGGAGCGCCGCTTCACGCCAACGATCCCGGCTGATCTTCGCGAGAAGAAGTACGCCGGCTGGAAGGATGCGGTTCGGCGCACGCTGAGCGCAGCGACTTGATCAGCCGCTGGCGCTCGCCTTCCAGGCCGCTCCGATGACGGGGCCGACGCCTCCCACCTGCAGCAGCGCGGCGCAGGCCTTCGTCTCGCCGGAATAGAGGTCGCCGCGTGGTAGCTTCAGCGTCACGGCGTCGCCGTTCCACATGCCCGCCGGCATCATGCGTCGCACGACGTTCGTATAGTCGATGGTCTGGCCGGTGTTCTCGCCCCGCTCGATCATGACGGAGACCTTGGGCTTCACGGTCAGGATCCATACCGTCGCGTCCTTGCGCAGCGTCGGATCGGGCGCTGCGTCGATGTCGACGACCGTTTCGTCTC
>JBFXDI010000068.1:0-21390 GCA_050181295.1 Parvibaculaceae bacterium | reverse complement strand
AGCTCGGCGCCGACGTGCCGGTCTGCGTGCATAGCACCTCCGCGCGCATGCGAGGCGTGGGAGAAAAGATCGAGTCCGTGGAGCTGCCGCAGGTGTCGCTGGTGCTCGCCAATCCTGGTCGGCCCCTGTCGACGGCCGCCGTGTTCGAAAGACTCGCGCGCCGCGACAATGCTCCCATGGAAGCCGTTCCGGCGCTGCGGACGGCGGAAGAGCTGGCAGCCTGGCTCGCGCGGTGCCGCAACGACCTCGAGGCGCCGGCGCGCGAGGCGGAGCCTGCCGTGGGGATTACGCTCGATGCCCTGGCGCGCGAGACGGACTGTCTCCTGGCGCGCATGTCGGGCTCGGGTGCGACCTGCTTCGGCCTCTTCGCCGAGACCGCGAAGGCGGCAAGGGCGGCTGGCCGGCTGGCCGAGATGCATCCTGACTGGTGGGTGGTGGCCGCGCGGACGTTGTGAATGACGTCATGGCCGGGCCTGACCCGGCCAAAGTCCGCTGCCCGGCCAACGATCAATAGGCGCGCGCGACGCAGAACTCCACGGCCTCGAGCAGCGCCGTCTTGTGCTTGGACTCCGGGAAGATCGCCAGTGCGTCGCGGGCGATTGTACCGTAATGGCGCGCCCGCTCGACCGTGTCGTCGATGGCTCCATGGCCCTGCATGAGCGTGATCGCCCGGTCGAGATCCTCGGGCTTCTGGTCGCGGCCCTCGATCGCCTCCTTCCAGAAGGCGCGCTCGGCCGTGTCGCCCCGGCGGTAGGAGAGCACGACCGGCAGTGTGATCTTGCCCTCGCGGAAATCATCGCCGACCGTCTTCCCGAGCAGCGACTGCTTGCCCGAATAATCGAGCGCGTCGTCGACGAGCTGGAAGGCGATGCCGAGATTGCGGCCGAAGGACGAGAGCGCCGACTGCTCCTCCTTGGGCCGGCCGGCGACGATGCCGCCGACCTCGGCCGCCGCCGCGAAGAGGGCGGCTGTCTTGGCGCCGATGACGCGCATATAGGCGTCCTCGGTGGTCGCGATGTCGTGCTGGGCGGCGAGCTGCAGCACTTCGCCCTCCGCGATCACGGCGGCGGCGTTGGCGAGCACCCTCAGGCTGTCGAGCGATCCCGTCTCGACCATGAGCTTGAAGGCCTGGCCGAGGAGGTAGTCGCCCACGAGCACGCTCGCCTGGTTGCCCCAGATGAGGCGTGCCGCCTTCTTGCCCCGCCGGAGATCGCTCTGGTCGACCACGTCGTCGTGCAGCAGGGTCGCCGTGTGCATGAACTCGACGGCGGTTGCGAGTTTCACATGCGCGTCGCCCTCGTAGCCCCCCATCTGGGCGGCGGCGATGGTGAGCATGGGCCGCAGGCGCTTGCCGCCGGAGTTGATGAGATGGCTTGCGAGCTGCGGGATGAGCTCGATGTCGGAATGGGCGCGCACCAGAATGGCCTCGTTCACCCGGTCCATGTCCTTGGACACGAGCTCGAGCAGCCGATCGAGGCTGGCCTCGCGGCCTCCGCGGCCGAACGGTACGACGACTCCCACCCGGTTTTGCCTTCTCCATGCTTCGTTGCGTCGCAACAATAGAGGCTGCCTACCCCAGCGGCAAGCAGGGGCGGCCGTGGCCACGGACGCCGGCCTGCGGTATGAAACGGGCCATGCGCGAGGTGCTGAGGACGAACGATCTGGTGCTCCTCTCCTACGCCCTGCATGTCCTGGCCGAGGCGGGCATCGAGGGCCACGTCTTCGACGGCCATATGAGCGCGGTCGAAGGCTCGATCGGGGCCTTCCCGCGCCGGCTCATGGTGGACGAGGCGGAATTCGGCCAGGCGCGGCGCGCGCTCGAGCCGGTGATTGGAGACAATCTTGCGGAAGACCGGTAACCTGCCGATAACCATGTTCTGTGCATGATCGCGCGGAAAATGCAGATCGAACCCGTGACAGCTGCTTCGCCGCCGCCTCCCCCGATCGCCGCCGCGGTGCCGCCGACGCTCACCGAGGATGCCTTTCTCGGCGGGCGCGTCTCGGCGCTGCAGCCGGAGAAGGGGTTCCGCGCCGGCATCGATTCCGTCTTCCTGGCGGCAACGCTTCCGGCGAGCGCCGGCGACACGCTTTTCGAGGCCGGTCTCGGCACCGGCGTGGCGGCGCTTTGCCTCTTGGCGCGGGTTTCCGACATCCACGTCACGGGCGTCGAGGTCGCCACCCGCTACGCCATGATGGCCGAGCAGAACGCCGCCCGGAACGGTTTTTCCGACAGCCTTCAGGTCATCAAGGGCGACGTCAAGGATGCGCTCCGGCGCGATCTCGCGCAGTGGCCGGCGCATGGCTCCTTCAGCCACGCCTACGCCAACCCGCCCTTCTTCGAGACCGACAGGGTGCGCCCCTCGCCGGACGCGCTGAAGGCCCAGGCGAACGCCTTCGGGCCGGCCGACCTGGAGCTTTGGGTAAAAGTCCTCCACACCATGGTGGCGCCGCGCGGGACCGCGACCTTCGTGCACCGCGCCGAGGCGCTGGGCCGGCTGCTCACCGCCATGGAGGGCCGCTTCGGCGACATCCGGGTGGCGCCCCTCTATGTGCGGGAAGGCATGGCAGCCTCGCGCGTCATCGTGCAGGGGGTGAAGGCGAGCAAGGGGCCGCTGCAGCTCCTGCCCGGCCTCGTGCTGCACGGCGCCGCCTCGCAGTTCACGCCCGAGGCCGAGGCGATCCTGCGCGACGGCCTCGCCTGGCGCCTGCGCTGAGGCTGGTTACACTCCGGGATGACAGGTCCGGAATTTTTTGAAGCTCCATAGAACCTTACGCGCCTGATACTTGCCGCGGCAGGGCTTTCTCCTTATCTCAGGCGGCATGGCCGCCAAATCCCAGCCCTGGTATCTGCGCGTCGTGCCGTCCGCCATCAAGGGCGACGCGACGGTCATTCCGCTCGTGCGCCTCAACGGCGCCATCGGCATGGGCACGCCGCTGCGGCCGGCGCTCACCCTTGCCTCCCTCAACGACACGCTGGAGCGCGCCTTCGCCATGCGCAAGGCGCCGGCGGTGGTGCTCGCGGTCAATTCTCCCGGCGGCTCGCCGGTGCAGTCGGCGCTCATCCACAGCCGCATCCGGCAACTTGCGCGCGATCGCGAGAAGCGCGTCATCGCCTATTGCGAGGACGTGGCGGCCTCGGGCGGCTACTGGCTCGCCTCCGCTGGCGACGAGATCTATGCCGACCCGAGCTCCATCATCGGCTCGATCGGGGTGCTCTATGCGGGCTTCGGCTTCTCGGGCCTCATGGAGAAGGCGGGCGTGGAGCGCCGCGTCTACACGGCGGGCGAGCACAAGATGACGCTCGACCCCTTCCAGCCGGCGCGCGACCAGGATGTCGAGCGCCTGAAGCGCATGCAGGCCGACGTGCACGATTCCTTCAAGACGCTGGTGCGCGAGAGGCGGGCCGGCAAGCTCGACGGCAACGAGGAGGAGCTCTTTTCCGGCGCCTTCTGGTCGGGACGGCAGGCGCTGGCGCTGGGGCTGATCGACGGCCTGGGCAGCCTGCACGACATCGTGCGGGAGAAGTTCGGCCCCGACGCTACCGTCAAGCCCGTGGCGCGGCCAGGCAACTGGATCCGCCGGCTCGCCGTGCCGCGCGTCTGGGGGAGGGGCGCGCGCGAGCCTCTGGCCTACGGCTTTGCCGACGAGCTCGTGAGCGTGCTGGAAGTGCGTGCGTTGTGGCAGCGTTTCGGGTTATGATGGGGCGAAGGAGGCCCGTCGCGCCATGTTCCTGAAAGTTCTGACCGCCGTCGTCTCGCTCGTCGTCGCGCTCTATCTCGTGCGGCAGTTCGTCATGAAGGCCGAGCGTGCGCGCCAGCGCGTGGCGGCGGAAGCCGGCAAGCGCCGCCAGGCGGGCCGCATCGCGACCCTGGAGCGGGACCCCAAGACCGGCGTCTACCGTCCCAGCGACTGAGTTCCCCGCCAGCTTGACCGGGGGTGGAGCGGCGACTAGCTTCCGCGCCACCCATGCCGCTCGAGCCAAGAAAATCCTTCCAGGACCTGATCCTGACGCTGCACCAGTACTGGGCGGCGGAGGGTTGCGTGATCCTCCAGCCCTACGACATGGAGGTTGGCGCCGGCACCTTTCATCCCGCGACCACGCTCCGTTCGGTGGGCCCGAAGCCGTGGCGGGCGGCCTATGTGCAGCCTTCCCGCCGGCCGAAGGACGGACGCTACGGCGAGAACCCCAACCGGCTGCAGCATTACTACCAGTATCAGGTGATCCTGAAGCCCTCGCCGGGCGATCTTCAGGCGCTCTATCTGGGTTCGCTCCGGGCCATCGGCATCGACGCCGGGAACCACGACATCCGCTTCGTCGAGGACGACTGGGAAAGCCCCACGCTCGGCGCCTGGGGCTTGGGCTGGGAGGTCTGGTGCGACGGCATGGAGGTGTCGCAGTTCACCTACTTTCAGCAGGTGGGCGGCCTCGACTGCTTTCCGGTCTCGGGCGAGCTCACCTATGGGCTTGAGCGGCTGGCCATGTATGTGCAGGGTGTGGACAACGTCTACGACCTCAACTTCAACGGCCGCGAGGGGCTTGAGCGCATCTCCTATCGCGACGTCTTCCTGCAGGCCGAGCAGGAATATTCCCGCTTCAATTTCGAGTTTGCCGACACAGGACTGCTGAAGCGCCATTTCGAGGACGCCGAGCAGGAGTGCCGCGCGTTGCTCGATGCGGGGGATGAGGGCGAAGAGCATCTTCTTGCGCTGCCGGCCTACGACCAGTGCATCAAGGCGAGCCACTGCTTCAATCTCTTGGATGCGCGGGGCGTCATCTCGGTGACGGAGCGGCAGGCCTACATCCTGCGGGTCCGCGAGCTCGCCAAGGGCTGCTGCGAGGCCTGGTCGAAGACCGCCGGCGGCCGGGCATGACCGCAAGGACCCTGACCGGTACGGCAAGGCGGCTTCGGCGCGACATGACGGAAGCCGAGAAGCGTCTCTGGCTCTATCTGCATGGAGTGCCGGCTGCCGGAGGTCATTGGCGGCGGCCGGTGCCGATCGGATCCCACATCGCCGACTTCGCGAACCATTCGCTGCGGATCGTCATAGTGGTGGACGGCGATCAGCACGGGTGGGAACGGAACCAAGCGAGAGATCGGCAACGCGACCAGTGGCTCGCATCGCAAGGCTACCGTGTGCTCAGATTCTGGAACAACGACGTCCTGCGTGAAATCGAAGGAGTAATGACCGCAATCCTGGAGGCAGTGGAGACGGCACCCCCTCCCCACAAGGGGGAGGGGAGAAAGAGTCGACGCCTTAAGTCTTCTCCCTCCCCCTTGATGGGGGAGGGCCGGGGTGGGGGTGAGCTACCGGCGAGGCATCACGATGCCTGATCTGCTGATCGAGCTTTTCTCGGAGGAGATTCCGGCCCGCATGCAGGCCCGCGCGGCCGAGGACCTGGCCTCGCTCGTGACGGCAGGTCTGAAGGAGACGGGCCTTGTGCCGGGTGCCGCGGAAGCCCATGCCGGGCCGCGCCGCCTTGTCCTCTCCATCACGGGACTCGACGCCCGTACCGCCGATGTAACCGAGGAGCGGCGGGGTCCGCGCGTCGATGCACCGGATGCCGCCATCCAGGGGTTTTTGAAATCCGCCGGCGTCACGCTCGACCAGTGCACGGTGCAGGAGGACAGGAAGGGCAAGGTCTATATCGCCCGCATCAGCCGGCCGGGCCGCGCCACCGCCGATGTCGTCGCCGACCTCGTTCCCGATGTGATCCGCCGCTTTCCCTGGCCCAAGTCGATGCGCTGGGGATCGGGCCAGCTCCGCTGGGTGCGCCCGCTTCACTCCATCGTCTGCCTCTTCGACGGCAAGGTGGTGGCGTTCGAGGTCGAGGGCATCCGCTCGGGCGACCGGACGCGCGGCCACCGCTTCATGGCGCCGGATGAGATCCGCATCGGAAACTTTCCAAAATATGTGGAGTCGCTCGAGGGCGCGAAGGTGATCGTGAGCGCGGAGAAGCGCGCGGAAATCATCCGCCGCGACACGGCAAGGCTCGCGGGCGAAGCGCGCCTCGCGGTGATCGAGGACGAGGCGCTCGTGCGCGAGACGGCAGGCCTCGTCGAATGGCCGGTGGTGCTCATGGGCACCTTCGACAAGGCGTTTCTCGACGTGCCGCCGGAGGTCGTCGCGACGAGCCTCAAGGCCCACCAGAAATGCTTTGCACTCCAAGAGGCGAGGAGCGCCGCAGGCGCGACTGGGAAGGACCAAGAGGCGAGGAGCGCCGCAGGCGCGACTGGGAAGGACCAAGAGGCGAGGAGCGCCGCAGGCGCGACCGGGAAGGATCAAGAGGCGGAGCGAGCCTCGAAGGATGGGGCGCTCGCCAACCGCTACCTGCTGGTCGCGAATCTTCTGGCGAAGGACGGCGGCGAGAAGATCGTGGCGGGCAACGACCGCGTCATCGCGGCGCGGCTTTCGGACGCCCGCTTCTTCTGGGAGCAGGACAGGAAGACGCCGCTCGAGGACCTCCTGCCGAAGCTCGAGCAGATCACCTTCCATGCGAAGCTCGGCACGCAGCGCGAGCGGGTCGCGCGCATCGAGGCGCTGAGCGCGGAGATCGCCAGGATCATCGGCGCGGACGAGGAGAAGGCGAGGCTTGCCGCGCGGCTTGCCAAGGCCGATCTCGTGACCGGCATGGTCGGGGAATTTCCGGAGCTTCAGGGGCTCATGGGATACTACTATGCCGGGGCCGAAGGGATCGACGCCGAGGTGGCCGAGGCGATCCGCGACCATTACCGGCCGCAAGGGCCGTCGGACACGGTGCCGGGCTCGAAGGTCGCGCAGGCCGTTGCGCTCGCCGACAAGCTCGACACACTCGTGGGCTTCTGGGCCATCGACGAGAAGCCGACCGGATCGAAGGATCCCTATGCGCTGCGCAGGGCGGCGCTGGGTGTGATCCGCATCATCTTGGAGTCAAGGCTTTCAATAGCTCTAGCGACTTTGACAGCGCACACAATTGCTCAAGTTTGGATTGGTCAAAAGTTTGTTGGGCTGAGGCAGCAGGCAAGTGCGGCAGAGCTACTTGAGGAGGCGGGGGTCGCTTCAGGACTTGTCGAAAAGGTTTTAGAAGACGCCTCGCCAGAAATGGCCGAAGCCTATGCGGAGGCGAGCGTAGAAGACGCTTGGAAAATTACATCCGACCTCATCTCTTTTTTCGCCGATCGCCTGAAGGTCTATCTCAGGGAGCAGGGCGCCCGGCACGACCTGATCGACGCGGTGTTCTCCCTCGGCGGCCAGGATGATCTCCTGATGATCGTGCGGCGCGTCGAGGCGCTCGGAAAATTTCTCGACACGGAGGACGGAAAAAACCTGCTCGCGGGCGTCAAGCGCGCCTCCAACATCCTGCGCATCGAAGAAAAGAAGGATGCCCGCCGCTATGACGGGGAGGTCGTGAAGACGCAGCTTGTGCACGGCGACGAGAAGGCGCTCGCTTCCGCTATCGACCGCGCCGAGGCGCTGGCGAGGAAGGCGGTCGAGGCGGAGGATTTCGAGGGCGCCATGGCGGCCATCGCCAAGCTCCGCCAGCCGGTCGATGCCTTCTTCGACAACGTTACCGTCAATGCCGACGATCCTTCCTTCCGCGAGAACCGGCTGAAGCTCCTCAACCGCATCCGCGCCGCCACGCTGGCGGTCGCCGACTTCTCTCGCATCGAAGGGTAGGCTCCACTCGTCATTCCGGCGAAAGCCGGAATCCCCTTGAGCTTCGATGCCGGGTGGAAAGGTTTCAGGGGATGCCAGCTTTCGCTGGCATGACAAAGGGAAGGCGACATCGTTCTTGGTTGGGCAAGTACCTTCGAGGAGGCACGCCTGCCCCGTGACGCCCGCAACCCTTGACCCCGGCCGTTCCAGGGTGTCTTTCCGGCTCGGGGACCGGATGCCTTTCGCTCAGGGGCGCTTTCGGGACATTTGAAGGAGATCGCTGGCATGGCGCGCAAGCGGGCGCAGAAGTGGGTCTATCGGTTCGGCGCGGGCAAGGCGGAGGGCCGTGCCGACATGCGCACGCTTCTCGGCGGCAAGGGCGCGAATCTCGCCGAGATGTCGAACCTGGGCCTTCCCGTGCCTCCCGGGTTCACCATCACAACGGAAGTCTGCACCGCCTTCTACGAGAACGACCAGAAATATCCGGACGAGCTTTCGAAGAACGCCGATGCCGCCATGGCGGCGGTGGAAAGAATCGTCGGGGCGAAGTTCGGCAACCCGAAGAAGCCGCTCCTCGTCTCCGTGCGCTCGGGCGCCCGCGCCTCCATGCCGGGCATGATGGACACCGTCCTCAATCTCGGCCTCAACGACGAGACGGTGGAAGGGCTCGGCAAGCGCTCGGGCGATCAGCGCTTCGCCTATGACAGCTACCGCCGCTTCATCCAGATGTATTCCGACGTGGTGCTGGGCGTCGACCATGACGCGTTCGAGGACATCCTCGGCGAGTACAAGGAGGCGACCGGCTCCGACCTCGACACGGACCTTTCGGCGGACGACTGGAAGGCGGTCATCGGCAAATACAAGGCGCTGGTCGAGCAGGAGACGGGCAAGCCCTTCCCGCAGGACGTGAAGGAGCAGCTCTGGGGCGCGATCGGCGCCGTCTTCGGCTCCTGGCAGTCGCCGCGCGCCATCACCTACCGCAAGCTCAACGCCATCCCCGAAAGCTGGGGCACGGCCGTCAACGTGCAGGCCATGGTGTTCGGCAACATGGGCGACAGCTCGGCGACCGGCGTCGCCTTCACCCGCAATCCCTCGACCGGCGAGCACGAGGTCTATGGCGAGTTCCTGGTGAACGCGCAAGGCGAGGACGTGGTGGCGGGCATCCGAACGCCCCAGAACATCTCGGAAGCCGCGCGCGCCGCGGCGGGCTCGGACGCCCCCTCGCTCGAGGCGCTGATGCCGGAGACCTATGGCGAGCTTCTGAAGATATTCGAGACGCTCGAGCGCCACTATCGCGACATGCAGGACCTCGAGTTCACGATCGAGGAGGGAAAGCTCTGGATGCTCCAGACGCGCTCCGGCAAGCGCACCACCAAGGCGGCGCTGAAGATCGCCGTGGACATGGTCGCCGAAGGCTTGATCGACAAGCGCGAGGCCGTCGCCCGCATCGATCCGGCGGCGCTCGACCAGCTCCTCCATCCAACACTCGATCCCAAGGCCCCGCGCGACATCCTGGCGACGGGCCTGCCGGCCTCTCCAGGCGCTGCCTCGGGCGAGATCGTGTTCGATTCCGATGAGGCGGTGCGGCTGAAGGAGGAGGGCCGCAAGGTCATCCTCGTGCGCGTCGAGACGAGCCCCGAGGACATTCACGGCATGCATGCCGCTCAAGGCATCCTCACCACCCGCGGCGGCATGACCTCGCATGCGGCCGTCGTGGCGCGCGGCATGGGCAAGCCCTGCGTCTCGGGCGCCGGCGGCCTCTATGTCGATTATGCGCGGGGCCAGATGTCGGCCATGGGCACGACGCTGAGGAAGGGCGAGATCATCACCATCGACGGCGGCACGGGCCAGGTGATGAAGGGCGAGATCGCGACCATCCAACCCGAGCTTTCGGGCGACTTCGCCACGCTCATGGAATGGGCCGACGGTATCCGCCGGCTCGGCATCCGCGCCAATGCCGACACACCGACCGATGCGCGCGCGGCGAAAAAGTTCGGCGCCGAGGGCATCGGGCTTTGCCGCACCGAGCACATGTTCTTCGAGGCCGACCGCATCGCGGCGGTGCGGGAGATGATCCTCGCGACCACCACCGAGGGACGACGCGCCGCGCTCGACAAGATCCTGCCCATGCAGCGGCAGGACTTCGTCGGCCTGTTCGAGATCATGCAGGGGCTGCCCGTCACCATCCGCCTGCTCGACCCGCCGCTGCACGAGTTCCTGCCGCATGAGGAGGAGGAGATCGGCGAGCTTGCGAAGACCATGAAGGTCGAGGCGTCGGCGCTCGCCGCGCGCGTGGCGGAGCTCAAGGAGTTCAACCCGATGCTCGGCCATCGTGGCGTGAGGCTCGCGATCACCTATCCCGAGATCGCCGAGATGCAGGCGCGCGCCATCTTCGAGGCGGTTGCCGAGACGGGCCGGCGGACCGGCACGCCGCCGGTCCCCGAGGTCATGATCCCGCTGATCGCCACCCGTAAGGAGTTCGATCTCATCCGTTTACGGATCGACGCGGTGGCGAAGGAGGTGGAGAAGGAGAAAGGGGTCGAGCTCGACTATCTGGTCGGCACCATGATCGAGCTGCCGCGCGCTTGCCTGCGCGCCGGCGAGATCGCGGAGGCCGCCGAGTTCTTCTCCTTCGGCACCAACGACCTGACGCAGACCACCTTCGGCATCAGCCGTGATGATTCGGCGCGCTTCATGGCGGACTACACCGGCAAGGGCGTGCTGCCGATCGATCCCTTCATCTCGATCGATCCGGAAGGCGTGGGCGAGCTCGTGCGGATTGCATCCGAGCGCGGCCGCAAGGTGAGGAAGGAGCTGAAGCTCGGCATCTGCGGCGAGCACGGCGGCGATCCGGCCTCGATCCGCTTCTGTGAGGAGGCGGGGCTCGACTATGTCTCCTGCTCGCCCTTCCGCGTGCCGATCGCCAGGCTTTCAGCGGCCCAGGCGAGCCTCGGCACGAGCGGGCCCGAGCGAGGCTGACGCGAGGCTGGATCAGCACGGCGATTTTTTCCAGGTCGATCACCACTTTGGGTCGGGCATATTTTTTGCTCGACGAGAATTTGCGTGTCCCGACAGCGCAGCTTTCCGCGCTTGTTCCGCTGTCGAATCTTATTCGACGGATTGCGTTCAGCCTTTCTTCACGCTCAGGGATCGTGTCCTGGTTAATACACCGGCGGATTGCTTGCCGGCATGGTTAACCTATGCTAAACGCCAAGGTTCTACCCTACCATTGTGAGCCACTTCACTGACTTCCAAATAGGGCAGGATCGAGGGGTTTGAGGGAACGTCGAGGGCGAGCACCGCGCACGGGACGAGCGCGGCGTCTCACGAAGCGACAGGGCGAGCGTCAATGGCCGCAGGTGGTTTCCTGCGTGGCCGCCGGCATGGCTATCGTCGGCGCCGTCGCGATCACCGGCCACTACATGGGTGATGACGCCTCGGCGCGCAGCTTCCCCGCCAGCGAATGGGTCGACGCCGTCTCCTCGACTCCCAACTTCTCCCAGAAGGCCTCGCTTCTCTCCGAGCCGCAGGAGATCATGCTCTCCGTCACGGTGCCCGAGCTTGCGGATCGTGAGGCGGTGGCGCTGGAGAAGGGCGACTTCCTCATCGACGAATCCATCGTGACGCCGCGCAGCGATCGCCTTGTGCTGCTCGAGCCCATGCTGGCGCCGCCCCTGTCGCAGCTCGAGAAGACCTGGCGGCTGGGGCGCGAGCAGAAGCAGAAGCTCATGGCCAAGCGCGAGAAGCGCATGTCGGAGCAGGCCTGCCTGGCGCGCGCGATCTATTTCGAGGCCCGTTCGGAATCGGAGCTCGGCCAGCTCGCCGTCGCCCGCGTCATCCTCAACCGCTCCAGCAACCCCGCCTATCCCAACACCATCTGCGGCGTCGTCTACCAGGGCGCCGACCGCATGAACGCCTGCCAGTTCTCCTTCGCCTGCGACGGGGATAGCGACAATCCGCGGCCCGGCAAGCAGTGGGACCGCGCCAAGCAGATCGCGGCGCGCGCCATGGCGGGTGGCGATGACGTCCAGGTCGTCTCGACCGCGACGCACTACCACGCCGACTATGTGCGCCCTCGCTGGTCGGGCGCCATGACGCGCCTCATCAAGATCGGCCGCCACATCTTCTATAACGGCAGCTAAGGCCGGCAGCGCCCCTTCAGGAAATGCCTTCATGCCCCGGCCCGCGTCCGGGGCTGGCTTTTTCCGGATCATGCTGCCGATGCGTTGAGCATGATCTCGTCGGAAAAATGCTTCTCACTTTTCCGGATCATGCTCTAGCCTTGGCTGCATGACGGCCTGGACCTTCTTCGACGGCAGATGGCACGAAGGCAATCCCATGTTCATGGGGCCGATGACGCATGCGCCGTGGCTGGGTTCGGTGGTGTTCGACGGCGCGCGCGCCTTCGAGGGCGTGGCGCCCGATCTCGACCGGCATTGCGAGCGGCTGGTGCGCTCGGCGCGAAGCTACGGGCTGAAGGTGCTGAAATCGGCGAGCGAGCTCGAGGAGATCGCGCGCGAGGGGATCGCGAAGTTTCCGCGCGACGCCGAGCTCTACATCCGTCCCATGTACTGGGCCGAGGACGGCTTCGTGGACGTCGACCCGGAGACGACGCGCTTCTCGGTCTCAGTCTATGACGAGCCGATGCCCGAGCCCGCCGGCTTCTCGATCACCTGCTCGTCCTTCCGCCGCCCTTCGCTCGAATATGCGCCGACCGACGCCAAGGCTGCCTGCCACTATCCCAACTCCGCGCGCGCCGTGCGCGAGGCGAAGGAGAGGGGCTTCCAGAACGCCATCATGCTCGATGCCCTGGGGCATGTGTCCGAGCTGACCACGGCTAACATCTTCTATGCCAGGGGCGGCGAGGTGCACACGCCGGTTCCGAACGGCACCTTCCTTCTCGGCATCACCCGCCGGCGCGTGATCGCGCTTCTGAGGAATGCCGGCGTCACGGTGCACGAGCGCTCGCTTACCTATCGGGATTTCCTGGAGGCGGACGAGATCTTCTCGACGGGCAATTTCGCGAAGCTGTCGCCGGTTACCCGCATCGACACGCGCGACCTGCAGCCGGGCCCGCTCTATTCACGCGCCCGGGAGCTCTACTGGGCGTTTGCCCATGGCGAGAAGAGCTAAGGCGTCAGCTCCTGAGCTGCCAGCGGAAGATCTTGCCTTCATAGGCGTCCTCGCCGCGTCCGATGGCGGCGCCGGCGGCGGCAAGCCTGCCCCGGCGCCCCAGGATCTCGTCGGCATAGCCGAGCATCAGCCGGTTGGGCGTGGCGGACGGAGATATGCGCCGGAGCTCCTGCGCCAGGTCGAGCTCGTCGGCATCCGGATGCAGCAGGCACATCGAGGTGAGCGCCGCCGCGGTGGAGCGGCTGATGCCGGCCCAGCAGTGGATGAGAAGCGGCGCCTCCTTGTCCCAGTGGGAGACGAACTCGACGATGCGCTCCACGTGCTCGGGACGCGGGTGCTGGAATCCTTCCATGGGCTCGGCGATGTCGTGGAAGGTGAGCTTGAGGTGCTTCTCGCCCAGCCAGTCGAAGGCGTGATGCGCCGTCTCCGGTCCAAGCAGCGAGAGGACATTCCCGGCTTCGCCCGCCTCCACGAGTCCTCGGACGGCGTTGAACGGACACACGATGATCATGGGGCGGGAACCTACTTCAGCTGCTCGAAGCGGCGCATGTAGCGCGCTTTGGCCTCGCCCGTCGAGAGCGGCGCCAGTTTCGCACTGGCGGCGGCAAGGCCCAGCCGGCCGCGTGGACGGCCGAAATATGTGTGGGCCTCCGTGTGGCCGAAGCCCGCGAGCTGCGTCGCCTCGAGCCAGGCGGCGGCCCGGTCCGCCCGCTTGATGAGGCCGGCCGCCGTGTCCGGGAGATCTTTGGGCAGCCCGAAGCGGACATGGATGGCTTCGAGCAGCCGGTTCTCGAACCGCTTGTAGTCGAGCGACAGCGCCGCCTTGAAGGGCGAGATGAGATCGCCGATCACATATTCCGGCGCATCGTGCAGAAGTGCCGCGAGCCGCCAGCGGCGGTCGATGTCAGGCTCGACGCCAGCCACCAGCGTCTCGACCAGCAGGCAGTGCTGGGCGACGGAGAAGGCATGACTCCCGCTCGTCTGGCCGTTCCAGCGGGCGACGCGCGCCAGTCCGTGCGCGATGTCCTCGATCTCGACATCGAGCGGGGAGGGATTGAGGAGATCGAGCCTGCGGCCCGATAGCATGCGCTGCCAGGCGCGCGTCTCGTTGGCGCCCATGCTCGCTACCGGGGTTTCGCCAGCGCGGCGCAAGGCCCATGCCGGTGGCAGTCGAGCATGTGGTCGTTCACCATGCCAACGGCCTGCATGAAGGCGTAGACGATGGTCGGCCCGCAGAAGCGGAAGCCCCGCGCCTTCAGATCCTTGGAGATCTTTTCCGCGAGCGGCGTCGCGGCGGGCACGTCCTCGCGCCGCCGGAACCGGTTCTGGACCGGCCGCCCGTCGAGGAAGTCCCACAGATAGGGCGAGAAGCCCTGCGCCGCCTCGATCTCGAGCCAGGCGCGCGCGTTCGTCACCGAGGCTTCGATCTTGGAGCGGTTGCGCACGATGCCGGCATCGCCCATCAGCCGCTCGAGCTTCTTGGGTCCGTAGCGCGCCATCTTCTCGGGCTCGAAGCCGTCGAAGGCGCGGCGGAAGGCGTCCCGCTTGCGCAGGATGGTGATCCACGAGAGCCCGGCCTGGAAGCCGTCGAGCAGAAGCTTCTCGAAGAGCGCGTGGGAATCGTATTCCGGCACGCCCCACTCCTCGTCGTGATAGGCGACGTAGAGCGGATCGACACCCGGCCAGAAGCAGCGCCTGATCCCGTCCTCGTGCAGCGCGACGGCGTCCTTCCCGCTCATGCGGCCGCTCCCCGCGTCGGCACCTTGAAGGAGGCCCAGGGCGGCTGCTCGACGGCCAGCGCCTGTCCGCCGGCGCTCAGCGTCTCGCCGGCCGCGAAGGCCGCTTCGAGCTTGTCGAGCCTTAGGAGCGCCAGCGCCTTGGCGCCCGATCCCGAAAGCACGCTGCCGATCTTGCGCTCGCCCGCCAGCACGTCGGTGTCCTTGGGCGGTGCGGCGCCCTGGAAGGTGACGGGCAGAATGCGGTTGCGGGCGCCGGTGCGCCGGTGCTGCATGCGGGAGACGACCTCCTGGCCCACATAGCAGCCCTTGGCGAAGTTCACCCCGCCGAGCTGGTCCAGGTTGGCCTCGTGGGGGAAAAGCTGGCCTGAGCCCATGTCGGCATCCCAGTCGGCGATGCCGAAGCCGATGCGCCGGGCGTGGTAGGCGGAGGCGTCGGCCGTCGGCGTAAGATCGGCTGCGAGGATGCGAGCACCGAGTTCCCCGAAGCGCGGATCGGGGAAGGCTGACCCGGAGCCTGCCGCCGGATCGCCGTCCCATGCCGCGAAGACGGAAAGCTCCGGCCGCTTCTCGATCGCGATCTTCGCCCGGAGCCGGTACATGATGAGCCTGCGAATGAGGTCATCGAGGCCTTGCGCGCCGCAGTCGAGCAGGAAACCGTCCTCCGCCGGGATCACGAACAGGTCGAAGAGGATTTTCCCCTGCGGCGTCAGGAGCGCGCCGTAGCGGGACCCGCCGGGATGCAAGTCGTTGATCTCGCAGGTGAGCAGATTATTGAGGAAGTGCCGGGCCTCGGCGCCTGCGACCGACAGGACGGCCCGTTCCGGCAGATGTGCGATGGATGCAGTCATGCGCTTTCCTTCTCGCGGAGCCTCTTTTAGTTAAGCGCTGGGAAGCGTTCAAGGAGCCCCCGATGCCGGAAACTTTCGACCTGCTGCTCAAGGGCGGGACCGTCGTCAACCAGGACGGCGGGATCCTGACCGACGTCGCGGTCCGCGACGGCCGGATCGCGGGGCTCGGGAGCTTCCCGGCCGGGCGGGCCGAGATCGAGCTGGACGCGGGCGGCCTGCATGTGCTTCCCGGCGTCATCGACAGCCAAGTGCATTTCCGCGAGCCCGGTGCCGAGCACAAGGAGGATCTGGAGACGGGAAGCCGCGCCGCCGTCATGGGGGGCGTCACCGCCGTCTTCGAGATGCCGAACACCAATCCCCAGACGACGACGGCCGAGGCGCTGGCCGACAAGCTGGCGCGGGCCAGGGGCCGCATGCATTGCGACTTCGCCTTCTTCATCGGCGGCACGGCGGAGAACGCGGACCTCCTGCCGGAACTCGAGCGGCTGCCGGGCTGCGCCGGGGTCAAGGTCTTCATCGGCTCCTCCACGGGCTCGCTCCTGGTGGAGGATGACGAGAACCTGGAGCGGATTCTGCGCGTCATCCGCCGCCGCGCCTCCTTCCATGCCGAGGACGAGTTCCGCCTCAGGGCGCGCAAGGGCGAGCAGCGGCCGGGAGATCCTTCGAGCCACCCGATGTGGCGCGATGTCGAGGCGGCGCGGCTCGCGACCGAGCGGCTGCTCAGGGCATCGCGGCGCACCGGCGCGCGGGTGCATGTGCTGCACATTTCGACCGCCGATGAACTGCCGCTGCTCGCCGCAAACCGCGACCTTGCGACCGTCGAGGTCACACCGCAGCACCTCACCTTCTCGGGCCCCGAGGTCTACAAGAGATGGGGCAACCTTGCGCAGATGAACCCGCCGCTCCGCGAGCCGCATCATGCCGCGGCCCTCTGGCGGGCGGTGAGGAGCGGGCTCGTGGATGTGCTGGGCTCCGACCACGCCCCCCATACGCTTGCGGAAAAGGAGAAGCCCTATCCGCAATCGCCTTCCGGCATGCCGGGCGTGCAGACGCTGGTGCCGGTGATGCTCGACCACGTGAACGCCGGACGGTTGAGCCTCGAGCGCTTCGTGGATCTGACCAGCCATGGGCCGGCACGCTTGTTCGGCATCGCGGGCAAGGGCCGCATCGCGGAAGGCTATGACGCCGACTTCACGGTGGTGGACATGAAGGCGAGGCGCACCATCACCAATGCCTGGATGGCGAACCGCAGCAACTGGACGACCTTCGACGGCCGCGAGGTCATGGGCTGGCCGGTGGCGACGATCTTGAGAGGGCGCATCGTCATGCGCGACGGCGAGCTGGTCGGACCCTCGTCCGGCCGGCCGGTGCGCTTCTTCGAGGGCCTGCCTCCGAAATGAAAAGGCCCGCCTGGGCGGGCCTTCGGTTCAGAAGCCGGTGTTATCCGGCCGCGACACGACCACCCTGGAGCCGTCGCGGGCGATCTCCACGGTGGCGGGCATCTTGCCCTCGGAGGCGGGCACGGAGAAGAAAACCTTCTGCTTGTCGGATAGCAGGGCGACGAAGCGCATCGGCGCCTGGTCCTCGCCATTGGCGAAGGTCGCGACCACACGGTAGCCGTCAGGCTCTTCCGTGTAGTAGGCGACACCATGGAAGGCGCCGAGTTCGACGCTGTGGGCGCCCTTTGCCGTCAATGTCGCAGGACCGAAATCCTCCGCGCCGGCGGGAACGGCCGCCGCAAGCACGAAGGCCAGCACGAGTGGGGTAATCCGCATTTTTCTTGCTCCATGGGATCTGGCCGGCCCCTGATGGGTCGGCGAGCCGGAAACCCGGGAGGCCCCCATATGGGATGCGGGTTCTGCGTCGCAACATTCCATTTTGCAATGCAGCATGAATTATTGGCGCTGGCGGCCGCCCCGCTGCCGGATTCCGGCGACCGGCCTCGAATGCCGCTCTGCGAGCTTCAGCGCCTCCTCCGCGACCTTCACCCGAAGCTCCTCCGGCGCGATGAGCTCCGCGTCCGGCCCGAGCCAGCGCATCAGCGGCAGGATGCTCCGCGGATCGACCTCTGGCACCTCCATGAGAATGGCGCCGCCTTCCTCCTCGGTGAAGCGGGCCTGGCGATAGAACCAGTCGCGTTTGAGCTGTCCGGCGAGCGCCGGCGTGAGACGGATGCGCGAGACGGATCGCCGGTCCTCCTCCAGCCAGCGCGCCATGCCGGCGGCGAGCCAGGCGCGACCCGTGTAGCGCTGCACCGTGAATTCCCGGTCGGGCCGGAAGGCTAGCCCCGAGACCGTGACCGTGTGGGCCTTATCGGCGCGCCAGAGGCGCTCGTCGCCATATTCGAGCGAGCGGCCGATGAGATACCAGCGGTCGCGGTCGAAGAGGATGCCCTGCGGCTCGACTTCGTGCTCGCGCACCGTGTTGCGATAGGGGTTCTCGTAGAGAAGGCGCACGCGGCGGCCCTTCAGGATGCCGGTGATGAAGGCATCGACCGCCGGCCCGCCGTCGAGCGGCTTGGAGACCTCCTTCTCCCAGTGGAAAATATCCTCCGGAGCGGCCTCCACGCCGACGATGCGGGAGCCGTCCTTGAGCAGCGCCCGTGCCGCCGAGGGAAGCGACAGGAGAAGCTTCTTCTCCGCCGTGTCGAGCTCGCTTGCGAGCGGCGTCGCCTTGAGCCCCCGGACCAGCGCCAGCGCCACCAAGAGCGCGGCCGTCTCCTCCCGCGTGAGGCCGACCGGCGGCTGCAGATAGCCTTCCGCGAGCTTGTATCCGCCCTCGTTGCCGCGCGTGCCCTCGACCGGCACGCCGAGCCGCAGGAGCCGGTCCATGTCGCGGTAGATGGTGCGGATGCTCACCTCGAAATGCCGCGACAGCTCGGCTGCCGGCACGAGCTTGGTGCCCGACAGCGCCAGCACGATGCCGAGCGCGCGTTCGATGGGATTCATGGCAGTGAGAGTTGCGGGCGTGGGCCCCGCAAGTCAATCAGGGGCCGGGTGCCCCGTCCCAAGGCTTCGTGGTAGCATCCGCCAAAAGGCTTCGCGAAGAGGCTCGGGAAGAGGGAGAAAGCGCCATGGCATCGGCAGGGCAGTCCCGCATCGCGCCCGTGGACGGGCTCTCGCACGTGATCGGCGCCAGCGAGCCGCCGCTGCTCGACCTCACCATCCCGGAGCTCCTGAGGCGCACCGTCGAGCGCTTTCCTGGCCGCGAGGCGGCAGTGTTCCGCGCCCACGGGCAACGCTGGAGTTGGAAGGAGTTTTCAGACCGCGTGGACCAATGCGCCGCAGCGCTCCTGGCGCTCGGCCTTGAGAAAGGCGACCGGGTCGGCATCTGGTCGCCCAACCGGCCGGAATGGCTGCTCGCCCAGTTCGCCACAGCGCGGGTCGGGATCGTCCTCGTCAACATCAACCCCGCCTATCGGCGCGCCGAACTCGAATATGCGCTGAACAAGGTCGGATGCCGCGTGCTGATCACGGCGAGCCGCTTCAAGACCTCCGACTATCTCCAGATGCTTCGCGACCTCGCGCCCGAGCTTTCGTCCTCCTCGCCCGGAACGCTCGAGGCGGCGCGGCTCCCGCATCTGGAAACGGTGATCCAGCTCGGGAGCGAGCCGGTCGCCGGCACCATGACCTTCGACGCGCTCATGGAGAAAGGCGCCGGCGCAGACGGGGAAAAGCTCGACGCGATCTCCAAGGCGCTCGATCCCGACGACGACGTCAACATCCAGTTCACCTCCGGCACCACCGGGGCGCCCAAGGGCGCGACCTTGAGCCACCGCAACATCGTCAACAACGGCTATTTCATCGGCCGCGCCATGGAGCTCACCGAGAAGGACCGGCTCTGCATCCCCGTTCCCTTCTATCACTGCTTCGGCATGGTGCTCGGCAACCTCGCCTGCGTCTCGGCGGGCGCGACCATGGCTTTCCCAGGCGAGGGCTTCGATCCGCTCGACACGCTCATGGCATTGCACGAAGAGCGCTGCACCGGCGTCCACGGCGTGCCGACCATGTTCGTCGCCATGGTCGATCATCCGCGCTTCAAGGAGTTCGATCTCTCCTCGCTCCGCACCGGCATCATGGCGGGGGCGCCCTGTCCGATCGAGCTCATGAAGCGGGTGGTGTCTGAGATGCATGCGCGCGAGATCACCATCGCCTACGGCATGACCGAGACGAGCCCCGTCTCCTTCCAGAGCGGCACGAAGGATCCGCTCGAGCGGCGCGTCTCGACCGTTGGGCGCATCCATCCCCATGTCGAGGTGAAGGTCATCGACGCGGAAGGCGGGACGGTTCCGGTGGGCGAGCGGGGCGAGCTCTGCACGCGCGGCTATTCCGTCATGCGCGGCTACTGGAGCGATCCCGAGCGCACCGCCGAGTCGATCGATGCCGACGGCTGGATGCATACGGGCGACCTCGCGACCATCGATAAGGAAGGCTTCTGCAACATCGTCGGCCGGGTGAAGGACATGGTGATCCGGGGCGGCGAGAACATCTATCCGCGCGAGATCGAGGAGTTCCTCTACCGGCATCCGAAGGTGCAGTCGGTGCAGGTCTTCGGCGTGCCCGACCGCGAGAAGGGCGAGGAGGTCTGCGCCTGGGTGGTTCTGAAGCCTGGGGCGGAGGCGAACGAGGAGGAGGTGCGGACCTTCTGCCGGGGCGAGATCGCCCACTACAAGATCCCGCGCTATGTGCGCTTCGTCTCCGAGTTGCCGATGACGGTGACCGGCAAGCCGCAGAAATTCCTGATGCGCGAGGCGATGGTGAAGGAACTCGGCCTCACGCTCGAGAAGACGGCGTGAAGCTCGCGTGCTCCGCTGACGTCGTGCCAGCGTAAGCTGGCATCCGTCTGCCCGGGTTACTCGCAGAAGAATGATAGGCACACCTCCCCCTTGGGGGGAGGTCGGCCGGCGCGGAAGCGCCGGCCGGGTGGGGAATAGCGTATCGCTGACGGGTCCGCCACCCCACCCCTGCCCCTCCCCCTCAAGGGGAGGGGTGCGATACATCAGGTGTCGTCTTGAGCCTGAAGAGAAGGAAGGAGCGTCGGCTCACACCTTCACGGCCAGGACCGCCATGCAGTCGCCGGGCTTGATAAGTCCCGGGAAATGGCGCGCCGCCAGCAGGCCCGACATCCTGGCCCGGTAGTCAACGGGTGCGACCCCGGTGCGGTCGGCCGGCCACACGCGCGCCAGGACGGCGCCCTTCTTGACCGTCTCGCCGAGATCGACGAGCGGCTCGATCAGCCCTTCGTGTTCGCAGAAGGTGAAGCAGTCGCCGTCCGGCATGTCGAGCATCTGGGAGGGCTCGCGCTCCGGCTTGGCCTTCAGGATGCCGGCATGGATCAGCACGTTCTTCAACCCCTTCTTGGCGATGGCGCCGGAGCGCGCGCTCGCCGTGCCGCCACCGCCGAGCTCGGTCGAGACGAAGACCTTGCCCAGCGCCTCGACCGCATTGTCGAACATGCCGACGCTGTCGATCTCGAGCAGCATCATGGAGTAGGGCGCGTTGAAGGCCTGCATGGCGGCGACGCAGGCCTTCTCGTGCGCCTTGTCGGGAAGCCGGTGGGCGCAGGCGAAGGGCACGAAGTCGAGCGTCTTGCCGCCGGCATGGAAGTCGAGCACCACGTCGGAGAGCGGCACCAGCGTGCGCTGGAAGTAGTCGGCGATCTTCTCCGTCACCGTGCCGTCGGGCTTTCCCGGGAAGGAGCGGTTCATGTTGCCCCGGTCGATGGGCGAGGTGCGGGCGGCGGCGCGGAAGGCCGGATAGTTGAGGGCCGGTACCAGGATGACGCGGCCCTTCACGTCCTCCTGGCGCACGCGGTGTGAAAAGTCCTGGATGGCGATCGGCCCCTCATACTCGTCGCCATGGTTGGCGCCGGTGACGAGCGCCGTCGGCCCCTTGCCGTTCTTCACGACGGTCAGCGGGATCATGACCGAGCCCCAGGCCGAATCGTCGCGGCTGTAGGGAAGCCGGAGGAAACCGTGATGCACCCCGTCGCGGTCGAGGGGGATCGTCGGGGAGATGGGGTTTTCCCGCATGGAA
>JBFXDI010000067.1:0-21407 GCA_050181295.1 Parvibaculaceae bacterium | reverse complement strand
GGGCCGGTGCGGCGCGGGAGAATTGGATTCGATGCGGCGGACGGCTTCTTCCGTCGAGGGAAAACGCACCCTCGCCACCGGTATGAGCAGGATCAGGACGGCGAGGGCCGCGAGCCCGAGCGCGGCGAGCCTCGCCCACGCCGGAAGCGCGCCGAGCGCGCCCGTCAGCACGGCGAGCGCGGAGAGCCCGAGCAGCATCAGGGGGAGGAAGGATGCGCTCCACAGCCTCTCCCACAGGATCGCCAGACGGGTCCTGAGAATCCTGCCGGCGAGCGCGCGATCGGGGCCGTTGGTCATCTCTGACAAGATAGTGCCATAATGCGGCAAAAGTTGCACCGCGCCGCCAAATCACGTTGATGTGCGCGCAATCCCGCAGGCCGTCATGCCCGGCCTCCGAGCCGGGCATCCTTTTGATGTTCAAGAGGATTGCCGGGTCAGGCCCGACAATGACGTTGGAGAGGAACTACTGCCAGTCGGCGAGGCGGTCGAGGCCGATCAGCTCCTCGTAGGTCTGGCGCGGGCGCACAATCGCCGAGCGGTCGCCCCTGACCAGCACCTCCCCCACGAGCGGGCGGGTGTTGTAGGTGCCGGACTGGACGGCGCCATAGGCTCCGGCCGTCATGAAGGCGACGAGATCGCCCGCTTCGAGCGGCGGCAGCGCCCGGCGTCTTGCGAGATAGTCGCCCGACTCGCAGACCGGACCCACCACGTCCACGACCCGCGGGCCGGCCGACGCGTCCGCCTGCCGCACGGGCCAGATGTCGTGGAAGGCGTCGTAGAGGGTGGGGCGGACGAGATCGTTCATGGCGGCATCGACGATCACGAAAGTGCGCTCCTCGCCCTCCTTCACGTGGATGACGCGGGTGACGAGGATGCCGGCATTGCCCGCGATCATGCGGCCGGGCTCGGCAATGATCTTCAGCCGCATGTCGCCGAAGAGCTTCTTGACGATTGCGGCATAGGCTTCCGGCCGCGGCGGCTCGGGGTCCTCCGGCCGGTAGGGGATACCCAACCCGCCGCCGAGATCGACGTGACGGATGTCGTGTCCCTTGGCCCTGAGCTTCGTGACGAGCTCTGCGAGCAGCGTATAAGCCTGCTCGAAGGGCTCGAGCGATGTCACCTGGCTGCCGATATGCATGTCGGCGCCCGCCACCTCGATGCCGGGGAGGCCGGCTGCCTTATCGTAGAGCGCCTCGGCGCGGGCGTAGGGAATGCCGAACTTGTTCTCGGCCTTGCCGGTGGTGATCTTCTCGTGCGTCCTGGCGTCGACGTCCGGATTGATGCGGAAGGACACGGTGGCGCGGCTGCCGACGCGGCTCGCCACGGCGGAAAGCATCTCGAGCTCGGGCTCCGACTCGACGTTGAAGCAGAGGATGCCTTCCTTGAGCCCGAGCGCCATCTCGCGCGCCGTCTTGCCGATGCCCGAGAAGACGATGCGGCGGCCGGGGATGCCGAGCGCCAGCGCCCGCCTGAGCTCGCCCTCCGACACGACGTCGATGCCGGCGCCGAGATTTGCCAAGGTCTTGATGACCGCCTGGTTGGCGTTCGCCTTGACGGCGTAGCAGACCATATGGTCGAGCCCGGAGAAGGCCTCGTCGAAGACCCTGTAGTGGCGCTCGAGCGTCGCGGTCGAATAGCAGTAGAAGGGCGTTCCGATGTCGCCCGCCAGCTCACGCAGGTTCACGTCCTCGGCATGCAGGATGCCGTTCCTGTAGGCGAAATGATGCATGGAGGCCCGCGTTCAGTTCACGAGAGGATCGAGAGCGAAGTCGTCGCCCTTGTGGACGTCTTTCTTGCGGTCGTTGGGGTCGCTCTTCTTGGTGTAGACATGCGGGCCGGGCGGCGGCTCGAGCGGCCCGCGCACGCCGCACCCGGCCACAAGGCTGGCGATCAGCAGTATCAGGATGGCGTCCTTCGCCCGGATCATGGAAGCCCCGCTCGTTGGGGTATAGTCCTTACCGCATCGGGCTGGCCAAGTCCAAGCCTCCGGAAGGCCGGTCGTCAGGCGGCGAGCTTCCTGTCCGGCCGATAGCCGTAGCGCTTGTCGAGGCCGAGATCGGCGACGATCTTCAGGCCCTTGGCGACCGCCTCGTCGGATAGGCCCGAGAGCGGCCGGCGGAGATCGCCCGCGGGGAGCCCTAAGGCCTTCATGAGCGACTTCACCGCCACCGGGTTCACGGCCGAATAGGTGAAGTGGAGGAGCGGCAGGAGCTTCAGATAGGTCTCCCGGAAGCTCAATGCCTCGCCGTCGCCCTTCCAGGGCTTCGACATCACCGCCATCTCGGCCGGGGCGATGTTGCCGGTCATGTTGGCCGTGCCGTGGCCGCCGAGCGACATGGTGGGCACCACGAGGCCGAGATTGGGGGAATCACAGCACATGACCGAGACATCCGGCCGGGCGGCGAGGATCTGGGCGACCTGCGCCACCCGCGTGGTCGATTCCTTGTGCACCACGTAGTTCGGATGCCTGAAGACCCGGAGCAGCGCATCGGTCGGAAGATCGGTCTTGACGCGCGGCGGGTTGTTGTAGACGCCGAGCGGCAGATCGGTCGCGTCGGCGATCTCGATGAGGTAGCGCTCGATGTCGGGCTCGCTCGCCGCGATATAGGAGGGCGCGGCGAGGATGGCGCCGTCCGCGCCCTCGGCCTTCGCCACCTTCACCATGGCGATCGTCTCGTCGGTATTGTTGGCGGTGCAGCCATAGAAGAACTTCATCGGGCCTTTGCGGAACTTCACCGTCTCGCGGATCACCGCATGGCGCTCTTCGCGGGACAGGAGGCTCACCTCGCCGGTCGAGCCGAGGATCAGCACCGCCGAGGTGCCGTGCTTCTCCTGGAAATCGAGGTTGGCGCGGAAGCCCTCGAAGTCCACCGTGCCGTCGGCGTTGAATGGCGTGATGACGGCGACGAACGAACCCGCGATGCGCATTTTACCGGCCATGCTTCCTGCTCCTTCGGTTCAGCTTCTGAAACGTACGCCCGCGCCTCCCTGGCGACAAGCGATCAGGCCGCATAGCGGGGCGGCGTCACGGCGGCTTTCAGCCAGCGCACCATGGTGACGAGGTCGTAGACCGGAATGCCGAACCGCTCGGCGAGCGTCGCCGAATAGCCCGGCAGGTTGGCGCATTCGACGACCAGCGCGCCGACCTCGGGCCTTTGCTTGAGAAAGCCTTCGGTCACGTCCTGGACTTCGGCGTCGAGCGCTTTGAGGTCGGGCTGCACATTCTCGCGGATGCGGCGGTGGAAATGCCCTTCGGGCGGCAGGCCGACGACCGGTGTGTCGGCTCTGGCGCCGGCCGCGGCGAGCATGGCGGGATTCAGCCCGCGCGCATCGAAGGTCAGGACGCCCGTGCGCTTGCCCTTGGGCAGGAGGCTGTCGACGATCGGAATCTGCAGGAGGCTCGAGGTCGCAACCGGAACGGGCAGGGCCTCGGCCAGGGCCTGCTGATGCACGACCAGGAAGCCGCAGGTGGTGGTGATGGCCGACACCGCCTCCTCGCGGATGAGCGCTTTGCCGGCGTCGATGAACATGCGCGCGAGCCCGTCGGCGCCCTTGTCCACCACCGCCGAGACGGTCGCGCCCTTCACCTTCCGGATGCGCACCGGGAAGGGCCAGGTTTTCGGATTTCCCGCATCGCCCAGCAGGCGCTCGAAATCGGTATCGAGCATCAGAATGCCGACCGGTTGCTCGTGCATGGCTTCCTCGCTTGACCATTCGCAGGCGCGCAACCTACGCTCAATCGAAGCGGATTTCCAAGGGTGCACATGGACCTCGAATGTGATTTCGCCGTCATCGGCGGCGGCTCGGCCGGCTGCGTTCTCGCCAACCGTCTGTCCGCGGACGGACGAACCGAGGTGGTGCTGCTCGAGGCAGGGCGGGACACGCCGCCCGACCGCATGGAGCCCGCCATTCTCGACAGCTATCCGCGCATCGCCTATTTCGACCCCAAGAACCTGTGGGGCGACCTGCGCGTGCATCTGACGCCCGTGCCGCACAATGCGCCAGAAACGGCAGCGCCGCCCCGCCGCTACGAGCAGGCGCGGCTCATGGGCGGCGGCTCCAGTCTCAACGACATGCAGGCCAACCGCGGCACGCCCGACGACTACAACGGATGGGCGGCCGATGGAGCGGCGGGCTGGGCCTGGAAGGATGTCGTTCCCTATTTCGTGCGCATGGAGCGCGACGTCGACTTCGGCGGGCCGCTGCACGGCAACTCGGGGCCGATCCCCGTGCGGCGCGTGGGCAGAAGCGTCTGGCCGGGCTTCACGCGCGCCGCCGAGAAGGCGCTCATCGAGGCGGGCTTTGCGCCGATCGAGGACCAGAACGGCGAGTTCGGCGACGGGGTTTTCCCGGTCGCCATCTCCAACATCTACGACCGGCGCGTCTCCGCCGCCATCGGCTATCTCGACAACGCCGCGCGCAGGCGGCCCAATCTGCGCATCCTCGACCATGCGCGGGTTGGAGAAATCCTGTTCGACGGCGCGCGCGCCACGGGGCTCCGCTACAAGCGCGGCGAAGCCTCCGGCACCGTGAAGGCGCGGCATGTGGTGGTCTCGGCGGGCGCACTGCATTCTCCGGCCTTCCTGCTGCGCTCAGGCATCGGACCCGCCGCGGATCTGAAGAAGCTCGGCATCGCCGTCAGAGCGGACCGGCCGGGGGTCGGCGGCAACCTCCAAGATCATCCGGCGACCTCCGTCTCGGCGCTCATGGCGCGCGATGCGCGTCTGCCCTCCACGCTGCGGCGCCACATCCACCTCGCGGCCCGCTTCTCCTCCGGTGTCGAGGGCGCGCCGCCGCAGGACATGTACATCGTGGTCGCCTCCAAGACCGGCTGGCATCCGGTCGGCGAGCAGATCGGCTCGCTCATGGCGTGGATCAACAAGCCGGCCTCGCGCGGGCGGCTCCGGCTCGTCTCCGCCGATCCGCTGGCCGAACCGCATGTCGAGTTCAATCTCCTCGCCGATCCGCTCGACGTCGAGCGGCTGAAACGCGGCTTTCAGCTCGTCGCGCGCCTCATCGCGTCGCCCGCCATGCGGCCGGTCGCCATCGATCCCTTCCCAACGAGCTACAGCGAGCGGCTGCGCGATCTCGGGGTCGTCTGCCGCAAGAACCTCGTCCTCACCACCATCCTGTCGAAGCTCCTCGATGGGCCGGCACCACTTCGCCGCCTGCTGATCGACCGCCTGGTGACGGAGGACAAGCCGCTCGCGACGCTGCTCAAGGATTCCGAGGCGCTGGAAAGCTTCGTGCGCTCGCGCGTGCACGGGCTCTGGCATGCGAGCGGCACCTGCCGCATGGGCTCGCCGGACGACAGCGAGGCGGTGGTCGATCCGCATGGCCGCGTGATCGGGGTCGAGGGTCTTTCCGTCTGCGATGCCTCGGTGATGCCAAGCGTGCCCCGCGCCAACACCAATTTCCCGACCATGATGATCGCCGAGAAGATGAGCGACCACATGCTGGGACGGAGGGGTGTTTGAAGATGGATCCCGGACTGGGCCTGCGGCCCATCCGGGATGACATGCAGGAGGAGAGCCCTTCACGACCCGTCGGACCTGTTCTAGGCTCCCTCGATGGGAGACGGAATGATCAGGCGGCAGACGATCGCGACGTGCCTCTTGATTGCGCCCGCCCTGCTGTTCCTCCTCGGCTGGTTCGCCCTCCCTCTCGTCCGGCTGTTCACGCTTGCCTTCCTGGATGAGGCGGGGGCCTTCGCCTCCTTCGAGACGCTGCTTGCGAGCCCCGTCTACCGTCAGGTGATGCTCTACACGCTGCTCGTGGCGGTCATCGTCACCGTGCTGACCATGCTGCTCGCCTGGCCCGTGGCCTACGGGCTGACGCGGGTCTCCGACCTCGCCTTCGTGCTGATGCTCTACGGCGTGCTCTTCCCGTTCTGGATCTCGGTCCTGGTGCGCACGTTCTCCTGGATGCTGCTTCTCGAGCGCAACGGTCCGGTCAACCGCTTCCTCCAGGCGCTCGGCGTCACGGACCAGCCGATCGCGCTGCTCTTCAACCACACGGGCGTGATCATCGGCATGGTGCATGTGCTCCTGCCCTACGCCATCATCCCGCTCTACGGCTCCATGAGCAGCATCGACAGACGGCTGCTGCTCGCGAGCGACGGCCTTGGGGCAGGGCTCATGGACACGTTCTTCCGGGTCTATCTGCCGCTTTGCATCCCCGGCATCGCCGGTGGTGCGACCTTCGTGTTCCTGCTCTCGCTCGGGTTCTTCATCACACCGGCGCTGCTCGGCGGCGCCAACGCCATGACGCTCTCGATGCTTGTATCGAGCTTCGTGACCGACCGGCTCGCATGGTCGCTGGCGGCGGCGGGCTCGATCGTGCTGCTCGCCATCGTGCTCGTGATCCTCGCGGTGCTCGCGCGCCTCGTCCCCTCCGTGCGGCAGGTCTATACGCGATGACGCGCCTTCCTCCCTGGCTCACAGTCCTCGCCTTCGCTGGCGCCAATCTGGTGCTGGCGTTCCTCGTGCTGCCGATCCTCGCCGTGGTGCCGGCGTCCTTCAACGACTCGAGCTTCATCGCTCTGCCGCCCAAAGTCTACTCGACCCGCTGGTACACGGATTTCTTCGGCGATCCCGGCTGGCGGGGCTCGCTCTGGGTGAGCGTCAAGGCGGCCGTGCTCTGCACGCTCTTCACGCTCGGTGTCGGCGTGCCGGCGGCGATGGGCCTCCAGCGCGTGCCGGCGAGGATGCGCAGCGCCATCACCGCCTTCTTCCTGGCACCGATCATCGTGCCGGTGATCGTCATCGCGGTCGCGATCTACCGCACGGCGCTCGATGTCGGCATGAACGGGACGCTCGCCGGCATGGTGCTGAGCCATGCCTGCCTGGCGCTGCCCTTCGTCGTCATCAATGTCGGCATCTCGCTGAACGCGCTCGACGGGCGGTGGCTGCAGGCCGCCGCCGGGCTGGGAGCCTCGCCCTGGACCATCTTCCGCACCATCACGCTGCCCAACATCCTGCCGGGCGTCGTCGGGGGCGGGGTCTTCGCCTTCATCACCTCGTTCGATGAGGCCATCATCTCCGTCTTCATGTCCGGCTATGCCGCCAAGACCCTGCCGGTCAAGATCTGGGAGACCATCCGCGTCGAGTTCACGCCTGCCGTCGCGGTCGCCGCCACCCTCATGATCGTGCTTGCCGCCGTGCTGTTCGTGATCGGCAGGCTGATCGGGCCAGGGCTCGGCGAGGAACGGACGCGATGAGCAAGGAAGGCCTTCCGCTCCGCTTCGAGGGCATTGCGAAGCGCTACCAGTCGGTCGTCGCCCTGCAGCCGACCGACCTGGCCGTGGAGGCGGGCGAGTTCCTGACGCTGCTCGGCCCTTCGGGTTCCGGCAAGACCACGCTCCTCAACCTCACGGCCGGCTACATCGACCCGAGCGGGGGCAGGGTGTTCCTTGGCGGGCGCGACATCACCGAGCTCCCGGCCCGCAGCCGCAACATCGGCATGGTGTTCCAGAGCTATGCGCTCTTCCCGCACATGAGCGTGGGCGAAAACGTCGCCTATGGGCTGAAGGTGCGCCGCAAGCCGCCTGCGGAGATCGCGGACAAAGTTGCCGCCGCGCTTTCGCTTGTCGATCTCGAGGGCTACGGCGCGCGTGGTGTCCACGAGCTCTCGGGCGGCCAGCAGCAGCGCGTGGCGCTCGCCCGCGCGCTCGTCATCGAGCCGGACGTGCTGCTCATGGACGAGCCGCTGGGCGCGCTCGACCGGCAGCTTCGCCGCAACGTGCAGCTCGAGCTCCGGCGGCTCCACGAGGAGCACCGGCGCACGACCCTCTATGTCACGCATGACCAGGAGGAGGCGCTCATCCTCTCCGACCGCATCGCGATCATGCGCGGCGGACGGATCGAGCAGATCGGCAAGGCGAAGGAGCTTTATTCCGATCCGGCGAACGCCTTCGTCGCGAGCTTCATGGGCGAGTCCAACCTGCTCGCCGCGACGGTCCGCGCGAGCGAGGACGGGGCGGCGACGCTCGACGTTCCGGCGCTCGGGCGGATGGTGCGCTGCAAGGCGCGCTCGCATCTCCAGCCCGGGCAGGCGACGCGCCTCCTGGTGAGGCCCGAGCATGTCACCGTTCGCCCCGACGGCGAGGCGCGCGCAACCGTGAAGGAGGTCGTTTATCTGGGGGAACTGGTCTCGGTCCGCCTGTTGCTTCGCAACGGCGAGGAGATGTGGTCGCGCCAGATGGGAGAGGCGGCGGTCGCCCGGGGCCAGGAGGTCGGTTTCGAATGCCGCGAGGAGCTCATGCGGGCCCTGGCGGAAACATAAAGGGAGGAGAAGAACGATGCACAGACGACAGTTTCTGATGGCAGGCGCGGCTGCAGGTGCCCTGGCGGGAGTGGGTTCCTTCGCGCACCGCGCCCGGGCCGCCCGCCCCTTCACCTTCACATCCTGGGGCGGCGCCCTGTCGGATGCGGAGAAGTCGGCCTTCACCCAGCCCTTCGCGGAGAAGAAGGGCATCGAGATCATCAACGCCTCGCCAACCGAGACGGCCAAGATCCGCGCCATGGTGCAGGCCAATGCGGTGGAATGGGACCTCGTGGACGTGGGCGGACGAACCGTGTGGCAGGGGGCCAAGGACGGCTTCCTCGAGGCCCTCGATCTCTCGAAGATCCCCAACGCCAAGAACCTCGACCCGAAATGGGTGGCGCCCAACGGCGTCGCCACCTCGACCGGCGCCACCATCTTCGCGTGGTCGACCACCGCCTTCCCGGAGGCAGGCCCGCAGTCCTGGGCGGACTTCTGGGATGTGAAGCGGTTTCCCGGACCGCGCGGCCTCTACAAGTATTTCTACTACAACTACGAGGCCGCGCTCCTGGCCGCCGGGCTCAAGCCGGACGAGGTCTTCCCCTATACCAAGGAGAAGGCGGACATGGCGCTGGGCAAGATCAAGGAGCTCAAGCCCAATGTCGCCGTGTTCTGGTCGGCAGGGGCGCAGCCGCCCCAGCTCCTGACCTCGGGCGAACTGGCGCTGTCCTCGGCCTGGAGCGGCCGCGTGCTGGCGGCGGTGGCCGAGAAGGCGCCAGTGGGCTACACTTACAAGGACGGCATCGCCTGGGCCAATTGGTGGGTGATCCCCAAGGGCTCGCCCCATGCCGCGGTCGCGCACGAGCTGATCGACTTCGCGCTCGCCGAGGAGCAGCAGGAGAAGATGCTGGCGCTCAAGACCTATGGGCCGGTGCTGGGCTCGGCCACCGCCAAGGCCGACGCGGAGACCAAGAAGATCCTCGTCATGGACCCCGACAACATCCAGCACATGCTGATCCTGAACGAGGAGGAGGCCGACAAGTATTCGCGCGAATACGAGGAGGCCTGGAACCAGCTCATGCTGGGCTGATGCTGCCGCCTCGCGGAGGCCGGATGCGTCGGCCTCCGCAGCTTCTGTTTGGAGAGAGACGATGAACGAGATCGTTCCCCACAACGCGCTGACGGAGGCCGTCGCAGGGCTTCCGGCTTCCTGGTACTACGACCCCGACCACCACAGGCGCGAGATGCGCAGCGTATGGCGGAAGCGCTGGATCTATGTGTGCCGCTCGAGCCTGCTGGCAGCGCCGCTCTCCTACCGGGCGATCCGTTTCGACGATCAGAACGTGGTGGTGCTGCGGGACGGCAACGGGGCGCTCAAGGCCTTCCACAACACCTGCCGACACCGCGGCTCGCTCCTCTGCACCGAGGAGCAAGGCCGGCTCGGCTCGAAGCTCCTCGTCTGCCCCTATCACCAGTGGTCCTTCGCGGCCGATGACGGGCGGCTCGTGCGCACCAGCTCCTTCTCGGAGCCGAAGAACTTCGACCGCTCCGAATACGGCCTCTACAAGGTGGCGCTTGCCGAGTGGCGGGGCTCGATCTTCATCAACTTCGATCCCCAGGCGCAATGGAGCGAGACGGCGGCCTTCCAGCGGCCACCGGACGCGCTTGCCCATTTTCCGCTCGAGGACATGGTGGTGGGGCGCGTCTGGCGCACCGAGATCGCCTGCAACTGGAAGAGTTTTTGGGAGAACTTCAACGAGTGCCTGCACTGCCCGAACATCCATCCCGAGCTGACGGCGCTCGTTCCCCTCTATTCCCGCCGCATCATCAACACCAAGGACCTGCCCGACTGGACGGCGCATGAGGGCTCGACGGATCCGAAGTTCCGAGGCGGACTGAGGCCGGGCGCGGAGACCTGGTCGGGCGACGGCAGCGCGCAGGGACACGCGATCGCGACCCTCACGGCGGAGGACTTGGCGCGCGGCCAGGCCTACGCCTCCGCCTGGCCTGCCATGTTCATCGGCGGCTATGCCGACCATGCGCGGATCGTGCGCCTGCTGCCGCTGGGGCCGGAGCGCATCGAGCTCGTGGCCGAATGGCTGTTCGAGAAGGAAGCGCTCGAAGACCCGACCTACGATCCGGAGAATGTCATCGGCTTCGAGACGCTGGTCATGGAACAGGACGGGGCGGCCTGCGAGATCAACCAGCGAGGCCTCCATGCAGCGCCCTTCGAGAAGGGCGTGCTGATGCCCGAGGAATACCTCCTCAAGCGCTTCCACGACTGGGTGCGGGACGGGCTCGACGCGGCGTGACGGTCATGCGCCCGTCTGCGAGACCGGCGCGGCCACCCTCTTCGATTCCGGCGAATTCCTCTGGCGGAGAAAGATCGCCAGCAGCACCAGCACGGCCGTGGACAGGAACTCGCTCTGCCAGTTCTGGAAGCTCTCGAACCAGAGTTCCGCGCTGAAGAGGTAGGAGAACAGTGCGGGTGGCGGAAGACCGTGCTCGACCGCCTTCTCGCCGGCCGCGCGCGCGCTGTTGATCCAGTGCAGCACGAAGGAGATGACGAACAGCAGCGCGAGCGCCAAGGTCAGCGAGTGCGCGTAGAGATAGCGGACGGTGAGACCGCCGCGCGCGGGCCAGGGCGCCCTGGGATCGGTCGCGGGGCGGGTGATGCCCTCCTCCTCCGGCGCTTCGTCGGGCGAGCGCGATTCCGGCGATCCCTTCTGGAAGAGGAGCGCCGTCAGCAGCACGTAGGCCGACATCTGCAGGAACTCGCTCTCCCAGTTCTCGAACACGGCCGAAAGGAAGGCGCCGCTCACGAAATAGGCAGTGAAAGCCGGCGCAGCTAGCCCGTGCATCGCCGCCTCTTGCCGCTCGACGGCCCAGCCGGTGAAGAACTGGCCGACAAAGGAGGCGAGGAAGGCGGCCAGGAGCACGATGCTGAGGCTGTTGTCTCTCCAGAAGCTGCGCATGCGATCCTCCTTCCCGGACTGTCTCCAAACGCGGATTGAAGGCTTTGCGTTCATTCTCCCTCAATCTCCCCGGACTAGGGTTGCCGGCCTTTCAAGGGAGACTTGGGCATGAACGGGCGGGCAGCCCTCGAGGTTTCGGGCCTCGGCAAGCGCTTCGAGCGCCCCGCGGTCGACGGGCTGGATCTCAGGATCGCGGCGGGCGAATTCTACGCGCTCCTCGGGCCGAACGGCGCCGGCAAGACCACGACGCTCAGGATGGTGGCGGGGCTCCTCAGGCCCGACACGGGCTCGATCTCGATCTTCGGCGTCGATGCGCTCACGCATCCCGTCGAGGCCAAACGTGTGACCGCCTGGGTCTCGGACGAGCCGATGATCTACGACAAGCTCACGCCTTACGAGTATCTGGAGTTCGTCGCCGGCCTCTGGAGCATCGAGGCGCGGATCGCGGAACCGCGAGCGGTAGCGCTCCTCGAGCGGCTGGGCCTGAAAGACCACATGCACGAGCGCTGCGAGGGCTTCTCCAAGGGCATGCGCCAGAAGGTGGCGCTCGCCGGCGCGCTGGTGCACGAGCCGCGCCTCATCATCCTCGACGAGCCGCTGACAGGGCTCGACGCAGGCTCGGCCCGTCTCGTCAAGGACGTGCTCAGGGAGCGGGTGCACGACGGCGGCACGGTCATTCTCACGACGCACATCCTCGAGGTCGCCGAGCGCATGGCCGAGCGCATCGGCGTCATCTCGCGCGGCCGCCTGATCGCGGAAGGCACGCTCTCGGAGCTGCGGCTCAAGTCCGGCAGGGACGGCATGAACCTCGAAGAGATCTTCCTCGATCTCGTGGCGGAGCGGAGCGCGGCTTGAGCCAGCCTTCCACGCTCCCCTGGTTCGCGGCGCACGAGCTCAGGCTCTCCTGGCGCGACTGGCTCTCCATGATGACGGCGGGCAGGCGCGGCCGCGAGAAGCGGCTGGCGTTTATCCTCATCATTGCCGTCGCCGGGCTGCACGCGCTGGCCTTCGGTGTCGTGGGACCGTTGCTGGCGAAGGGCGTTGCCGCCGACAAGCCGACGCTGCTTCTCCTCACGGGCTCGGCGCTGCTCGCCTTCTCGCTCATGCTGTCGCAGGCGGTCGAGTCCGTGACGCGCGTCTTCTATGCCCGCGCCGACCTGGACCTCGTCCTGTCGTCGCCGGCGCCGGCAAAGCGCCTCTTCGCGGTGCGCATCCTCGCAGTCGCGGTCGCCACGACCTCGATGTCGCTGCTGCTGGCGGCACCCTTCATCAACGTGGCAGTCCTGCTCGGGGGCTTCCGGTGGCTCGGCGCCTATGGCGTGCTCCTGTCCTTCGGCGCACTTGCGACCGCGGCGGCGGTGGTCGTGTCGATCGTGCTCTTCCGCCTCATCGGACCGAAGCGCACACGCTTCGTGGCGCAGGTCGTTGCGGCGATCATGGGCGCGGGCTTCGTCATCGGCATCCAGATCGCGGCAATCGTCTTCTACGGCAGCATATCGCGCTTCGAGGTCTTCCAGTCGGAGGCGCTGCTTGCCGCGGCGCCCGGGCCAGCAAGCGCGCTCTGGTGGCCGGCGCGCGCCGCCATGGGCGAGGGCCTGCCGTTCCTTGTGGTCTTGGGCTTCGGGCTCGGGATCCTCGGGGCCGTGATCGCCGCGACCGCGGGCACCTTCGGGCAGCACGTGCTGGCGGCCGCCGGCGTCTCGATGGTCCCTGCGTCCAGGGCGTCAAGAGGCGGCGGGTTCCGGTCCCGCTCCAAGGCCTCGGCGCTGCGCGCCAAGGAGTGGGCGCTCCTGAAGCGCGACCCATGGCTTCTCTCGCAGTCGCTCATGCAGGTGCTCTATCTCCTGCCGCCCGCGGTGCTTCTTTGGCACCAGTATGGCGAGGAGGTGAGCGCGCTCGTCGTGGCCGTGCCGGTGCTGGTGACGACGGTCGGCCAGCTCGGCGGCGGGCTCGCCTGGCTTGCGGTGTCGGGAGAGGACGCGCCCGATCTCGTCGCGACGGCGCCGATCACGCGCGGCGCGGCGCTTCGGGCCAAGATCGAGGCGGTGCTCGCCTGCGTGCTCGTGGTGGCGGGGCCGCTCCTCCTCGGCATCCTGTGGATCGACCCGCGCGTGGGGCTCGTCGCCATCGCCGGCGTGCTGGCGTCGGCGTGCTCGGCCATCGCCGTCCAGCTCTGGTTCCGGTCGCAGGTGCAGCGATCCCGCTTCCGGCGGCGCCACATCTCCTCGCGCGTCGCGACCTTCGCGGAAGCCTTCTCCTCGCTCCTCTGGGCGGGCGCCAGCGGGCTTGCGGCGGCGGGCTCGTGGTTCGCGGTGGCCTTCGCGATCCTTGCGTTCCTGGTGCTCGCGGTCGCCTGGAGCCTCAGTCCCAAGGGGCAGACGCCCGCATTGGCCGGCGTCTGAATTTCGGCCAACTCGTCCTTCGACAGGCTCAGGACGAGGAAACAATCCCCTCATGCTGAGCCCGTCGAAGCATGAGGATGCGTGAGTTGGTCACCCCAGCTTCTTCAGCCAGCGTCTTGCCTCGCGCCGGACGTTCGCCGGCGCGGTGCCGCCGAAGCTTTTGCGCGAGGCGACCGAGGCCTCGACCGTCAGCACCGAGAACACGTCCTTCGTGATGCGCGGCTCGATCCCCCGCATGTCGGCGAGCGAAAGCCCGGAGAGCTGGACGGCCTTTTTCTCGGCGAGCGCCACGATGCGGCCCGTGACGTGGTGCGCGTCGCGGAAGGGGAGGCCGAGCGTCCGCACCAACCAGTCGGCGAGATCGGTGGCGGTGGAATAGCCGTCGGCCGCGGCCTGCCGCAGGCGCTCCACGTTGGGCTCCATGTCCGCGACCATGCCGGTCATGGCGGCGATGGCGAGCGAAAAATTGTCGAGCGCGTCGAAGGCCGGCTCCTTGTCCTCCTGCATGTCCTTGCCATAGGCAAGCGGCAGGCCCTTCATCACGACGAGCAGGCCCGTGAAGGCGCCGAGGATGCGGCCGGGCTTGGCGCGCACGAGCTCGGCTGCGTCCGGATTGCGCTTCTGCGGCATGATCGAGGAGCCGGTCGTGAACTTGTCCGAGAGCGTCACGAAGCGGAACTGGGCCGAGGTCCAGATGACGATCTCCTCGGCGAAGCGCGAGAGGTGCATGGCCGAAATGGCGGCGGCGGCGAGCACCTCCAGCACGAAGTCGCGGTCGGACACGGCGTCGATCGAATTCCTCATGGGGGAAGCGAAGTCCAGCGCCTTTGCCGTCGCCTCGCGGTCGATGGCAAAGGACGTGCCGGCGAGCGCTGCGGCACCCAAGGGCGACTCGTTCATGCGCTTACGCGCATCGGCGAGCCGGCCGCGGTCGCGCCCCAGCATCTCCACATAGGCGAGACAGTGGTGGCCGAAGGTCACGGGCTGCGCCGACTGGAGATGGGTGAAGCCCGGCATGATGACGCCCGCGTGCCTGTCGGCCTTCTCCGCCAGCACGCGCTGGAGGCCGGCGAGCTGCCCGTCGAGATGGTCGAGGACGTCCCTCACATAGAGGCGGAAGTCGGTCGCCACCTGGTCGTTGCGGGAACGCGCGGTGTGAAGCCGCGAGGCAGGCTCTCCGATAATCGCCTTGAGCCGGCTCTCGATGTTCATGTGGATGTCCTCGAGCGCGCGCGAGAACGTGAACTTCCCCGCCTCGATTTCGGATTGAACGAGGCTAAGGCCCCGCCTAATCTCCGCCGCGTCGCGCTTCGACAGGATGCCCTGGGCCGCCAGCATGTCGGCATGGGCGATGGAGCCCCGGATGTCCTGCGCATGGAGGCGCCTGTCGAAGCCGATGGAGGCGTTGATCTCCTCCATGATCGCCGCCGGCCCGCCCTTGAAGCGCCCGCCCCACATCCTGTTGGTCATGTTCTGCCTCTGCCGATTTCCATCAGTTGCTTCCTCCCCCTTGATGGGCGAGGGCAGGGGGTGAAGATGCGGACGCGAGTCCTGCCCTCCGACACCCCGCCCCCGACCCCTCCCCATCGAGGGGAGGGGAGCAGATGGCGCGATGCCTTGTCCTTGTGCCTTCCAGCATTGGTTCCCGAATGAGAAAGTCCGTCCTGATCGCCGCCGTGTGCGCCGTCCTCGCGGTTGCCGGCTATGTCCTCTACGCGAGCGGCACGAAGCCTGTCCATGCTCCCGTGGCGGATCAGGGCGTGGAACCGCCGGCCAACGGCGTCACGCGGGCGCTCGCGACCGGCACGATGACGGCCTTCGTGGTGAAGCCGAGGCGCGAGCCGGCTCCCGATTTCTCCTTCCAGGACGGCGAGGGCAGGCCCTTGAAGCTGTCGCAGTGGAAGGGCCGCGTCGCGCTGGTCAACCTGTGGGCGACCTGGTGCGCCCCCTGCCGCAAGGAGATGCCGGAACTCAACGCGCTGCAGGAGAAGCTCGGCGGGGAAAAATTCGAGATCGTGGCGCTGAGCGTCGACCGCAAAGGCATTGAGGCCTCGGGCAAATTCTTGTCCGAAGTCGGGGCCACGGCCCTGAAGCTCTATGTCGACCCGACCTCCAACGCCTTCACCGAGAGCAAGGCGGCGGGGCTTCCAGCCACACTCCTCATCGACCGGGAGGGACGCGAGATCGGCCGCCTCGTCGGTCCCGCCGAGTGGGCGAGCCCGGAAGCGGTGAAGCTCATCGAGGCGGCCATCGCGGAATAGCGCGCTGCTTCGTCAAAATGAGGGCCCATCCGAGCTCTATCATCAAAAAATCCGATCAGAGGAATCGCTAAAGCTGACTTCACCTGATGGATATGCTGGGCTAGAAATCCTCCAGCGAAAATGTCCGCAAGAAATGTAAGGGAAGCGATATGAACGTCGTTAGCAAATGTCCGGTGTCGCATTCGCACGGCAGGCGGAACAAGGACTGGTGGCCGGACGCGCTCGACATCGAGATGCTGCATCGGAATTCGCCGCTGTCCGATCCGATGGGCAGGGACTTCGACTATGCCAAGGAGTTCAAGAGCCTCGACCTCAATGCCGTGATCAAGGACCTCACCGCCCTGATGACGGATTCGCAGGAGTGGTGGCCGGCGGACTTCGGCCACTATGGCGGCCTGATGATCCGTATGGCGTGGCACAGCGCGGGAACATACCGCATCACCGACGGGCGCGGTGGCGCCGGCGCCGGCCAGCAGCGCTTCGCGCCCCTCAACTCCTGGCCCGACAACGCGAACCTCGACAAGGCGCGCCGGCTCCTGTGGCCGATCAAGCAGAAATACGGCCGGAAGATCTCCTGGGCCGACCTCATGATCCTCGCCGGCAACGTCGCGCTCGAGTCGATGGGCTTCAAGACCTTCGGCTTCGCCGGCGGCCGCGTCGACGTGTGGGAACCCGAAGAGCTCTATTGGGGGCCAGAAGGATCGTGGCTCGGCGATGAACGCTACAGTGGCGAGCGCCAGCTTTCGGAGCCGCTCGGCGCCGTGCAGATGGGCCTGATCTATGTCAACCCGGAAGGGCCGAACGGCAATCCGGATCCGGTCGCGGCGGCGAAGGACATCCGCGAAACCTTCTTCCGCATGGCGATGAACGACGAGGAGACGGTCGCGCTGATCGCCGGCGGCCATTCGTTCGGCAAGACGCACGGCGCGGGCGATCCCTCGCTGGTCGGATCGGAGCCTGAAAGCGGCGCTCTCGAGGAGCAGGGGCTCGGCTGGAAGAGCAAGCACGGCAAGGGCTTGGGCGCCGACACCATCACGGGCGGCCCGGAGGTCACCTGGACGCAGACGCCGACCAAGTGGAGCAACCTCTTCTTCAAGAACCTGTTCGAGAACGAGTGGGAGCTGACGCAGAGCCCGGCCGGAGCGAAGCAGTGGAAGGCGAAGGGCGCGGAAGCGTCGATCCCCGATGCCTTCGACAAGGCGAAGAAGCATGTGCCGACCATGCTGACCACGGACCTCTCGCTGCGGCTCGATCCGGCCTACGAGAAGATCTCGCGGCGCTTCTACGAGAACCCCGATCAGTTCGCGGATGCGTTCGCGCGCGCGTGGTTCAAGCTCACCCACCGCGACATGGGTCCGCGGGTGCGCTATCTCGGCCCCTTGGTGCCGAAGGAAGAGCTGATCTGGCAGGATCCGGTCCCGGCGGTCGATCATCCGCTGGTCGATGAGAAGGACATCGCCGCGCTCAAGGCGAAGGTTCTCGCGTCCGGCCTGTCGGTGCCGCAGCTCGTCTCGACCGCCTGGGCCTCGGCTTCCACGTTCCGCCGCTCCGACAAGCGCGGCGGCGCCAACGGGGCGCGCATCCGCCTCGAGCCCCAGAAGGACTGGGAGGTGAACCAGCCGAAGCAGCTTGCAGAGGCGCTGCGGAAGCTTGAAGCCGTCCAGAAGGAGTTCAATGCGCAAGGAGCGGGCGGCAAGAAGGTCTCGATCGCCGACCTGATCGTGCTTGGCGGCTGCGCGGCCGTCGAAAAGGCCGCGAAGGACGGCGGCACCGACGTCAAGGTCCCCTTCACGGCCGGCCGCATGGACGCCTCGCAGGAGCAGACCGACGCCCAGTCCTTTGCTCCGCTCGAGCCGCGTCAGGATGCCTTCCGGAACTACGCCAACAGCAAGAAGCTCAATTTCATGCAGCCCGAGGAGGCGATGGTGGACCGGGCGCAACTGCTGACCCTGACGGGGCCGGAGATGACGGCGCTGATCGGCGGGCTGCGCGTGCTCGGTGCGAACGCCGACGGCTCCAAGCACGGTGTCCTCACGAAGGAGCCCGGGAAGCTGACGAATGACTTCTTCGTCAACCTGCTCGACATGGGCACATACTGGCAGGCTGCCGGCGCCGAAGGCGTGTACGAGGGCCGCGACCGGAAGACGGACACGGTCAAGTGGACCGGCACGCGCGTCGATCTGATCTTCGGCTCGCACTCGCAGCTTCGCGCCTTCGCGGAGGTCTATGCCTGCGCGGATGCGAAGCAGAAGTTCGTGAAGGACTTCGTGGCCGCCTGGGTGAAGGTCATGAACGCCGACCGCTTCGATCTGGCCTGATCTCGGTTGGGTTCAAAGGCGAGGCTGAAAGGCCGCGCATGTGATGCACAAAGGCGACGCTTCAAGGCATTTGAAGCGTCGCCCTTGCTCCGTCTGCAACGTTAGTACGCTAGCGTCGATCAACCTAAGCTTGGGATTACTCAGCGTGACAATGTGTTTCTGGCCAAACTCCGGTATCACCTTGCTATTGACGTGCAATGTCTGCATGTAACCGTCTGCGCCGGACGGCGTCCTTCCAACCTCACAGCGCGAAAGTAGCCGAAAGAGAGATATGGGTACTTCCCAGAGAAACATAGCGGTCGTCGGCTTGGGCTATGTTGGCCTTCCTGTGGCGCTCGCATTTGCTCGCAAGTTCCATGGGGTTGTCGGGTTCGACATAGATGACAAAAGAGTGGCCACGTTACGTCAGGGCATTGACTGGTCCGGAGAAACCGACGCCGAGGATCTGAAGCGAACGACTCTTCGCCTCACGTGCAGTTCGGAGGATCTGGTATCTTCGGACCTGTACATTGTCTGCGTGCCGACCCCCGTTCATAGTGATCGGCGGCCGGATTTCGGCCCGTTGATCGGAGCGTCGAAACTGATCGGACAGAAACTGAAGAAGGACGACATCGTAGTCTACGAATCAACCGTTTATCCCGGTGCTACCGAAGAGATCTGTGGTCCGGTGCTGGCAAATGAGTCCGGTTTGAGCCGCAGTGACTTCAAACTTGGTTATTCGCCCGAGCGGATCAATCCCGGCGACCGGGAACACAGTTTCGAGCGCATCGTGAAGGTTGTCGCGGGTGAGGACGCAGAGTCCACGAAAGTTATCGCTGAAATTTATGGAAGCGTGGTCGAGGCTGGCGTGCACATCGCCTCGAGCATCAAAGTTGCGGAGGCCGCCAAAGTTCTGGAGAACACCCAAAGGGACCTCAACATCGCCCTTATGAACGAGCTGGCCCTGATATGCGAGAGGATTGGAATTCGCACCAAGGATGTGCTTGAGGCCGCAGGGACAAAATGGAATTTTCTTCGCTTCACGCCCGGCTTAGTGGGCGGGCATTGCATCGGGGTGGACCCCTACTATCTCACCGCAAAGGCAGAGCAGCTCGGATATCACCCGCAGGTTATCCTCGCAGGCCGCCGCATCAACGATGCAATGGGCGGACTTATCGCCAGGCGACTGGTTTCGTTTCTCGGCGCCACCCCTCAGCCACTGTCGAAGGCGCGGGTCGGGATTCTCGGCCTCACGTTCAAAGAGAATGTGCCCGATATCCGAAACAGTAAGGTTCCCGATATCGTCACCGAACTTTCATCGTATGGCGTCAAGCCGCTCGTGGCGGACCCACTGGTCGATGAAAAGCAGGTCCTTCACGAGTATGGGCTCAAACTGAGTTCGCTGGACGATCTGCGGGATCTGGACGTGCTCGTGCTTGCCGTCCCGCATCGGGCCTTTCTCGCCGATACACTGGACATGTTGTCTCGGCTCAAGGCCGGCGGAACTGTCATGGATGTGAAGTCGGCACTCGAGCCAAGCGCCATACCGTCAAAGCTGAATTATTGGAGCCTTTGAGAAAAGGGGAACTACATGGTTCTTCTAGGCTCCGAAGCTGCTGGCTTTATCGGAATGCCCTACAGATTTATTGACCCCATGAAAGCTCAAAAGCTCGTTTGATGTGGACTGACGATCGAAGGTTCAGGACTCGCAGCACAGCGCACAGTAAGGAGATTCGCCGAAAGAGCTGGCAATCGCTTTCTGTGGGATTCTGGGCGACGGCATGTGTCCTGGTCCTGAGCATTATTCTAGGTGGTGGAACGAGACAGGGCTTTTCCGGCGACTACATTCTGCAACTTGTGAGCTTGCCGCTGCTTCTGGCTAGTATTATCCAACTTTGGTCGATAAGGAGTTCAGCCGACATCAAGACAGCCCTGCTTGTCGTGACGGCAATCGCTGCGGTGCCGCTAATACAACTCATTCCACTACCACCTTTTGTGTGGACGGCCCTTCCGGGACGTGAGGCATTTTCTCGGACGTTTGAGATAGCGGGCATTCCTACTCCGTGGCATCCAATTAGCCTCGGACCTTCGACAACGTTGCAAAGTGCACTTTCATTGATTCCTCCTTTGGCGTTGTTCTTGGGGACGCTCCTGCTCGGCATGGCGGAGCGCCGCGTGCTCAGTCTCGTCCTACTGGGACTTGGAGTCGCGGGCGTTGTCCTGGGGCTATTGCAGGTTGCCTTTGGGTCCACCACACCGCTCCGATTCTTCGCCTTCACCAACAAAGAAGTTGCGGTTGCGTTTTTCGCAAACGCAAATCATGCGGCCATCTTTATGGCGTCGTTGATCCCCGTCACAGGAGCCTGGGTAGTCGCTAAACTGGCACGTTGGAGACAGGATGGCGCCGGGGTTACAGCCATACCATCGCTCATTGGGTTCATCGCAATCGCTATTCTGCTTTTCCTTGCGCAAGGCTTGATGCAATCTAGAGCCGCGATTGTTCTCGCAACTTTTGCAGCTCTTGCCTGTTCGGCTATGCTTTTTCCTCATTTTCGATCGAGTTTGGCTCGACACGGCTATATTTTCGCGATCGTCGCCTTAGTGGCCTCCGCTGGCTTCCTAATCTACCGGATCCTGCCGTCCATCGAACCGGAGGAAATCGATGCAACCCGATATGAGGTCGCGAAGCAAACGCTCGATATAGCCTGGAAATTTGCACCTTTTGGTGCCGGGACGGGAACGTTCGTCCCGATCTATCAGATGTACGAGTCGACCCAGCTCAATAGTCTTGGCCCAGAATACATTAACAGGGCCCACAATGACTTAGCCGAACTCCTGCTCGAATCTGGCGCGTTCGGGTTAGTTGTCCTGATTGGTCTCGTATTTTGGTGGGTGCGAAAAGGCATTCAGGCTTGGAGCCGCAAGCTTCGGGAGCGGGAAGAGATAGACTATTTGCTACCGCGTGCAGCCAGCATCATGATTGCGGTGCCGCTTATGCATTCGCTAGTCGACTATCCGCTCCGCACAGGGGGGATGGCTGCAGTACTTGCTGTTGCGTTGGGCTTGCTGATAACGCAGCCAAGTCTATCCAGCCGCGCGAACAGAAAAGAGGCTGGGCGAGCAGAGACGAGATTGGATAGATAGTCAGGCTGGGTCTGAAGCTCGCTCTCTTAGTTCGGCCGCGAGCGCATAAGTGCGGTCTCGCGCGAC
>JBFXDI010000066.1:0-21455 GCA_050181295.1 Parvibaculaceae bacterium | reverse complement strand
TCGTGTGCTCTTCCGATCTCGAGAACGGCGGCCTCCGGATGCCGGATGTCGATGGTGAGCTCGACCCTGCCGGGGATGATGTTGCGCGTGCAGGGGTGGACGACGAGGCGACCGACGGTCCCGACCGCGAGCGGCGCATGCGCGAGCGCGGTTGCGCGCACGAGCTCGATCAGGCGCGCCGCCCCGAGCCCGGCATCCCGCCGCCGCGGCATGGGGGTCGAGCCCGCATGGCTCTCGTAGCCCTCGATCGTGACCTCGATCCATTTGAGGCCCTGGCCGTGCGTCACGACGCCGATGTCAATGTTCTCGTCCTCGAGGATCGGGCCCTGCTCGATGTGGAGCTCGTAATAGGCATGGAGCTTGCGGCCGCCGACCGGCTCCGCCCCCTGGTAGCCGATGCGCTTCAGCTCCGCGCCGAAGCGCTTGCCCTCGGGATCGGTGCGCGAATAGGCGTAGTCCTCGCTGAAGGCTCCGGCAAAGACGCCCGAGGACACCATGGCGGGCGCAAAGCGCGCGCCTTCCTCGTTGGTCCAGTTCACGACCTCGATCGGGTGCTTCGTGCGGATCTTGAGGTCGTTCAGGGTGCGGACGGCCTCGAGCGCGCCCAGGACGCCGAGCACGCCGTCGAACTTGCCGCCGGTCGGCTGCGTGTCGAGATGGCTGCCCGCCACGACCGGCGGCAGGCTGTCGTCGGCGCCGGCGCGGCGAGCGAACATGTTGCCCATGCGGTCGATCTTGACGGTGAGGCCGGCCGCCTCGCACCAGCGCGTGAAGAGCCGGCGTCCTTCGGCGTCGAGGTCGGTCAGCGTCTGGCGGTTCGAGCCGCCCTTGGGCGTGCCGCCGATCTCGCCCATCTCCATGAGGCTCGACCACAGCCGCGCCCCGTCGACACGCACGTTTCCACCCTGGCTCATCCCTGCTCCTTCATCCTTCCCGCGGCGCGTAGTCCGCCGGATCGACCAACTTCGGCCGTCCCTCGATCTTCAGCGCCGTGACCCTCGCCGGCGTCTCTGCGATGACCTTCCCGCGCCGGATGACACAAAGCCGCGGCGGCTTCAAGCGGATGGCCTCGATCCGATCCTCCGCCTGCAGAACGACCAGGTCGGCATTGGCGCCGACGTTGATGCCGTAGCCGTCGAGATGCAGGATTTTCGCGGCGTTCGTCGTGACCGCGTCGTAGCAGAATCCCATGGCCTCGCGGCTCGTGAGCTGGCCCGCATGCAGGCCCATCGCCGCAACCTCCAGCATGTCGGCCTGGCCGAGCGAATACCAGGGATCCATGACGCAGTCGCCGCCGAAGGCGACGTCGATGCCATGTTCCCGCAACTCCGGCACGCGCGTCTGGCCGCGGCGCTTGGGGTAGGTGTCATGGCGGCCCTGGATGACGATGTTGATGAGCGGGTTGGCGATGGCGGCGACGCCCGCTTCCGCGATGAGCGGCAGGAGCTTCGAGACGTAATAATTGTCCATGGAGTGCATGGAGGTGAGGTGCGAGCCCGTGACCCGGCCCTGGAGCCCGAGGCGCTGCGTCTCATGGCTGAGGGTCTCGATGTGGCGGGACATCGGATCGTCCGTCTCGTCGCAATGCATGTCGACGAGCAGGCCCCGCTTGGCCGCGATCTCGCAGAGCGCCTTCACGCTCGCCGCCCCGTCGGCCATGGTGCGCTCGAAATGCGGAATGCCGCCCACGACATCGACGCCCATGTCGAGCGCGCGCTCCAGGTTCCGGGCCGCTGTGGGCGAGCGGAAATAGCCGTCCTGCGGGAAGGCCACGAGCTGCAGATCGAGATAGGGCGCGACCTCTCTCTTGACCGCGAGCAACGCCTCGACGCCGGTCAGGCGGTCGTCGCAGACGTCCACGTGGCTGCGGATGGCGAGCAGCCCCTGTGAGACCGCGAGGTCGCAGTAGCGGAGCGCCCGCTCGATCACGGCCTCGACGGTGAGGAGGGGTTTGAGCTCGCCCCAGAGCGCGATGCCCTCGAGCAGCGTGCCCGACCGGTTGAGGCGAGGAAGGCCGAGCGAGAGCGTCGCGTCCATGTGGAAATGCGGGTCCACGAAGGGGGGCGAGACGAGCCTGCCTTGCCCGTCGACTGTGGGCGTGCCGTCGGCCGGAAGCCCACGCTCGATGGCGGCGATGCGCCCGCCCTGGCAGCCGATATCGAGGCCCCTGCGGCCGTCCGGCAGCGTGGCGTTCTGGACGATGAGGTCGAACGGCATGGCGCTCCCCGTTGCGTGCGGCCCGCAACCTAGGACGCCGGCGGTTGCAAGGGAAGCGACGGCTGCCTCGGGGTACGGAGGGCTGCTGGCCTACTCGGCCGCGAGCGCATAGCCGCCGGACGGGGAGGGAGTGGTTTTCAGCGCCGCGGCCAGCGCCTTGCCCTCCTCGTCGGCGAGCGCGGCCTCGGTGGCGCGCTTGAGCCGCTGCGTCTCCAGCCCAAGGTCGCCCGAGGAGGCGAGGGCCGGCTCGACCACCGCCTCCAGAATGCGCAAGAGGTTGCGGTTGGCGCGGGCGCGCGTGTCGCCGTAGCCTTTGACGAGCCGGCCGAGCCCGGAGACGGCGAGCGCGAAATCGGGATCGCGCGCCGCCGCCTTCTCCACGGCGCCGAGCCAGCGCTCGATCAGCGCCTGCTCTTGCGCGTGGCGCAGGCTCTTCCGCCGCAGGCCCTTCAGTTTCGCGAGAAGGCGGAGCGTCAGGTAGCCCAGGATCGAGTCGGTGCGCAGATGCAGCGGCACATGCAGCCGCTCCCTGAGCCCTCGCCGCTCGGCCCAGGCGATGAGCCGGTGTCCGAGCGCGGCCGGCAGCAGCGCCGCCGCCTCCTCGACGCCGGGCTTGAAGAACTCGGTGATGCGGAGCGGCTCGTTCGGCTTCGCTTGCGTGTCGCGGCGCACAGCCCCGATGCGCTCAGGGCGAGACTTGAGGTCCGCCACCCGGATCACGTCCTCATAGGCCATCCAGAGCGCCAGCCAGCGCGCCGTCTCGCGGCCGAGCGCATGGCCGGTCTCGGCGCGGTCCAGCGCCACGATCCGCCTCAGCCGCGCGGCGTAGAGCGCCGCATAGTCCGCATCCTGATAGTCCTCGAGCCGGGCGAGGCCGATCGCCGCCAGCTCCGCCACCGCTGCGGGCAGATCGCCGGCCGGGGGCAGGGCGCCCCCCGGCGCATCTGCCCGTTCTTCCATCGCGTCAGGCACGGTGTCGGGCGCGAGGCCGAGCGACACCCCTGCGACGTTCGCCTCCGCGGCCACGCCCCGCTGCCGGATCGCGGCGTCCGCCTCGGCGCGTCCGAAAGGCAGCCGCCCGCTTGCGAGCATGGCGCCGAGGAGCACCGCATTGAGCGCCGCTTCCCCGGTTCGCGCGCGGGCCGCGAAGTCTGCGAGCACGGCGCCTCCGCTGAAGCGGCGGACGGCGTCGAGGATGCGGGAGGAATCGGCGGAGCCGTCGCCGAGCGCCGTCTTCTCGCCGATGGCGTGCACGCGATGCGTCGAGGAGACGAGCGTGGTGCGGCCGGGCGTGAGGAAGCCGTTCTCGGCAAGCCTGCCCGCCTCGACGAGCTCGGAGGCGACCGCGATATCCACCTCGCCCGGCACCGGATAGAGCCCGAAGACCGGCGCGCGGCCGTCCGCCGCCGGCGGCATCATCTCGATATAGTAGGTGGTCGCGCCGGTGCGCTGCGCGACGCCCGGAATGGAGGTCGATTGCACATGCAGCCCGGCGTGGCGGGCGGCCTCCACGATCCAGTCGGCGAGCAGGCCGCCGCCCTCGCCGCCCATGGCCGCGATGAGCACGCTGGTGCGGGCAGGCGCCGGAGATGTGGAGCGTGCGATTCCCCCCACCCCTTCCCCTCCCCACGAGGGGGAGGGAAGCACACTTTGAGTACCCTCTCTCCCCGTGGATGGAGTTCGAACATCCTTCTCCCTCCCCCCTTGTGGGGGAGGGTTGGGGTGGGGGGCGGGTCTTGGAGCCAGCAGGCCGATCACGCCGCGCCGCATGCGGTCCATCGCGCGGTCTAACAACGTCGGGTTCTGGATCACCTCGGCCTTGTAGAAGGAGGGGCAGAGCACCGCCGCATCCGCGACCTCGCCGCAGAGCCCGCAGCCGACGCAGCTCTCGATCACCTTCGCCACCGGGTCGAGGCGCAGGGGATCGGGATGCGGCGCGATGGTGAGGGAAGGACAGCCCGAAAGCCGGATGCATGAATGATCGCCCGAGCAGGTCTCGGCATCGACGCCGTACTTGGTGCGCACGACCCGCCGCCCGGCTTTGAGCGCCGCGGCGGTCTCCACCCTGACCTTGCGCTGGCGGGCGAGCTGGCACTCGCCCTCGGCGATGATGACCTTGAGCCCCTTCTCGGTTGTCGTCAGCGCGCTCTTCAGCGTGCGGACCATCTTCTTGACGCGATAGGTCGAGCGGGTGCGGATCCATTTCACCCCCACGCCTTCGAGCGCCGAGCGGATCGTCTGGCCGGTCGGCACCAGGCGGTAGTTCCGCCCCGAGGACGGGATGAACTGCTGGCCGGTCGCGGCTGAGTAGCCGTTGTTCATCACCACCAGCACGCCGTCCGACTGGTTGAAGACGGCGCCCGACACGCCGGTCGAGAGCCCGTTGTGCCAGAAGCCGCCGTCGCCCATGATCGAGAGCGTGCGCCGCTTCATGGCGGGCGCGACGGCCGCCGCGCTGGAGAGCCCGAGGCCGTAGCCCAGGACCGAATTGCCGAGATTGAAGGGCGGCAGCGTCGAGAAGGTGTGGCAGCCGATGTCGGCCGCGATGTGGAGCTTGCCGAGGTCGCGCTCGACCAGCCTTATGGCGGAGAACACGGGCCGCTCCGGGCAGCCGGTGCAGAAGGTCGGAGGCCGCTTCGGCATGGCCTGGCCCAGTGCTTCCTGAGCGCCCGCCCGGATCGCATCGATGCCCTGCAGGATGCTGCCGATGCGCGTAAGATCGACGCCCTTCGGCACCGCCCCCTCGAGGAAGCGCGCGATCCCCTTCACCAGCACTTCCGAGACATATTCGCCGGCCATCGGCAAAACATCCTTGCCGACGATGGTGGTGTCCACCTCCGCCCGCCGCAGCAACGCTCCGATAGCCTCTTCCAGGAAGGCGGGCTGGCCCTCCTCGACGATCAGCACCGCGCGCTTTCCCCGGCAGAAGCGGGCGATCTCCTCCGGCACCAGCGGATAGGTGACGTTGAGGATGCCGAGCGGCACGTCGGCCTTGCCGAAGGCGTCCGCGAGCCCCAGCCGCTCCAGCGCCCGGAGCACCGAGTTCGTGAGTCCGCCCTGCGTCAGGATGCCGATTTCGGCCAGCGGTCCGTCGCGCCATTCGTTGAGGCCGTGCTCGGCGATGAATTTCAGCGCTGCCGGGAAGCGGTGCTCGATCTTGTGCTTCTCCTGCGCATAGGTGGCGGGCGGCAGGCAGATGCGGCCGTAGTCGAAGTCCGGGTTCTCCATCACCTGCCGGCGCGAGACGGGCGGCGGCCGGTTGTCGCGCGCGGGGAAGCTTCCCGTGAGATGGCAGGCGCGGATGCGGAACTCCATCATCACGGGCGTGCTCGAGGCTTCCGAGAGCGCGAAGGCCTGCTCCACCAGGTCGACGATGCGCGGCAGGTCGGGGCGCGGATCGAGGAGCCACATCTGCGACTTCATCGCGAAGGCGTGGCTGCGCTCCTGGATGATGCTCGCGCCCTCGCCATAGTCCTCGCCGAGAATGACGAGCGCGCCGCCCTTGACGCCGGCGGAGGCGAGGTTCGAGAGCGCGTCGGAGGCGACGTTGGTGCCGACCGTCGACTTCCACACCGCCGCACCGCGCATGGGATAGTTGATGGAGGCGCCGAGCATGGCGGCGGCCGCCGCCTCGTTGGCGCAGACCTCGTAGTGGACGCCGAGGTCTTCGAGGATGTCGTGCGCGTCCATGAGCACGTCCACCATGTGGGAGACGGGCGAGCCCTGGTAGCCGCCCACATAGGCGACGCCCGACTGGAGCAGCGCCTTGGTGATGGCGAGGATGCCTTCGCCGTGAAAAATCTCCCCGGCGCCGAGCTTCAGCGCCTGCACCTCTTTCGCGAAGGACCGCTCCATGGCCGCAACCTAGAGCATGGGGGCGGGAAGTGGGAGCCCCTTCCGGACCACGTGGTTGTCAGGACGTCGGTTCGTTCGTCATTCCAGCGAAAACGGGGCGTCTTGACCCTTTCTTGTCATGCCCGGACTTGTTCCGGGCATCCATGATCACCGGCGGAGCAATGACGGTCCGGCGCGGTGTTCATGGATTGCCGGGCCAAGCCCGGCAATGACAGCAGGGTGATGTGCGGGATGCCAGCTTTCGCTGGCATGACAATCGGCATGTGCTGCACAATCACCGGTCGAACACCGCGAGCGAATCCTCGGGCGCCTGCTCGCGCCGCGTCATGCCGTAGTCGCGGTCGACCTCGGCGATCCTCAGGCGGTAGTCGCGGAAGATGCCGGCCCGCCCGGCGGCCTGCGCCTTGCGGTGCCCCATGTGGCGGCGCCAGTTGGCGATGGCCTCGTCGCTCTCCCAGAACTGGAGCGACAGCAGCTTGCCGGGCTCCGTCAGGCTCTCGAAGCGCTCGACCGAAATGAAGCCCGGCATTTTCGCCAGCTCCTCGCGCAAGAGCGCAACGTGGTCGAAATAATCGTTCCGTCGCCCCTCGGCCGGCCAGAACTCGAAGATCACCGCGCGCATCGGTTTACCTCCTCTACCTCCCGGCGCTGATGTCGAGGAGCGCGCCGGTGATGTAGGACGCCTCGTCCGAGATGAGCCAGACGATGGCGGCGGCCACCTCCTCGGCCGTGCCGCCGCGGCCCATCGGCACCATGGACTTCAGACGGTCGACGCGGCCGGGCTCCCCGCCCGAGGCGTGGATCTCGGTGATGATGAGGCCGGGCCTCACCGCGTTCACGCGCACGCCCTCCGCGCCCACCTCCTTGGCGAGCCCGATGGTCATCGAATCGATCGCACCCTTGGTGGCGGCATAGTCGATATATTCGTTGGGTCCGCCGAGCCGCGAGGCGACGGAGGAGACGTTGACGATCGAGCCGCCTTTGCCGCCGAAGCGCGTGGACATGCGCTTCACGGCTTCCCGCGCGCAGAGGAAGGAGCCCACCACATTCACGGCGAAGCTCCTGGTCAGGCGCTCCTCCGACATGGCGTCGAGCCGCGACTGGTTGTGCAGCATGCCCGCATTGTTGACGAGGCCGTAGGGGGCGCCGAGCGCCTTTTCGGCTTCCGCGAAGAGCCGCACGACGTCGGCCTCCACGGCGACGTCGCCTTGGATTGCGACGGCCCGCCGGCCGGCCGCCTCGATCTCGGAGACGACAGAGCGGGCGGCCTTCTCGTTGCCGGCATAGCTGATCGCGACGTCATGGCCGCGCTGGGCCAGGAGCCTCGCCGTCGCCGCTCCGATGCCGCGGCTTCCTCCGGTGACGATGACGGGTCGGCTCATGCGCGCTCGGTCCTTCCTGGTTTGGAGATCGGTCGAGCAGGTTGACCATTCCGCTCATTCCCGCGCAAGCGGGAATCCATGATCCGAAGTCCCTGGGTCCCCGCTTCCGCGGGGACGAGCGGGAAATCGCCACCGAAATCGATAGGGGGTCACGTCTTCCAGGGCCAGGTGCCGACCGGAAGCTCCTTCTGTGCCGCCGCGGCACGGTTCTTGAGCGTCTCGAGGTCGAGGAGCCCCTCGGTCGTGTCGGCATGCGTCACGACGGAAGCCGCATTGATGCTCGCGGCCCGGAGTGCGTCCTGGGGCTCGGCGCCCGAGGCCAGCATGAAGGAAAGAGTGGAGGAGAAGGCATCGCCCGCGCCCGCCGTGCCCATCACCTCCACCTTGAGGATGGGACAGTGGTGGAAGCCTTTGGCGTCGGCGAGGATCGCGCCTTCGGATCCGTCGGTGATGACGAGGCGCTTGAGGCCGGTCGTCGAGAGGAGCGTGTCGGCGAACTCGACGAGCCCCATGTCGAAGCCGCCGAAGGAGAGCCCGATGCGCATGAGCCGCGGCACGTCCTTCTCCCTGGCGCCGCGGGCTTTCCTCGCCTTGCGGCCGGATGCGCGGGCGGACATCGCGGGCACGAGCGCGTTCGCCTCCTTGCGGTTGACCGACATGAGGCCGAGCCCCGCGATCGAGGTGAGGAGGGCCTCGGTGCGCGAGGTGATCTGGCGGATGCCGGGATTGGAGGCGACGAAGGCGCCCGCTCCAATGGCGACCTTCATGAGGCCGGGGAAGCAGTCCGACGAGCGGTTGGAGAGGCCCGACACATAGACGAGCTCGAGCCCCTTGAAGAGGCTCGCCGGAAGGTCGGATGGTCGGATGAGCCCGTTGGCGCCGCGATGCGTGAAGATGGTGGCGTTGCGGTCGTGCGAGGAGACCATGACCGCCTGTCCGGTGGCGAGTTCGTCGGTGTCGAGCAGCCTGCCGGTCTCCACGCCTTCCGCTTCGAGGAAGGTCCGCACGCGTTTCGCGTTGCCGTCACGGCCGGTCTTGGCGAGTGCGGCGACGCGGGAGCCGAGCCGCTTCAGCGCCACCGCGGTGTTGACGGCGCCGCCGCCGCAATGGCTGGAGATCGCATGCGCCTCGACCTTGGCGCCCTGCTCGAGCAGGAGGAAGGAGGCGTTCTCGTTCGTCATGGTCATGCGCTCGACATTGCGGCTGTCCACGAGGACGATGATGTCGATCATGGCCGAGCCGATGGTGAGCGCGCGCATGGAGGCTCCTTCGATCAAGCGTCATGGCCGGGCTCGACCCGGCCATCCTTTTCCATGCCCAACGCTGTAGCCGCCAAAACGATCACCGGGTCAAGCCCGGTGATGGCGGCCCGTCACATTCCCCAGCGGAGCGCCGGGGTGTGGACAGGGCTGTCCCAGAGCCGCGCCATCTCGGTGTCGAGCCGCGTGACGGTGACGGAGCAGCCCGCCATGTCGAGCGAGGTGACGTAGTTGCCGACGAGCGACCGCACGGCCCGCACGCCCTGCTTCTCCAGGAGCGCACGCGCCGCGTGGTACATGAGGTAGAGCTCCATCAGGGGCGTGCCGCCGAAGCCGTTGACGAGCAGGAGCGCGTCGCCCTTCGCCTGCGTGCCGAAGTCGCCGAGGATGGCGCCGGCCATCTCGGCTGCCGCCGCATCCGCGCTCATGAGCTTGACGCGCCGGCGGCCTGGCTCGCCATGGATGCCGACGCCCATTTCCATCTCGTCCTCGCCGATGTCGAAGGTGGGCCGGCCGGCGGCGGGCACGGTGCAGCTCGTGAGCGCCGCGCCCATGGAGCGCGTGGCCTTGTTGACCTTGTCGCCGAGCGCTTTCAGCGCGTCGAGGTCGAGTCCTTCCTCCGCCGCCGCGCCGACGATGCGCTCCACGACCATGGTGCCGGCGACGCCGCGCCGCCCGGTGGTGTAGGTCGAGTTCTCGACCGCCACGTCGTCGTCCGTGACGACGCTTGCCGCCTTCCCCTGCGCCATCTCGCGCGCCATGTCGAAGTTCATGACGTCGCCTTCGTAGTTCTTGACGATGAAGAGCACGCCCGCGCCGGTGTCGACCGCCTCGGCGGCGGCGAGCATCTGGTCGGGCGTCGGCGATGTGAAGACCTGGCCGGGGCAGGCCGCGTCCAGCATGCCGTGGCCGACGAAGCCCGCATGCAGCGGCTCATGGCCGGAGCCGCCGCCCGAGATGAGCGCCACCTTGCCGGGCTTGAGGGTCTTGCGCCGCACGAACTTCCGCTCCTCGCCGAGGCTCACGAGGTCTCCATGCGCCGCCGCGAAGCCGTCAAGGCTTTCGCTGAGCAGCGTGTCGGTGGAGTTCAGGAACTTCTTCATGGCTGGCGTTCTCCCTATCCAAACGTCATTGCCGGCTCGACCCGGCAATCCTCTTGCCGGTTGTGAAAAGGATGGCCGGGTCAGGCCCGGCCATGACGAACTTTTACTCCGGCTCATCCAAAATCCTGGTCAGCTTGCGGACGAAATCGGCGACCAGCGCGTCGATCTTCTGGTTGCGTTGCGCCGAGCCGAGGTCCGGCAGCAGGATGGTGTGGCGGCGGAGTTTTGAGGGCTCGTGACGGCGGGCGAGCCTTGCCGAGTGTGCGCGCGCATAGGCCGACAGGAAGCGCTCGCGGGTCGCCGGCGGGAAGTGGCAGATCTCGAAGATGAGGTCGAGATGCGTGGCGGGAATGGGCGTGGCGTACTGCGGGTTGGCGATCTGGGAGACGAAGCTCCGGTTCTTTCCCAGCGCGTCGGCCAGCCGCTGGCGCGTGCCCGAAGGCCGGGCGTCCAGCACCTCGCGGAGGATCGCCTTGTATTCCGCCACGGCCTCGGCCTGCGCCTCGGGCGCGATCCGCTCATGCCGCGTCATGGACGGACCCGAGATGGACTTGCGCGACGGCGGCCTTGACGCGCGCGAGCGCCACCGGCGCGACCGAGAGCGAGCGGAGCCCGGCCTTGAGCAGCGGGCTGGCGGCCATGGGATCGCCAGCGAGGTCGCCGCAGATCGAAACCTCGATGCCGCGCTTGCGGGCGTGCTCGGCGAGCCCCCCGATGAGCGCCAGGACAGCCGGCAGCGAGGCCTCGGCGAGCGAAGCCACCGCGCCGTTGTCGCGCGAGGCGGCGGCGACATATTGCAGAAGGTCGTTGGACCCGATCGAGAAGAACTCGGCGGCCGAGAAGCGTTCGGGCGTGATGGCGGCGGCCGGCACCTCGACCATCATCCCGAGCGGCGGCCGCGCGGCGGGGACGCCTCGCGCCTTCAGGCCAGCGAGCGACTCCTCGAAGAGCGCGCGCGCCTCGTCCAGCTCCTCCGGCACCGTCACCATGGGCCACATCACCTTCAGCGTGCCATGCACCGCGGCGCGCGCCAGCGCCCGGAGCTGCACGCGGAAGACCTCGGGACGCTTCAGCGACAGGCGGATGCCGCGCACCCCGAGGAAGGCGTTCGCCTCGCCCTCGACGGTAAGCCCCTTGATCGGCTTGTCCCCGCCGATGTCGAGCGTGCGGATGGTGACGGGTCGCGTGCCCGCCCATTCGAGGAGCTTCCGGTAGGCGCGATACTGCGTGTCCTCGTCCGGAAAGGCCTCGCCGTCACGGAACAGGAACTCGGTGCGCATGAGGCCGATGCCGTCGCAGCTCACCGGGTCGATGCGCTCGACATCCTGCGGTCCCGCCACATTGATCAGCACCTTCACCGGCGTTCCGTCGGCGGTTGCGGCAGGGCGCGCGAGATAGCGCGTTGCCTGCTCGCTCACCTGCCGCTCGGCTTCGGCATCGGCCCAGGCTTCGGCCTTCGCCGCCGCATCGGGGTTCAGGATCACGCGCCCGCACGTACCGTTGACGATGGCTTCGGCATCGGGGGCCGGATCGATGGCGCCAACGCCCACCACCATGGGCACGCCCCGCGCCCGGGCGAGGATCGCGACATGGCTGTTGATGCTCCCTTCGCTCAGGACCAGTCCGCCACCCTCGCTCCAGTCCGTCTCTAGGAAGAGGGTGGGCGACGCGTCCTCGCCCGCGAGGATGGCGCCTTTCGGCCGGTTCTCCCCGGTCTCGCCCGAAAGATGCCGCAGCACCCGGTCGCGCAGATCCTTCAGATCCGAGGCGCGGGCGCGGAAGTAGTCGTCCTCTGCCGCTTCGTACTCCGCGACCTGCGGCGCGAGCGCCGCTTCCCAGGCAGCGTCGGCGGGCGAGCCGAGCGCGATGGCTTCGAGCGCCGGCGCGCTCAGCGTCTCGTCCTCCAGCATGGCGATCTGGAAGGCGAGCATGCCGGCCGCGTCTTCCTCGTCCGCCGCCTCCATGAGAACAGAGAGGCTCGCGATCGAGGCCTCGATGGCGGCAGCGAGCGCGGCCTTCTCCTGTTCAGGGCCGCCGGCGATGCGGCGTGTGCCGGTCCTCCGACCCACCCAGACCAGAGGCCCCGAGGCGATGCCTGGCGAGGCGGCCTGTCCGAAGAGCTCAACCGGTCGCGGCATCGGCGTGGGTCTCGTCGAAATCGCGCTCGACAAGGCCCGCAAGCGCGGCGACGGCAGCCGCCGCGTCCGGACCGTCCGCGCGAAGCTCGAGGCGCGCATGCTGCGGGACCTTCGCTGCCATGACCTTGACGATGCTCTTGGCGTCGATCCACGGGCCCTCCGGCGTGGCGGCGATCTCGATGCGGCTCTGGAAGGTCTTCGCGAGCTTGGTGAACTTCACCGACGGGCGTGCATGCAGGCCCACCGGATGCGTCATCAGGACGGAGGCTCTGGCCGTTGCTTCACTCATGTCGGTCCGATCCGTTGCACTGCTCCCCTCCCCTTGATGGGGAGGGGTAGGGGAGGGGTGACAGGCTGGTCACCCCCACCCGGCCCTGCGGGCCGACCTCCCCCATCGAGTGGGAGGAATCAAGAGGCGACATGGTGACCACCTTCCGCATCAGCTTGCGTAGAGTTCTTCGGCCGTCCGACGCACCACTTCGAGCGCCGCGCCCGAGGAGGCTTCCGTCGCCGCCATGACTGCGCCCTCGACCACCGGCGCATTGCAGATCGTGACCTTGCCGCGCCTCTCCTCGGGCAGCATCTCGATCGCCATCTCGCTGTTGGTCTCGGCACCCCCGAGATCGACGAGGATGGCGACGCCTGCCTCCGACCAGGCCTGGTCGATGGCGGCCATGATCTTCTCCACGCTCGTGCCGAGCCCCCCCGCCGGGTCGCCGCCGCAATGGGCGAGCGGCACCTCGTCGCCCACCATCTGGCGCACCATGTCGGCCGTGCCGCGCGCGACATCGGGCGAATGCGAGACGATGACGATGCCGACATTCAGGGTCATGCGCGGGCCTCCAGGGCATCGACGATGGCGGAAAGGATGAGGGCGCTGGAGCGGGCGCCGGGGTCCATGTGGCCGACCGAGCGCTCGCCGAGGAAGGAAGCGCGGCCGCGGATGGCCTGCATCGGCACCGTCGCCTTCGCCGCCTCGTCGGCCGCCGCCTTGAGCGCGGGGCCGTCGGCGCCCGCTGCGAGCGCCTGCTGCAGCGGCACGAGCACATCGAGCATCGTCTTCTGGCCCGCGTCCGACTTGCCGCGCGCCTTGACCGCCGCGATGGCCTCGCCGAGCGCCTTCGCCGCCTGGGTCCGGTCGGGATCGGGGGGAAGCGACTTGCCGAGCGCCATGAAGAGCGTGCCGTAGAGAGGGCCGGAAGCGCCCCCGACCTTCATGACGAGCAGCATGCCGCCCTTCTGGAGCGCTTCCGGCAGGGGCTTTCCGGCGAGCTCGTCGATCTCTGCGAGCACCGCCTCGAAGCCACGCTTCATGTTGATGCCGTGGTCGGCATCCCCGATGGCGCGGTCGAGATCGGTGAGCTCCTCCGCATGCGCGATCACCTTGCTGGCGACCATCTCGATCAGGGTTCTGAACGTTGCTCTTTCCATGCCGTCAGTTCCTGATGCGCGCGCCCGAGGCGTCGAAAAAGAGGGGCTTCACCGCGCTGATCGTCACCTTGTCGCCGGCCTCGAGCTCGCTTTCGGAGGAGGACAGCGTGACCAGCCGGTGGTCGCCGACGCTCACATGCAGATAGTTCTGGTCGCCGAGATGCTCGATCCACTCCACCTTGCCCACGCAGGCCGCGGCCGAGCCGTTGAGACGCGCAATCCTCAGATGCTCGGTCCTCACACCCACGAGGCTCGCGCCCTTGGGCGCGCCGCCCGTCTCGATCACGCCCTCGGGCACGAGATTGATGGCGGGCTGGCCGAGCCGCGTCGCCACATAGATGTTGCGCGGATCCTCATAGATCTCGCGCGGCGTGCCGATCTGCACCAGCCTGCCCTTCTCCAGGATGCCGATGCGGGTGGCCATGGTCATGGCCTCGATCTGGTCGTGCGTCACGTAGAGCATGGTCGAGCCGAGATCGGCCTGGATGCGCTTGAGCTCGAGCCGGAGGTCGCCCCGAAGCTTGGCGTCGAGCGAGGAGAGCGGCTCGTCCATGAGGTAGATCGAGGGCTGGCGCACCAGCGCGCGGCCGATGGCGACGCGCTGCATCTCTCCGCCCGAGAGCTGCGTCGCCTTGTTGGCGAGCTTGTGCGGGATGCGAAGCAGGGCGGCGATCTCCTCCACCCGCGCCTTGATCTCGGCCTCCGCCACCCGGCGCGCCGGCGAGCGCAGCGGAAAGGCGAGGTTGTCGTAAACTGACAGGTGCGGATAGAGCGAGAACTGCTGGAACACGAAGGCGACGTCGCGCTGCGCCGGCGCCTCGCCGGTGACGTCGCGTCCGCCGATCGAAATGGCGCCGTTGTCCGCCGCCTCCAGTCCCGCCACGAGCCGGAGCGTCGTCGTCTTGCCGGCCCCGGTCGGCCCGAGCAGCACCAGGAACTCACCATCGCCGATCGAGAGGCTGACGTCGTCGACGGCCGTAACGGCGCCGAACCGCTTGGTGACGTTGGCGAGGACGACGTCAGCCATTGGACCGCCCCTCGCTCAGCGCCGTGCGCACCGCGCGGCCCGACCGCTTCGCGAAGAGCGAGAGGCGGGGCGCGACGAATTCCAGTCCCACATGCTCGCCCTGCCTCACCGTCTGGTCCGCGGGGATGCGGGCTTTGAGCGTTCCGTGCCCGGTGGTCACGGTGACGATCTGCGTGGTGCCTAGATACTCCGTGCCGAACACCTCGCCGCGGAACCTCGCGGCGTCGCTGAAGCGGATATGCTCGGGCCTGACGCCGAGGACGAGGTCCTGCTCGGGCGCCTCCTCGTGGAGCTCCGGCACGCCGACCATCGCGCCGTTGATCCGCACCGTGCTTTCGCCCTGCCGCAAGGTCCCTCGGAAGGGCAGCAGGTTCATGGAGGGCGAGCCGATGAAGTCGGCGACGAACATGGTCGCCGGCCGGTCGTAGATCTCCTGCGGCGGCCCGAGCTGCTCGACCACGCCCTGGTTCATGACGGCGATGGTGTCAGCCATGGACATGGCCTCGAGCTGATCGTGGGTGACGTAGACGGTGGTGGCGTGGATGCGATTGTGGAGCGCGCGGAGCTCGTGGCACATGAGGGTGCGGAACTCGGCATCGAGCGTGCCGAGTGGCTCGTCCATGAGAAAGGCCTTGGGCCGGCGCACGATGGCCCGTCCGAGCGCCACGCGCTGGCGGTCGCCGCCCGCGAGCGCCGAGACGGGGCGGTCGAGAAGGTGCTCGATGCGCAGGAGCTCCGCCGTCTCGCGGACGCGGGAATCGATCTCGGCGCGTGCCACGCCCTGGCACCTGAGCGGGAAGCCGATGTTCCTGCGCACGTTCATGTGCGGATAGAGCGCGAAGAGCTGGAACACGAAGGCGATGTCGCGCTCGGACGCCCGCTTGAGCGTCACGTCCTCGCCGTCGAGCAGGATTTTCCCGGCCGTCGGCAGCTCGAGGCCGGCAATCATCCTGAGCGTCGTCGTCTTGCCGCAGCCCGAGGGTCCGAGCAGGCAGAAGAACGAGCCGTCGGCGATCGCGAAGGTCGAATCCTCGACGGCCGTGAAGTCGGCGAACTTCTTCTGGAGGTTCTCGACGCGGATCTCAGCCATGGTCCGTGTCTGCACTATTGATCGTCATGCCAGCGAAAGCTGGCATCCCATAGGGCATTTCCATTGGAACAGTGCGTTCCCTTGTGAATGCGAAGAACCTGTCATGACCGAAGCGTGATTTCGACGCTTCAGGGGATGCCAGCTTTCGCTGGCATGACGGATTGGGGATGGCACGGCGCATTTCCATACTCACTCCGGGAACTTCGAGACGACGATGAACATGGCGGTGCCAAGGAGCGTGACGGCAAAGGACCAGGTGTAGAGCCAGAGCGCGAAGGGCTGCATGAGCATGAGGACGCCTGCCGCGATGACGAGGGTGGCGAGGTTCTCCCACGGTCCCCGGCGGAAGGCGAGGAAGCGCTGCAGGAGACTCGGTTGTGGGATCGGAAGAGGCTGGCGCTCGCTCATTTCCGGACGGCTCCGAAGGTGATGCCGCGCAGGAGATGCTTCCTGAGCAGGATGGTGAAGACGAGAATCGGGATGAGGAAGAGCGTGGTGCCCGCCGCGACCGCCGGCCAGTCCTGACCGCCTTCGCCGATGATGATCGGGATGAAGGGCGGCGCCGTCTGGGCGGAGCCCGAGGTCAGGAGCACCGCGAACGCATATTCGTTCCAGGCGAAGATCAGGCAGAAGATGGCGGTGGCGGCGATGCCGGTCGCGGCCTGCGGCAGCACCACCTTGCGGAACGCCTGCAGCCGCGTGTAGCCGTCGATCATCGCGGCTTCCTCGTATTCGCGCGGGATCTCGTCGATGAAGCCCTTGAGCAGCCACACCGCGAGCGAAACGTTGACCGCCGTATAGAGCAGGATCATGCCGAGCTTGGTGTCGGAAAGCCCCACATAGCGGTACATGAGGTAGATGGGGATGGCGACCGCGATGGGCGGCATCATGCGCGTCGACAGGATGAAGAACAGGAGGTCGTCCTTGAGCGGCACCTTGAAGCGCGAGAAGCCGTAGGCCGCGAGCGTGCCCAGGAACACGGCGAGGAAGGTCGAGCCGAAGGCGATGACGATCGAGTTCCAGAAGCGGGGAAGGAAGTTCGACGGGCCCGCGATCACCATATTGCGCGAGCGCACGATGCGGTCGCAGTTGGAGGTTGGCTCGCCGAGCGACTGGATGTACTCCGCGGTCTGGCGCGAGCGGGTGGTGAAGAGGTTGCAGTAGCCCTCGAGCGTCGGCTCGAAGACGATCTTCGGCGGATAGGAGATCGAGTCGGGCGGCGACTTGAAGCCCGTGAGGAAGATCCAGGCGAGCGGGATCATCGAGACGAGCGCGTAGACGATGATGATCGCGCCCGCGACGCGCTTGGACGTGGGGCTCGGCTCAACGACCGAATGGGCTGTGACGAGGCCGCTCATCGCTGCTTCACCCGGTTGAGCGCCTTCACGTAGATGTTGGCGAGCCCGAACACGGTCACGAAGAGGATGATGGCGAAGGCGGAGGAGAAGCCCGTGCGCCACTTCTCGAAGGCCTCGCGCTTGAGCGTGATCGAGGCGACCTCGGTGGTCGAGCCGGGCCCGCCCGACGTCAGGAGGTTCACCATGTCGAACATCTTGAAGTTCTCGATGCCGCGGAAGAGCACCGCCAGCATGATGAAAGGCAGCGCCATGGGCAGCGTGATCGACCAGAACTGCCGCCACTTCGACGCGCGGTCGACCTCGGCCGCCTCGTAGATGTAGTCCGGGATCGAGCGCAGCCCCGCGAGGCAGATGAGCATGACGTAGGGCGTCCACATCCAGGTGTCGACGATGATGATCGACCAGGGCGCAAGATGCACCGAGCCGACCATCTCGAAGGACGAGGGCGGGATGCCGGTGAAGAAGGAGACGATGTAGTTGAAGAGGCCGATCTGCGGCTGATAGAGGAATTTCCAGAAGTTACCGACCACCGCCGGCGACAGCATCATCGGGATGAGGATGACGGTGGTCCAGAAAGCATGCCCGCGGAACTTGCGATCGATGAGATAGGCGAGCCCGAACCCGATCAGCGTCTGGAACAGGATGGTCCAGAACACGAAGTGGGCGGTCGCCTGCATGGCAATCCAGATGTCCTCGTTGCCGAGGATCGAGCGGTAGTAGTCGGCCCCGATGTTGAGGATCGGCGCATTCGGCCGATTGGCGCGGAAGTTCGTGAACGAGAGATAGATCGTCCAGATCAGCGGAAAGATGTTGATGGCGAGCAGGAGCACGATGGTGGGCGCGATGAAGAGCCAGGCGATGGCCTTGTCCGTGAGGCCCCTGACGCTCACCGCCACCGGCAGGGGCGTCGCGTGCGCCGCTCGGGCCGCCAGCGCTCCGATCTTTCCCGTGGCCTGCGAGGACATTCGACTGCTTTTCCGATCGCCTGCGTGATTGTCATGGCCCGGCTTGTCCGGGCCACTTAGTAGTCACGGAGAGCTCCGATGAGTACTGGGTCCCCCGGCCTCGCTTGCGCTCACCGGGGGATGACCGTTCGGTAGTGGAGCTGGCCTGACCCTTACTGGATCTTGCCTTCTTCCTTGAAGGTCGTGGTCCAGTCGACGATCAGCTTGTCGAGCGCCTCCTTGGCCGTGCCCTGGTCGGCCACGACGTAGTCATGCACGCGCTTCTGCATCGCCTGCATAAGCGTGGCGAAGGCCGGCTCCTGCCAGAAGTCCTTCACCTGGCCCATGGCCACGAGGAAGTCTGCCGCGAAGGGCGAGCTCTTGGGGAACTCCGGATCGAGCAGCACCGCCTTGTGGCAGGAGTAGCCGCCGAGCGCCGACCACTTCTTCTGGACGTCCGCGGTCGCGAACCACTTGATGTACTTCAGCGCGTCGTCCTTCTTCTCCGAATAGGAGACGACCGAGATGCCCTGGCCGCCGAGCGTCGAGGCCGGGACCTTCTCGCCCGGGTTGACGAAGAAGCCGATCTTGTCGCCGCCGACGTTCTCGTCCTTGTACATGCCGGGCCAGAAGGCGAACCAGTTCATCTGCATGGCGACCTGGCCCGACTTGAAGGCGTCGAGGCCTTCCTGCATGTAGGCGTCGGTGTAGCCCGGAGGCGTGCAGCACTTGTAGAGCTCCTTGTAGAACTCGAGCGCCGCAACCGCATCGGGCGAGTTCACGGCCCCGTCCATCTTGTAGGAGCCGGCCGGCTCGTCGTACTTGAAGCCCCAGGAATAGAGCGCGGATGTCACCCCCATGGTGATGCCTTCCGAGCCGCGCTCGGTGAAGATGGCGGCGCCATAGACCTTCTTGCCGTCGATCTCGCGGCCCTGGAAGAACTCAGCCACCTGCTTGAGCTCGTCCCACGTTTTCGGTGGAGCGAGGTCGCGGCTGTACTTTTCCTTGAACTCCTTCTGGAGCTCGGGCTTGGCGAACCAGTCCTTGCGGTAGGTCCACCCCAAGGCATCGCCCATCGCCGGGAGCGCCCAGTAGTTGGGCGTGCCCTTGGGCCAGGTCGAGTAGGCGTAGACGGTGGCTTCGAGGAAGTCATCCATCTTGATGCCTTCCTTGTCGAAGAAGTCGTTCAGCTTCACGTAGTGGCCGTTCTCGGCCGAACCGCCGATCCACTGCGAGTCGCCGATGATCAGGTCGCAGAGCTTGCCGCCCGAGTTCAGCTCGTTCAGCATGCGATCGGCGAAGTTCGGCCACGGCACGAACTCGAACTTCATGTTGATGCCCGACTGGGCCGTGAAGTCCTTGGAAAGCTCGACCAGCGCGTTTGCCGGATCCCAGGCTGCCCAGCAGAGCGTCAGCTCCTGGGCCTCGGCCCGGCTCTGCCCCGCCACCGTAAAGAGGGCGGCAGCGGCCACGCCGGCGACTGCCTTCAACACCGTCTTCATGAGGTCTCCTCCCGTTTTCGAGACGTGCAGCCACAACTCATGCGAGTGGAAGCTGCGGTTAAGTGACCGCGGGGAAGTCCCGCGGGAACCTCGGCGAAGGGCGCAGAGCACGCCTCTTATTGTTTAGTATTTTGTTTAGTGAAACTCTTTTCACTAAACAACGCAATGCACTTGTCGTGCGCCGCAACAATCTTGTGTTGCAACGCAAAAACCACGACTCAGACCGCCGTCCAGCGTCCGTTCCTCGCCGAAGACTTCACCGCCGCCTCGATGAAGGCGACGCCTGCCGCGCCATCCGCGATGCCGGGGAACTGCACCTCCTTGTCCTTGAGCCGGCGACCCGACCGCGCGGCCCGGATGGCGTGCGCGGCCTCGGCGTAGATGTTGGCGAAGCCCTCGAGATAGCCCTCCGGGTGTCCGGGCGGGATGCGGGTGAGGCGCTGGGCGGCCGCGTTCGTGCCCGCGCCGCCGCGACGGATGAGACGCCGTGGCTCGCCGAACGGCGAGTGCCAGAGGTCGTTCGGATATTCCTGCGACCATTCGAGCCCGCCTTTGGTGCCGTAGACACGCAGCTTCAGCGCATTGTCGTTGCCAGGCGCCACCTGGCTCGCCCACAGCATGCCCCGGGCCCCTCCCTTGAAGCGCAGGAGGATATGGACGTTGTCGTCGAGCTGGCGGCCCTTGACGAAGGTGGTGAGGTCGGCCGCGAGTGTCTCCAACATCAGTCCGCTGACGAAGCAGGCGAGATGGTAGGCGTGCGTTCCGATGTCGCCGACGCAGCCGCCGGCGCCCGAGCGCTTGGGGTCGGTGCGCCAGTCCGCCTGCTTCTGGCCGGTGTCCTCGAGCCTGGTCGTGAGCCAGTCCTGCGGATATTCCGCCTGCACGACGCGGATGTCGCCGATGAGCCCTTCGCGCACCATGGCGCGCGCCTGGCGGATCATCGGATAGCCCGAATAGTTGTAGGTGACGGCGAAGACGAGGCCCGATTTGTCCACGAGGCTTTTAAGCGCCTTCGCCTCCTTCGAGGAGGTGACGAGCGGCTTGTCGCAGATGACGTGGATGCCGGCCTCGAGGAACGCCTTCGCCACGGGGAAGTGCATGTGGTTGGGCGTGACGATGGAGACGGCCTCGATCCCGTCCTCGCGCCTGGCTTCCGCCTTCGCCATCGCGTGGAAGTCGCCATAGCTGCGTTTGGGATCGAGCCCGAGCTCGGCGGCGGACGCCTTGGCGCGCTTCGGCTCGCTCGAAAGTGCCCCCGCGACGAGCGCGTAGTGATCGTCCATGCGCGCCGCGATGCGGTGCACGGCGCCGATGAAGGCGCCCTGGCCGCCGCCCACCATGCCGAGCCGGATGCGCCTGGAAGCCGCGCCGCTGCTCCTGCCTTCGATCGCCATGGCTGCCTCCTACAGTCCGAGCATCCGCTTGATCTGCTTCCTGTCCGTCTTGCCGCCGGCGAAATCGTCGAAGGCTTTCTCCGTGGTGCGGATGAGATGGCTCGCGATGAAGGGCGCGCCTTCCGCCGCGCCCTGCTCGGGATGCTTGATGCAGCATTCCCATTCGAGCACCGCCCAGGAGTCGTAGCCGTAGCCCGCGAGCTTCGAGAAGATGGCGGAAAAATCGACCTGCCCGTCGCCGAGCGAGCGGAAGCGGCCGGCACGCTTGATCCAGGGCTGGTAGCCCGAATAGACGCCCTGCCGCCCGTCCGGATTGAACTCCGCGTCCTTCACGTGGAAGGCCTTGATGCGCTCGTGGTAGATGTCGATGAAGGCGAGGTAGTCGAGCTGCATCAGCACGAAGTGGGAGGGGTCGTAGTTGATGCAGCAGCGCGGATGGTTGCCGGTGCGCTCGAGGAACATCTCGAAGGTCGCGCCGTCGAAGATGTCCTCGCCGGGATGGATCTCGTAGCAGACGTCCACGCCCGCCTCGTCGAAGGCATCGAGGATCGGCTTCCAGCGCTTCGCGAGCTCGTCGAAGGCGGTCTCGATCAGGCCCGCCGGGCGTTGCGGCCAGGGATAGACATAGGGCCAGGCGAGCGCGCCCGGGAACGACACATGCGCATCGAGCCCGAGGTTGCGCGAGGCCTTGGCCGCAAGCTTCAACTGCTCCACCGCCCAGGCCTGCCGCTCCTTGGGTTTCCCGTGGACGGCCG
>JBFXDI010000065.1:0-22013 GCA_050181295.1 Parvibaculaceae bacterium | reverse complement strand
CGGTGGTGCGACCGAGGCTCGGGCCCCCCTCCCCTCACCCCTCCCCACGAGGGGGAGGGGAGAAATCAACCGTGCGGAAACGGTCGGGGTGGGGGGTCGCAAAGCGCGACAGCATCGCGCTCGCAGGGCTCGAGCTCGTTCCCGACATCACCGGCGCCCTCTATGCGCCCGACTATCGCGCGCTCATGGTGGCGGACCTCCATTTCGAGAAGGGCTCGAGCCGCGCCGGACGCGGCATCCATCTTCCGCCCTACGACACGCGCACGACCCTCGGCGCGCTCGGCGATGCCGTGGCGCGCTGGCGTCCGGAACGGCTCTTCTCGCTCGGCGACAGCTTCCATGACCGCGACGGGTTCGGCCGGCTCGATGCCCAGGACCGAGTCCAGATCGAGCGGCTGGCTTCCCTGGTCGAGATCGTCTGGCTCGCGGGCAATCACGATCCAAAACTTTCCGACGAGCTGCCGGGAACGCTCGCGCAGGAGGCGGCGCTCGGCCCCCTGACACTGCGGCATCTGCCGGGTGGCGGCGGCCTCGAGATCGCGGGCCATCTGCACCCGATCGCGGCCGTGGTGAAGCGCGGACGGCGGCTCTCCCGCAAATGCTTCGCCGGCGACGGCGAACGGCTGGTGATGCCGGCCTTCGGTGCCTATACGGGCGGGCTCAATGTGCTGGCGGATGCCTTCCGGCCGCTCTTTCCCGGGCCTTTCACCGCCTGGATGATCGGACGCGCCGCCATCCACGCCTTCCCATCCGGGGTGCTCAGAGGCTGACGTTCAGCGGAGCGCGGTCAGGACCAGCCGGCCGAGGATGGCCAGGAGCGGGATCACGGCTGCCGCCGTCAGGAGGAGACGCAGCCTGGAGAACCAGTGCGGCAGGCGCCCCGTCTCGGCGCTCATCATGTCCCACAGCGCCTGCAGGAGCAGCGCCGCGATGAGGAGGCTGACGCCGAGCGCGGGCGGCAGCAGAATTGCAACGAAGCCGCCGAGAGGTGCCAGCGCCGCCAGCGCCAGTTCGTTCTCCTGCCGGCGTGCGCCGTAGGGACCGATCGCCAGGCCGCAGCGCACGCCCCCCATGAAGGCGAGCGTCAGCGCGCCATAGGCGATCGCCGCAGTGACGGCGAGGCCCGGCCGCACCGAGGAGGTAAGCCCAAGGCTCAGAAGCGCCAGTGCCCAGAACGGCACGGCGGCGGCGACGGCCAGCAACAATGCGCGGGGCGGAATGCGGCGATGGTCGGCGAGGTCGAGCAGCATGGCTCTAAGCATGGCCTCCGACCGAGGAGAGCATGCTGGGATCGACGCCGATCTTGCGCAGCGCCTGACCGTACTTGCCCTCGAGATCACGGTCGAAGAGCAGAAGCTCGTCGGCCTCGCAGTGAAGCCAGCCGTTCATCTGGATCTCGCGCTCGAGCTGGCCCGGACCCCAGCCGGCATAGCCGAGCGCCAGAAGCGACAGGCGCGGCCCCTTGCCGGCTGCGATGGCGCGCAGCACGTCCAGCGTGGCCGTGAGGCCCACGGCCTCGTCGATCGGCAGCGTGCTGTCGTCGGCGAAATAGTCGGCGGTGTGGAGCACGAAGCCCCTGCCTGTCTCCACCGGCCCGCCGAACTGCACCTGCATGGCCCGCGCGCGCGCCGGAAGCCTGATCGGCTCGCCCTCGGGGATCAGACCGAGCTGCTTCATGAGCTCGCGGAAGGTCAGGTTGCCGGCTGTCTTGTTGACGACGAGCCCCATGGCGCCCTGGGCGGAATGGGCGCACAGATAGATGACGGTCCGTTCGAAGCGCGGGTCGCCGATGCTCGGCATGGCGATCAGCATCTTTCCGTCGAGATAGGATGCATCGTTCATCGCGCCTCCAAGCGTACTCCAAAAGCCCAAAATCGCAAGCCGCGGCCTCCCCGCCCGGTTGCGGCCGGCACGAAAACGTGATTCGTGCCGTGCATCCCGGAGCACCTATGGAAGCCCTCATGATCGCCGTCACCCGCACCCTTCTTCTCGCAGCGCTGGCCGCGACCGCGATCCCCTCGCCCGCATCCGCGATGGAGGCCCACAGCACGGCGCGGCTGCTCGACGGCGGCAGGCAGGGCGAGGTCTTCCGCGCCGGCGTCGAGATCACGCTCGATCCCGGATGGAAGACCTACTGGCGGATGCCGGGCGAATCCGGTGTGCCGCCGGAGTTCGACTGGTCGAAATCCGCCAACGCGGCAAAGGCCGAGGTCTCCTATCCCGCGCCGCACCGCTTCACGGATTCGGGCGGCGAGGCCATCGGCTACAAGGAGCGGGTGGTCTTTCCGGTCGTCGTGACGCCCGCCGACCCGGAAAAGCCCGTCGACCTCACGCTGACGCTTCACTACGCGGTCTGCAACGATATCTGCATTCCAGCCAAGGCAGAGCTCTCACGGGTGCTCGGCGGAGGCTCTGCCCCGGCCGCGGAAACGGCTCTGGTGCGCGAGGCGGCGACGCTCGTGCCCACCGAGGAGGGAAAAGGGATCGAGGTACGCGATGCCCGCCTCGAGGGCGAGGGCAAGGAGTCGCGCCTCGTCGTGACGCTTGAAGGCGCGCAGGCGGAAGCCGGCGTCGACATCTTCGTGGAGGGCTTCGACGACGCCTACTTCCGCGCGCCTGCGGCGGAGAGCGAGGCGCGCTTCTCGCTCCTAATCGACGGGCTGAAGGACCGAGCGGCGCTCGCCGGCCGCACGCTCACCCTCACCATCGTCACGCCGGGCGCCCGGCTTGTGCGGCAGGTGCGCGTCGAGTAAGCCTTTTCGCCCGAACTCACTGACGCGAGGATTTTTTCGATGACCATCAAAGTGGGCGACCGGCTGCCCGACGCGAGCTTCACGACCATGACGGCGGAAGGCCCGCAGAAGCTCTCCACCAAGGATATCTTCGGCGGCCAGAAGGTGGTGCTGATCGCGGTGCCGGGCGCCTTCACGCCGACCTGCCACCTGAAGCATCTGCCGGGCTTCGTCGAGCAGGCCGACGCCATCAAGTCCAAGGGCGTCGACCGCGTCGCCTGCGTGTCGGTCAACGACGTGTTCGTGCTCGATGCCTGGGCGAAGCAGTCGGGCGCGCAGGGGAAGGTGCTGTTTCTCGCCGACGGGAGCGCCGATTTCACCAAGGCCATCGGCATGGAACTCGACGTCACGGCCGGCGGCCTCGGCATCCGCTCCAAGCGCTACGCGATGGTCGTGGAAGACGGCGTGGTGAAGGTCTTGAACGTCGAGCCGCAGGCCGGACAGGCGGTCGAGTCCGGCGTCGAGAAGATTCTCGCCGCGCTCTAGGACGGATTATCCGATGACCGAGCGGCTGACAGGCGCTCCCCGGAGGGAGTTCCAGAGTTTTCACGATTTTCCGATCTGCCTCGATCTCGACGCCCTCGATGCCGACATCGCGATCATCGGCATCCCCTACGGCGCGGCCTATTCGGTCGACGAGGTCAGCAACGACCAGACCAACGCGCCGACCCATATCCGGCGCTACTGCGAGCGGGCGCTCCGGGGCCTCGAACGCCATGACTTCGACATCGGCGGCACGCTCCTCGACGGGCGTCCGATCAAGGTCGTGGACTGCGGCGACGTTCTCGGCGATCAAACCGACCTCACGGCACATCTCAAGCGCGCGGAACTGGCGATCCGGAAGATCCTTGCGGCAGGCGCGCTGCCGATCGTGCTCGGCGGCGACCACGGCATCCCGATCCCGGTCTTCAGGGCCTATGAGGGCCGCGGCCCCATCACGCTCGTGCAGGTCGATGCCCATATCGACTGGCGCGACACCATGCACGGCGTGCGCGAGGGACTTTCGAGCCCCATAAGGCGCGCCTCCGAGATGGGCCACTTCGACCGCATCTTCCAGATCGGGCTCCGCGCCGCGGGAAGCGCCAGGCCGGAGGAGTTCGAGGCGGCGAAGAAATGGGGCGCGGTGCTCATCCCCGACATCGAGCTTCAGAGCGTCGGCATGGAGGCGGTGCTCGAGCGCATCCCGGATGGTGGACAGTATTACCTCACCGTCGATGCCGACGGCATGGACCCGACCATCATGCCGGCCGTGGCGGGCCCGGCGCCCGGTGGCGTCACCTATCCGCAGATCCGCACCCTCATCCATGGACTGGTGCGCAAGGGCCGGGTCGTCGGCATGGACATCGTCGAGATCACGCCCAAGCGCGACCTCAACGGCATCTCCGCCATCACCGCCGGCCGCATCATCGTCAACCTCATCGGCATGGCCGTCCGGGCCGGATATTTCGGCAAATGAAATACGCCCGCGTCGCCGTGACGGGGGGCGCCGGCCGGCTCGGCCGCCACGTCATCAAGGCGCTCAAGGGCTGTTGCGAGGTGCGCGTGCTCGACCGCGCCCTGCCCGAACGCACGCCGGGCGTCGCCGTCGACATTCTTGATCCGGTTGACCTGAGGCGCGCGCTTCAAGGGGTGGACGCCGTGGTGCATCTCGCGGGCCTCGACCTCGACACGCCGGCAGCGCCGGAAGACTATGTGCGCGTCAACGCGCTCGGCACCTTCGGCGTGCTGCAGGCCGCGCAGGACGCGGGCGCACGGCGCGTCGTCCTCGCCTCCAGCGTCACCGCCACGGGGCTCGGGGAGGCGCGGCCCGACTTCCCGCCCCTCTATCTTCCCGTGGACGAGGACCATCCGCTCAAGCCCCGCCACGCCTATGGCATCAGCAAGCGGATGGCGGAAGCCGCGGCAGCCTCCTTCGTCGCAGAAAACTTCGACGTCATCACGCTGCGTCCCATGGTGGTCATGTTCCCGAGCAACGCCACCCTCGTGCGGAAGCATCGCGAGACGGGCTCGCGCTGGCTTTTCTACTATGTCGATCCCGACGATGCGGGCCGCGCCTTCCGCTGCGCGCTCGAGGCGCCCGAAGGAACGAACGGCACCTTCTTCATCACCGCCGCCGACAGCGCCCACGAGGAGCCGACGCTCGAATGGCTGAAACGCTCGCTCGGCCGGCTGCCTGAGATCCGCGACCCCGGATTCTACGCCGCCAATCCCCGCGCCTCCATCTTCGACGGCCGGCGGGCGCGCGACACGCTCGGCTTCACGCCGACGAGCGACTGGCTCGCCCTTTCGGCGCGCTTCAAGGAGGACGCCTGACATGACCGACCCCGCAACCGCGCTCAAGGAGGAGCTGAAGGCGGCGGGCGTTGTCGACACGCACTATCATGTCGGGCCGGAGCTCATCGTCAGGCGCTACGACGTCAAGACGCTCGCCGATGTGGCCCAGCCCTTCGGCGCGACGCTGGTGCTCAAGAACCACACCTATCCGACCACCCCGCTCGCGGCGCTGGCGCGCGCCCGCTTCGGCGCCAACTTCCTCGGCGGGGTGGTGCTCAACCGCTATGTGGGCGGCCTCAACCCCGAGGCCGTCGAAGGCGCGCGCTCCGGCAACCGTGCGGATGTGGCGAGCGAAGCGCCCGACCTGACCCCCTTCGTCGTCTGGATGCCGACGGTGCACGCCGCCTCCCATATCCGCGTGCACGGTTTTGGCTTCGACCCGCGGTGGTCGGGGTGCTGCACGCACGGGGAGGACGACCATGCGGCGCCTGCCGCCGACGTGAAGCCCGACGAGCCGGTCGTCGTGTTCGACGAGGCCGGACGGCCGGTGCCCGAACTGATCGGGACGCTGGAAGCGATCGCGCGCAACCGCTCAATCCTCGCGACCGGGCACCTCCATGCCGATGAGGTGAAGAAGCTCGTGCCGCTGGCGCTCGAGATCGGCATCCACCGCATCATCCTGACGCATCCGCATTACCCCTCGATCCGGCTCTCGGATCAGGACCAGAAGGCGCTGATGAAGCGGCCGGAGGTTTTCGCCGAGCACTGCTTCGCGGTCCACACGCAGGACGGCGTGCCGATCGAGGACTATGTGAACGCGGTCAAGGTGACGGGCCCCGAGCAGGTGCTGCTCTCGACCGACTTCGGGCAGGTGTCGAGCGATCCCTTCCCGGAGGGCACCATCGCCTATGCGGCGGAGATGGGCGAGCGGCTGAAGGGTTTCCTCTCGCGCGAGGCGTTCCTCGCCATGTTCTCGAGCAACGGCCGCCGCGCGCTCGGGTTGGACGGCAAGGCGTGAATGCACCCCTCCCCTTGAGGGGGAGGGGAAGGGGTGGGGTGAGAGAGCGCGCTGCATGAAGGTCCCCACCCGCTCCGCGCCAGCGCGCAGCGACCTCCCCCAAGGGGGAGGTGTTGCAATGACTTGCTGTCTCACCTTGTTCCACCGTCGCCGGCGGAAGCTGGCATCCCCTGAAGCCTTCCCGCTCGCGGCAGCTCACCAGGGGATTCCTGCTTCCGCAGGAATGACGAAGAGAAAGCGTGGCGGCGGGCCACAATCCTGTCAGCTACTCCGCCGCTTCCTGGTAGGCCTCCATGGGCGGGCAGAGGCAGACGAGGTTGCGGTCGCCATAGGCGTTGTCGACACGGCCGACGGGCGGCCAGTACTTGTCCTCCCTCTGCGCCTTCAGTGGGAAATAGGCCTTCTCCTTGGAATAGGGGCGCGTCCACTCGCCGATGAGCAGGCGATGGGTGTGAGGCGCGTGCTTCAGCACGTTATCGGCCTTGTCGGCCTGCCCTTCCTCCACCTCGGCGATCTCGCGACGGATGGCGATCATGGCGTCGCAGAAATGATCGAGCTCGCGCTTCGATTCCGATTCCGTGGGCTCGATCATCAGCGTTTCCGGCACCGGCCAGGACATGGTCGGCGCGTGGTAGCCGTAGTCGACGAGCCGCTTCGCCACGTCCTCGACGCCGATCCCTGACCGCTCCTTGATGTCACGCACATCGATAATGCATTCGTGCGCCACGTAGCCGCCGGGCCCTGAGTAGACGACAGGGAAATGCTCTCCCAACCTGCGCGCGATGTAGTTGGCGTTAAGGATGGCGACGGCGGTCGCGCGCTTGAGGCCCGCCGCTCCCATCATGCGGATATAGGCCCAGGAGATCGGCAGGATGAGCGCCGAGCCCCAGGGCGCGGCGGAGACCTGGCCGATCGTTGCGCCGTTGCCGGCCGCCGGATTGACGCCGGAGACGACGGAATGGCCGGGCAGGAACGGCGCCAGATGCGCCTTGACGCCGATCGGCCCAACGCCCGGACCGCCACCGCCATGCGGGATGCAGAAGGTCTTGTGGAGGTTCATGTGGCAGACGTCGGCGCCGAGCTCCGCCGGGCGCACGATGCCGACCAGCGCGTTGAGGTTGGCGCCGTCGAGATAGACCTGGCCGCCATTGGCATGCACCGCCTCGCAGATGTCCATGACCCCCTCCTCGAACACGCCGTGCGTCGAGGGATAGGTGATCATCAGCGCCGCGAGATTTTCCCGATGGGCTTCCGCCTTGGCCTTGAGGTCGGCGACGTCGACATTGCCCTGGTCGTCGCAGGCCACCGCCACAACCTTCAGTCCCGCCATGATGGCGGAGGCCGGGTTGGTGCCGTGCGCCGAGACGGGGATGAGGCAGACGTCGCGGTGGCCCTCACCCTTCGCTTCGAAATAGGCGCGGATGGTGAGGAGCCCGGCATATTCGCCCTGGCTGCCGGCATTGGGCTGCAGCGACACGGCGTCGAACCCTGTGAGCTCCGCCAGCATGGTCTCCAGCTCCTCGAAGAGCTGCTGGTAGCCCTGCGCCTGCTCGAGCGGGGCGAAGGGATGCACCTGCGCGAACTCCCGCCAGGTGATCGGGATCATCTCCGTCGTGGCGTTGAGCTTCATGGTGCAGGAGCCCAAGGGAATCATCGAGCGGTCGAGCGCGATGTCCTTGGCCTGGAGATGGCGCAGATAGCGCAGAAGCTCCGTCTCGCTGTGATAGAGCTCGAAGACCGGGTGCGTGAGATAGGCGCTCTTGCGACGAAGATTTTCCGGGATCGTCTCCCCGACGGCTGCGTCTATGTCGTCGAGGGACGTGTCCTTCAGGATGTCGGTCCGGAAGCACTGGAGCACCCGCTCGACCTCCGAGCGGCGCGTCGTCTCGTCGAAGGAGATGCCGATCGAATCGGCGCCGTTGACGCGCAGATTGACGTGCTGCTCGCGAGCCCTGGCCGCGATGGCATGCGCGCGGCCGGGGGTCGCCACCGTGATCGTGTCGAAGAAGGCGTCCGTCCTCACCTCATAGCCCGCCCCGGCGAGCGCCTTGGCCGCGATCTCGGCGAAGCGATGCGCGCGCATGGCGATCTTCCGGATGCCTTGCGGCCCGTGATAGACGGCGAACATGCCGGCGATGACCGCCAGCAGCACCTGCGCGGTGCAGATGTTGCTCGTGGCCTTCTCGCGCCGGATATGCTGCTCGCGCGTCTGGAGCGCCATGCGGAGCGCCGGGTTGCCGTCGGCATCGACGGAGACGCCGATGATGCGGCCGGGCATGGTGCGGCGATTCTCCTCGCGGGTGGCGAAGAAGGCGGCATGCGGGCCGCCATAGCCCATGGGCACGCCGAAGCGCTGCGAGGAGCCGAGCGCGATGTCGGCGCCGAGTTCGCCCGGCGGGGTCAAGAGCGCCAGCGCCAGGAGGTCGCTCGCCATTGCGACGAGCGCGCCCTTGGCATGGAGCGCCTTGATGGTCTCGCGATGGTCGCGGATCTGGCCGCTCGATCCGGGATAGGAGAGGAGCGCGCCGAAGACTTCCTCCGGCTTCAGGTCCTTCGCTGGATCGCCGATGACCACGTCGTAGCCGAAGGCGTCGGCGCGGGTCTTCACGACGCCGATCGTCTGGGGGTGGGTATCGGCATCGACGAAGAAGGCATTGGCCTTGCTCTTGGAGAGGCGCCGGATCATGGCCATGGCCTCGGCGGCCGCGGTCCCCTCGTCGAGCAGCGAGGCGCCCGAGAGCGGCAGGCCGGTCAGGTCGGAGACCATCTGCTGGAAGTTGAGCAGCGCCTCGAGGCGGCCCTGGCTCACCTCGGCCTGATAGGGCGTGTAGGCCGTGTACCAGCCGGGATTCTCGAGAAGCCGGCGCAGGATCACCTTCGGCGTGACGCAGCCGTAGTAGCCCATGCCGATCATGGAGGTGAAGACGCGGTTGCGCATGGCGATGCCGCGCAGCTCGGAGAGTGTGTTGCGCTCGCTCGCCGGCTCCTTGAGGTCGGGCGGCCGCTTCTGGCGGATTTTCTTGGGCACCACCTTGTCGAGCAGGTCGTCGAGCGAGCTCGCGCCCACGACCTTCAGCATGTCGGCGATCTCCTGCCCCCTCGGGCCTATGTGGCGCGGGATGAAGTTCGCGCCCGCCTGCAGCTCCGAAAGGCTTAAACGTTTCTCGGTCATGGAATGCTCGCTACCTAACGATCTTACCGGCCTCATGCTTCGACAGGCTCAGCATGAGGGATTGTACGGCCTCGTCCTGAGCCCGTCGAAGGACGAAACGCTGCTACCCCTGCTCGGCGACGAAGGCGTCGTAGCCCGCGCGGTCGAGAAGGCCTTCAAGCTCGGCCTTGTTCTTGATGCGGAGCTTCACGAACCAGGCGCCGCCTTCCGCGTCCGCGTTCACCTTGCCGGGCTCGGAGGCTATGGCCTCGTTCACTTCGATCACCTCGCCCGAAAGCGGCGCATAGACCTCGCTCGCCGCCTTCACCGACTCGACCACCGCCGCCTCGTCCCCCTTCGACAGCGCCTTCCCGACCTCGGGCAGCTCGACGAACACCACGTCCCCAAGCTGCTCCTGCGCGTGGTTGGTGATGCCGACGGTGGCGATGTCGCCATCGACCTTGATCCATTCGTGGTCTTTCGAGAAATGCAGCGTGCTCATTCAGGCGTCTCCGGATTTTCAGCGTTTGTAGGCGTGGGGATGGAAGGGCATGGCGACGATGCGGCCGGGCACGGGCTTGCCGCGCACGAGGACATCGACCTCGGTATCAGGCGCCGCGAGAGCCGCCTCGACATAGCCCATGGCGACGGGAGCGCCGACGCTCGGCCCGAAGCCGCCAGAGGTGACGGCGCCGATCGCGCGACCGTCGCGCGACTGGATGTCGGAACCCTCGCGCACCGGCTGGCGGCCGTCAGGCTTGAGGCCGACGCGCTTTCGCGCCGGACCGGAAACGACCTCGCGCCGGATTCGATCCGCGCCGGGGAAACCGCCCTCCTCGCGCCGGCGCTTGCCGATCGACCATTGGAGACCCGCCTCGATGGGGCTCGTCGTCTCGTCGATGTCGTGGCCGTAGAGGCAGAGGCCCGCCTCGAGTCTGAGCGAATCGCGCGCGCCGAGACCGATGGGCTTCACCTCCGGCTCGGCGAGCAGCGCCCTCGCAAAGGCTTCGGCCCGTGCTTCGTTCATGGAAATTTCGAAGCCGTCCTCGCCGGTATAGCCCGAGCGCGACACATGGCAGTCCATGCCGTCGAACTCGGCGCTGGCCGCAGTCATGAACGCAAGATCGGCAGCCTTCGGGCAATGCCGCGCCAGCGCCTCGGCGGCCTTCGGGCCCTGGAGCGCGAGCAGCGCACGCTCCGGCATGGGATGAAGGGAAACATCCGCAGGCAGATGTTTTGCGATCCACGCGAAATCCGCATCCTTGCAGGCCGCGTTCACGATCAGCATCAGGGCGCCGTCGTCGGCGTCCGAGGGCGAGCGCGTGACCATCAGGTCGTCAAGAATGCCGCCTTGCGCGTTGGTGAGCTGGCTGTAGCGCATGCGCCCCCGCCCGAGCCCCAGAATGTCGGCCGGCATCAGGGCTTCCAGCGCTTGTGCCGTCGCCTCGTGCGAGGGACCGGAGACCATCGCCTGGCCCATGTGGGAGACGTCGAAAAGGCCGGCCGAGGCCCGCGTGTGCAGATGCTCGGCCATGATGCCGGTCGGATACTGCACCGGCATGTCGTAGCCGGCGAAGGGGACCATGCGGGCGCCGAGATCGAGATGCAGCGCGTGAAGCGGGGTGCGTTTCAGGGGTGTCGCATCAGCTGCGGTTGCCAAGCACTCTCTCCGAGGACAGTCATGGGACGTCACCCGGTGACGAACCGGATGCACCCCCTCTGTCGGCGGACCTGAGAGATTTCGCACGGCGGAACCCTGTCGCCGGGCTTACCCCCTTCGGTGAGCGGATTTCTCTCCGCTGCTCTCCAGAGTGTGGCCGAACGCGCGGTCCCTGGTGCCTGAGAGTTTCCGGGGCGGTTGCTCCTTCGGCGCCGGGCTTCTGAAGGCCCGGTCTCTCCCGCGCGCTCGCTTACGCAAGCGGCGCCAAAGTAGCCATCCGACCGCCCAAGTCAAGCCGTGCAAGGGCTCAGGAAGAAGCCGGGCCGACATGCGTCTCCGGCACGGCTCCCTTGAGCCGCGCAAGCTCCGCCTCGAGCTCGGCGATGCGTCTGTCCCGCTTCTCGAGCGCGGCCGCGACGTCCTCCGCATCGAAGCGCTGTGGGATATGCTGCTGGCAGTTCACGTCCCAGGCCTGGACCGTAAAGAGGATCGCCTGCTCGGGCCGAGCCCGGTAGCCTTCCGGCATGAGCCGTCGCACGAGCTCGGGATCCCCCTCCACCACCCGCGCCTGGCCCCAGACCTTGATGCGCCGCCGACGCATGTAGTCGATGAGGAAGAGGAAAGCCTTCGGGTTGTCCGCGAGATTGCCCTGCGTGATGTACTGCCGGTTGCCGGCGAAGTCGGCAAAGGCGATGGTCTTCTCGTCCAGGGCCTTCAGGAACCCCGGCGGTCCGCCCCGATGCTGGATATAGGGCTGGCCCTCGGCATTGACGGTGGCGAGGAACGCGCTGCGCTGCTCGGCAAGGAAGGAAGCGAGCGGCGGGGTAACATAGGTTTGCCAGGCGCCATCGATCTCCATGCCGCCGCCGGGGCTGCGCGAGCCCTTCCGCATCTGGATGGCCTTGACCGTCGGCGTGAAGCCGATGTCGCTGGAATGGGTGCGCTCGCTGTCCATGGCTCGCCCGTCGACATGAGGAGGACAGAGCATAAGATAGTGGCGCATCCGCCTGGCCGGTAGACAGGGCGGGCGCGACACGCCTTTGCGGAAACGAAAGAACAGCCGCTTCAGGATGCGGCCTAAGTCCTTCGATGGTGTCCGGAGCCGGCCCGCAGGTGCCTGCCGGTCGAAGCTGACCGGCGCTTGAGAACTTATGCCTCGGCCGGCGCCGGGATGGATGTCATGGCGCCGCAGGGGCCGGGCCCGCGGCCCCGGAATTTCCCGCTTTCCGGCCGTCCGATTAACCTCGGCCAAGGCCCGCAACCTTGACATTGCGGCGCAGCAAGGCCCATGTAAGGCCTGAAAAATCCAGCTTCGGAGCCTTGAAGAATGGCCGCCAAGCCGCAATTGCACCTTATCCTCGCAGCCCCGCGCGGGTTCTGCGCCGGCGTCGTGCGCGCCATCGACATCGTGGAGAAGGCGCTCGCCCGCTACGGCAAGCCCGTTTATGTGCGCCACGAGATCGTCCACAACCGCTACGTGGTGGAGGATCTGAAGCGCAAGGGCGCGATCTTCGTTGAAGAGCTGGACGAGGTGCCGGACGGCGACCATCCCGTCATCTTCTCCGCCCATGGCGTGCCGAAATCGGTGCCGGGCGAGGCGGTCCGCCGCAACCTCTTCTACCTCGACGCCACCTGCCCCCTCGTCTCCAAGGTCCACATGGAGGCCGCGCGCCACCACGAGGACGGCTACGAGATAGCACTCATCGGCCATTCCGGGCATCCCGAGGTGATCGGCACCATGGGGCAGCTACCACAGGGCGCCATCACGCTCATCGAGACGGAGGAGGAGGCGCGCTCGTTCACCCCGCGCGACCCCGAGAAGCTCGCCTACATCACCCAGACCACGCTCTCGGTCGACGACACGCACGAGATCATCGAGATCCTGAAGGAGCGCTTCCCGCGCATCAACGGGCCCTACAAGCAGGACATCTGCTACGCCACCACCAACCGGCAGGAGGTGGTGAAGGAGATAGCGCCCCGCTGCGACATGGTGCTGGTGGTGGGCGCGCCCAACTCGTCCAACTCGCGCCGTCTGGTCGAGGTGGCGCTGAAATCCGGCTGCGGCTACTCCGCACTTGTGCAGCGCGCCGAGGAGATCGACTGGAGCAAGTGCGAGGGCATCAAGACAGTCGGCATCACTGCCGGCGCCTCCGCTCCGGAAGTGCTGGTGACGGAGGTCGTGCAGGCCTTCGAGGAGCGCTTCGAGGTGACTGTCGAGACCGTGCGCACGCGCGATGAATCCGTCTCCTTCAAGCTCCCGCGCGAGCTCCGGCCCGAGACCACCCGTCCGGTCGCCGCCGCCCGCGCGTGACGGGCGTCAGAAACGTCGAGATCTTCACCGACGGCGCCTGCTCCGGAAATCCGGGGCCGGGCGGCTGGGGCGCGATCCTGCGCTATGGCGCGGTCGAGAAGGAGCTTTCGGGCGGTGAGGCCGACACCACCAACAACCGCATGGAGATGATGGCGGCCATCTCCGCGCTCGAGGCGCTCAAGCGGCCGGCCCGTGTCGACCTCCACACCGATTCGCAATATCTGCGGCAGGGGATCACGCAGTGGATCCACGGCTGGAAGCGCAACGGCTGGCGCACGGCCGAGAAGAAGCCCGTCAAGAACGCCGAGCTCTGGCAGCGGCTGGAGGAGGCGCTCAAGACCCACGAGATCACCTGGCACTGGATCAAGGGTCATGCCGGGCATCCCGAGAACGAGCGGGCCGACGCGCTCGCACGGGCCGCCATGGCTCCCTTCAAGCCGAAGAAGACATCGGCGACGGACCCGGAGCTTCCCGACCCACCGAAGGATTGAAGCGTCTTTCCTTAACACGCCCGCGATGCCGTCCAGGACGGATGGAGCGAAGGCCGAGCGCCTGATAGTCTGGAGCGGCTTACCGGCTGGGGAGCCGCCATGTTCTTTGCATCCGAACGTGAAGCCCTGAATGTGGCGCGGACACGCGCCCGCGACATCTTCGACAAGACCGGCGAACAGCCGAAGATCCTGTCGGGGAAGAACCTTTCCACCTTTTTCGGAGAGCTCGGCTACGCGGTGAAGCTGGTCGTCGAGGAGCGCGAGATCCTCTTCTTCGCCGCGCTCCAGTGGGTGGTCATCGGGCTCGGCTACACGATCTGGACGCAGGTCCTCGACTGGATCCCGGACAGCGCATGGGAGGAAGCGGGCCGGGACGACAGCGACGTCAAGTTCACGTTTCTCAGCCTCGCCCTCACGGCCTGGAGCTTCTTCGTCGTCGCGGTCGCGAGCTATCCGATCTCGCTCCTCAACGCCGCCATCACGGCGGCCCACTATCTGCGTGGCTCGGGGCAGGAATCGACGATCGCGCGCTGCCTCGGCCTCGCCCTCCGCAACCTCGGACGTCTCTGGGTCTTCACCACCATCGACGCCTGGATCACGGTGGACGCGATTCTCGACCGGATGCCCAGGAAGCGTGGTCGGCGCACGGCTCTCGACGAGGCTCTCTACTATGCCTGGAAGATCGGCACGATCGGCGTCGTGCCGTCGCTCGTCGCCGGCCGGGGCTACACGTCGGCGGTGCGGGATTCGATCGCGCTGCTGCGCGAGAAGCCCGTCCGCGCCATCGGCATCCGGATGGGCTACAGCCTCATCTGCTGGATCATCGGGATTACGGCCTATATCGGCGGCTTCTACTATTTCGCCGCCTTCGGCGCCCACATCGGCGGGGAAAACGAGGTCTATGACTTCTACGTGCTGATGGCCGTGCCCATCGTCATCGCGGTGGGCGTGACGGCCGTGCTGGTGCGGCCCTTCTATCTCGTGATGGTCGCCAGGCTCTATACCGACGTCGTCAAGGTCGGCGAGGATGCGACCGCCCTGACCGCGGGCCGGAAGTTCGACACGCCGGCTTTCATTTTCGCCATGCTGCTGACGGTGCTGATCGCGGCCTATTTCTTCGGCGACCAGATGGGGCTTCGCGACCTGATCGAGTCGCTCGCGGCCCGGGACATGGCCGACCGGTAGATCGACCTTGTGAAGTTCCGCTCATTCCCGCGCAAGCGGGAAACCAGCAGCGTGTGTCTCTGGGTCCCCGCCTTCGTGGGGACGAGCGGGAAGACACCAAACCAGACAGGTCGCTCCGGAAGCGAACGGCGAGAGCGCCTGCGGCGGACGATCAGTTCAGCTTCTGCTTCAGCCCGGCGATGGACTGGTCGATGAGGGCCCTCCCCTCCTCGCCCTTGGCGCGCTCCGACACGATCCCGGTGGCCGCGGCGATGGCAAGGTCGGCGGCGGCGGCGCGCACATCCTTCATGGCCTGCGCTTCGGCCTGGGCGATCTTCTGCTCGGCGACGCGGGTGCGCCGCTCGACCGTCTCGGCGAGCTTGCGGCGCGCCTCGGCCGCTTCCGACTCTGCCTCGCGCTTGGCCTGCGCCACGATATCCTCGGCGAGCTTGCCCGCCTCCTTGCGCTTCTTCTCGTATTCGGCGAGGAGCGCCTGCGCCTCCTCCCTCAGACGCTGCGCCTCGGCCAGCTCCTTGGAGATGCGGGCCGCGCGCTCGTCGAGCGCGGCGGACGCCTTCGAGGGAATCCGCATGTAGAGAAGGATGCCGACGAAGATGAGGAAGCTGACGAGGACCCAGAACTCGGCTGTATACATGGCTTTGGCCTATTTGCCCTGGGCCTGCGCGACGGCGGCCGCGATCTCGGCCTCGGACGCCTTGCGGCCGGTGAGGCTCGCCACGATCTCGCCCGCGACGTCGGCGGCGACCCGGCCGATCTCGCCGAGCGCCTGATCCCTGGTCGCAGAGATGCGCCGCTCGGCTTCGGCGATCCGCCCCGCCATCTCGCGGTCGACCCGCTCGCGCTCGCCCGCCGCCTCGGCCGATACCGCGGCATGCGTCTCGGCGGCGATCGCGTTCGCCTTGGCGCGGGCCTCGGCAAGCCCCGCCTCATAGGCCTCGACCGCGCGTTCGGTCTCGGCCTTGAGCGCCTCGGCCTGGTCCAGGTCGGCCGCGATGCGGTTGCGGCGGCTCTCGATCGCGCCGCCGATCTTCGGCAGCAGCGCCTTCGACATCAGGAGATAGAGGATGACGAAGGTGATCGCGAGCCAGATGAGCTGCGGGGAGAAGACCTCGGGCTTGAGCTGCGGCATGCCGCCGCCTTCGGACGCCCAGGCGGCGCCCGGCAGGACCGGCAGCAGCAAGGCCGCCGTCAGGCCGGAAGGCAGGACATTCGACACGGTGCGCATTTCGTCTTGCGGTCCCTTGAGCCAGAGCGAGGCCGCGAGGCCGCGCCTAGATTTCAGAACACGAACAGGATGATGAGCGCCACGACGAGGCCGAAGAGGCCGGTCGCTTCCGCGAGCGCGAAGCCCAGGAGCAGGTTCGGGAACTGGCTCTGGGCGGCGGCGGGATTGCGCAGCGCGCCGGCGAGATAGTTGCCGAAAATGTGGCCGATGCCCACGCCCGCGCCCGCGAGTGCGATGGCCGCGAGGCCGGCGCCGATGAGCTTGGCTGCTTCAGGTCCCATGAGACGTGCTCCTTCTTTCTCGAATAGGGATTTCGAACCGTTCAGTGATGCATGTTGATGGCGTCGTTCAGGTAGATGCAGGTCAGCACCGCGAAGACGTAGGCCTGCAGGAACGCAACCAGGATCTCGAGGCCCGTCAGGGCCACCATGAGCGCCAGCGGCGCGATGCCCATGACCGTCCAAGCGCCGCCGGCGAGCAGGAACATGACGACGAAGCCCGCGAACACCTTCAGCATAGCGTGGCCCGCCATCATGTTGGCGAAGAGACGCACCGACAGGCTGATGGGGCGGGTGAAGTAGGAGATGACCTCGATCACCACGAGCAGCGGCAGGAGGATCACCGGCACGCCCGAGGGCACGAAGAGCTTGAGGTAATGGGTGCCGTGCCTGGCGAAGCCGATGACGGTGGCGCCTATGAACACGGTGAGGGCGAGCGCGAAGGTGACGATGATGTGGCTCGTCACGGTGAAGGAATAGGGCACCATGCCCAGCATGTTCGCCGCGAAGATGAACATGAAGAGCGTGAAGACGAACGGGAAGTAGGGCCGGCCCGACTCGCCCAGGATGTCGCGCATCATGCCGGCGATGAACTCGTAGGCCATCTCGACCATGGACTGGAGCCGGCTCGGGATGAGGCGCGTGGGCGAGAGCCAGAACAGCAGCGCCACGAGGCCGACGATGATCAGCATCCAGAGGCTGGCATTGGTGAAGGAGGCATCCACCGGCCCGAGATTGATGGGCAGGATCGGATGCACCTCGAACTGATGCATGGGATCGGGGCGAAATCCGATGTCTCCACCGACTTCCTTGCCCATCTGATGCTGGATTGCTTCGTTTTCCACGAGGCCTCTTTCCCGGATCCTTCAATCAGTCGTCATCGTCCGGCACCGACGGGATGCCATCCGCCTTGGTCTGCTCCAGATGGCGGCGCGCCTCGGCCGACTTCGCCGCCCTGATGACGTTCAGGACCCCGGCCGCCATGCCGAGCGGCGTCAGGATCAGAAGCATCCAGGGAGACGTGCCCAGCAACCAGTCGAGCAGCCAGCCCAGACCGAAACCCCCAAGCACCCCGGCGACCAGATCGGCCGCGAGCCTGAACCCGAAACTGTAGGCAGAGCCCCCACTTCCGCGGTCAGAACTGCGTTGCTCGAAGGCCTTCCTGGTGCCTGACAGCCGCCTGTTCAGGCTTTCCAGCCGCTCGGACGACGTTTTGGAATCATCGTCCATCGGGTGGCCTCTCGTAACGCAAAAGCGTCAGGCTTTCGGCTGGTTTCCCCCCGCCGAGGCGCCGCCAAACTATTGGCGGGACCATGGCCTGTCAAGGGAAGCGGACGGGCGCTTAAGCGGTTGTTCCAAAAGGGGTCCCGACGGCTCGCGGACGCGTGCGGCAATTCGCCATTGCGGGTCCCTTCGGACTTCCGCGCAGAAGGCCTCGGCCCTAGCATGAGACGAGAGGGCATCGTCACGCTGCGGGAACGCCGACCATGAAGATCTGCATCTACGGAGCCGGGGCCATCGGCGGCTATCTGGCGGTCGGCCTGTCGCAGGTCGAAGGCGTCGAGCTTTCCGTCATCGCGCGGGGACCGCATCTCGAGGCCATCCGGAGGAACGGACTGAAACTCCTCAAGGACGGCACGGAGACGGTCGGGCGCATGCAGGCGAGTTCCGATCCCCGGGAGCTCGGAGCCCAGGATGTCGTGATCAATGCGCTGAAGGCGCACCAGGCCTGGGAATCGGCCGAGCACATGGCGCCGCTCATCGGCCCCGAGACGGCCCTCGTCACCTGCCAGAACGGGGTGCCCTGGTGGTATTTCCACGGCATCGGCGGCGCGTTCGAGGGCCGGAGGCTCCGCTCCGTCGACCCCGACGACCGGCAGTGGAGCGTCATCGGCCCGGAACGCGCCATCGGCTGCGTCGTCTATCCCGCCACCGAAATCGCGGAGCCGGGGCTCATCCGCCACGTCTATGGCGACAAGTTCGCGCTCGGCGAGCCCAGAGGCAAAAGCCTGCCGCGCACCGAAGCCCTGAGCGCCGCGCTCGAGAAGGGCGGCTTCAAGGCGCCGATCCTCGGCAACATCCGCGACGAGATCTGGCTCAAGCTCTGGGGCAATTTGTGCTTCAACCCCCTGAGCGCGCTCACCCGCGGCACGCTCGACGTCGTGGCGACCGATCCCGGCACGCGCGCCATAGCCAAGGCGATGATGCTGGAGGCGCAGGAGATCGCCCACCGGCTCGGCGCGAGCTTCCGGGTGGATGTCGAGCGGCGCATCGACGGGGCGGCGAAGGTCGGCGCGCACCGCACCTCGATGCTGCAGGACCTCGAAGCCGGGCGCGCCATGGAGATCGACGCCCTGGTGACGGCGGTCAAGGAGATGGGTGAGATCGTGGGCGTCGAGACGCCGACGATCGACATGGTGCTGGCGCTCGTGCAGCAGCTCGGCCGCAGCTTGGGGCTCTACGGCGCCGCCGCCCCTGCCCCCGCCAGAAAAGCCGCCCTGGCCCGCGCCTAGAGCCCCCGCAAGGGGTTCTTGCCGCCGCCACGAAGCAACCATAATCTCGCGGCTAAGGCTAAGCCCTGCCGCGAATGCCAGCGGCGTCTTTGGGAAAAGGTGCCCCCATGCGGCTCGGCGACGAACGACCCAGCGACAACATCGAGGACCGGCGCGGCAGCGGCGGCATGGGATTTCCCGGCGGGCGTGGCGGCTTCCGGGTGCCGGTTGGCGGGCGCGGCGGCATGAGCATCGGCGGTCTGGTGCTGCTGCTCGGCGTCGCCTGGCTGCTCGGCATCAACCCGCTCGACATCCTGACGGGCGGCGGCAACATGCAGGTGCCGAACCAGCAGGCGCCCGGCCCCACCCAGTCGAGCGCCGGCGATGATGAGCTCAAGGATTTCACGGCGCGAGTCCTCGGCTCGACCGAGCGCACCTGGCAGAAGGTCTTCTCCGAGAACGGCCGCCAGTACCAGGATCCGCAGCTCGTGCTGTTCGAACAGCATGTGCAATCGGCCTGCGGCATGGCGCAGTCGGCCATGGGCCCCTTCTACTGCCCGCGCGATTCCAAGGTCTACATCGACCTCTCCTTCTATCGCGAGATGAAGCAGAAGCTCGGGGCCACCGGCGACTTCGCGCAGGCCTACGTCATCGCGCACGAGGTCGGCCACCATATCCAGAACCAGCTCGGAATCGCCGACAAGGTCACGGAGGAGCGCATGCGCTCCTCGCCCGAAGTCGCCAACGCACTGTCCGTCCGCATGGAGCTGCAGGCGGACTGCTTCGCGGGCGTGTGGGCGAAGCGCGCCGACGACGCCAACCGCATCCTCGAGCAGGGCGACATCGAGGAGGGCCTCAACGCCGCAGCGGCCATCGGCGACGACCGGCTGCAGAAGCGCTCGCAGGGCTACGTGGTGCCGGAATCCTTCACCCACGGCACCTCGGCGCAGCGGGTGCGCTGGCTGAAGCGCGGCCTCGAAAAGGGCGACATCGGCAACTGCGACAGCTTCGGCACCGACCAGCTCTGAGCGGCGGCGTGAGCCGTCGCCAATCTCGCTTGCGCGGTACCAAGTGGTGCCGGAAGCGTCATTCAGTGAAGACGCCGATCCTCACGGTGGCGGACAGCCGGCGGGGTGAGCGGCTTGACAGTCCGCCGCGAACCTGTTGGGTTCTCGAGCCGGCGCGGGCGTAGTTCAGTGGTAGAACGCAAGCTTCCCAAGCTTGATGTCGTGGGTTCGATCCCCATCGCCCGCTCCATCTCCTCCTCCCTCGCATTCTCCAGTTGCCGCGACAGGCCGTGGCGCGTCTTGTTCCAGCGGAAGGGCGCGACGAGCAGCTCCACCAGCGCCAGCCAGCCGGCCGCCGACACGAGCAGCCAGTAGGCCGGCATCCAGAGCACGCTCAGGATGATGCGGGGATTGCGCCTGATGATCGCCGCGAGCCCCGATGCGAGCGCGGCGCCATAGCCGAGCACCAGCACGACGAGGTTCACGCCCATGAGCGCGGCCTGGGAAAAACCGGGATCGGGGAAGAGAAAATTGCCGGACAGCGCGCGGCCGAGGACGTAGCCGAGGCAGAAGGGATAGACGAGGGCGGAAACCACGACGCCGAGCGTGAACACCGAGGCCGCGATCGCTCCGGCTGGCCCGAGCTCGCGCCAGAGGCGACAGGGCGAGCGGCTGTGGACCAGCAGCGTCTGCATCCAGCCCTTCAGCCAGCGCACACGCTGGCCGAGCCAGATTTTGAGGCTCGAGGGCGCCTCCTCCCGCGTCGGCGCGGCGATGGTCCCTGAACGCCAGCCGAGACGCGCGAGCCTCAAGCCCAGATCGGCGTCCTCCGTCACGTTGTAGGGATCCCATCCGCCGGCGCTCCTTAAGGCCTCGATGCGGAAATGATTGGACGTTCCCCCGAGCGGCACGGGCAGCCGCAGCGCCGTCAGGGCGGGGAGCATGAGATCGAACAGCACCGCATATTCGATCGTCATCTGGCGTGTCAGCCAGCCTTCGCGCGCATTGTAGAAGGTGAGCGGCGCCTGCAGGCAGGCGACATCGGGCGGGCTTGCCGCGAAAACCCGCGCGGCGAGGCGGAGTTGACGCGGATCGGGCAGGTCCTCGGCATCGTAGATGGCGACGAGCGAGCCCTTCGCGAAGGCGAGCGCGTAGTTCAGCGCCTTGGGCTTGGTGCGGGGCTGCCGGTCGGGAACGACAAGCACCTCGAAGCCGTCCGGCAGGCTCAAGCCCTCGACGTGTCCCCGTGTCTCCAGGTCGGAGGCCTCGAGCACCAGTTTGATGTCGAGCCGGTTCGCGGGATAGTCGAAGGCCGCAAGCGCCGCGACGAGCCCACCCACGACTTCGGTCTCCCGGAAGAGCGGCACGAGCACGGTGAAGACCGGCAGGTCGTCATTGGCGATGTCGTGACGTGCGGGCTTCGGCGTGCGTCTCGGCAGGAGGCAGAGCACGCGCAGGCCCGCGACGGCGAGGAACAGGATCGCGAACAGCGCCGTCAGCAGCCACGCAAATGCGCCGGGCCGGACATAGGCCAGAGCCGCGAAGGCGAGGAAAAGGCCCGCGAGCACGGCGCGCTGCGGCCCGGTTGTACGTCGCCTGGCGGAGAACTCGGGGAACCGGGTCGCCAGATCCGACACGGCCCGCTCGCAGAGACCCTCGCCGAAGACCGCCTGCAGGGCATCCGTCAAATCCTGGGGATCGGCCCGCGCCGCTACCACGCGGCCCTCGGCGCGCGCAGCCGTGAAGCCCGCCTCGTCCACCGCCGCATAGGTATCGGGGAACGGCGCCCAGGAGATAGGGAGGACGCGCTGCGCCAGCGCCCGCTCGACCTCCTGCGGCAGGAGCCGGCGGCAGGCCTCGATCAGGGCTGCGCGGTCAAGACAGGGAAGCCACGACAGTTGCGGCCGCCGCCCCCATCTGGCCGAACCTCCGGAGCCGCCGAACGGCTCCGCGCTCCAAGCCCTCGCCACAGCCCAACCCCCCGGTCGGTCGGTCCCATCAACGGGCCGCCTCCCATCAAAGCAGGTTGCAACCGGCATGCAACCGGAATTTGCATCGTTGTGGACGGAGTCAGGATTCGCGGCCTTCCCGCAGCCTCGGCTTGCGACGCGGGACTCGCCGTGCTGGCA
>JBFXDI010000064.1:0-22372 GCA_050181295.1 Parvibaculaceae bacterium | reverse complement strand
GCTCTACCAGATCGCGACCCGCAAGGTGGGCGCGCGCGACCGGGCGCTGACGTCGCTGTTCTACGTCTCGCTCGTGGGCGCGCTCGCGGCCGCGCCCGCCACGGCCTTCATGAAGGTGGAGCCGGCAGCCTGGCAGTGGGGTCTCCTGGCCGTCATGGGCGTCCTCGGGGCGATCGGCCACTACATGTTGACGCAGGCGCACCGGCTGGCCGCGGCGCCGGTGCTGGCGCCCTACGTCTACACCCAGATCCTCTGGATGATCCTCATCGGCTACCTGGTCTTCGGCAACCTGCCGGACGGGCTGACGCTCGTCGGCGGCGCGGTCGTCATTGCCAGCGGCCTCTACGTGTTCTACCGGGAACAGGGCTTTGAGGGAGGAAAGGCGGACATGACGAAGCCGCAGATCGCCGTCCTGGGCGTCGGCATCATGGGCTATCAGCAGGCCCGCCGCCTGCTCGAGGCGGGCTATCCGGTGACGGGGTGGAACCGCAGCCGCGAGAAGGCCGAGCGCCTGCTCGGGCATGGCGGCAAGGTCGCGGACTCGGCTGCCGAGGCCGTCAGGGACGCCGACATCGCGCTCGTCATGCTGAGCGACGGTCCGACCTCGGACAAGGTTCTGGACGATGGCGTGCTCGACGCCATGCGGCGCGGCAGCCTCGTGCTTGTCATGTCGTCCATTCCGGTCGAGACGGCGCAAGGCCAGGCGCGCCGGGCTGCAGAAAGAGGCCTCCGCTACGTGGATGCGCCGGTCTCGGGCGGCGAGAAGGGGGCGACGGAAGGCACGCTTGCCATCATGGCGGGCGGAGACAGGAAGGATTTCGAGAAGATCCTGCCCGTGCTCCAGGCCATGGGCCGCGCCACGCTGGTGGGCCTCGCGGGTGCCGGCTCGCTCGCCAAGCTCTGCAACCAGCTCATCGTCGGAAACACGCTTTCGACCGTTGCCGAGGCGCTTCTGCTCGCCAGGCAGGGCGGGGCCGATCCGGAGGCCGTCATCCGCGCGCTTTCGGGCGGCTTCGCCGATTCGCCCATCTTGCAGCATCACGGGCGGCGCATGCTCGCCGGCAATTTCGCGCCGGGCGGCCGCTCCTCGCTCCAGCTCAAGGATCTGAGGACTGCGAAGGCGCTGGCGGCGAAGGTCGGTCTGGAGCTGCCGGTGATGGGTCGCGTCACCGAACTCTATGAGGAACTGGTTGAGAAGCGGGGCGGCGCCGACAAGGACCAGTCGGCGGTCTATCTGGAGATCGCGCGGCGGAACGGATTGAAGGTTTGAGTTCATTGTCATGCCCGGGCTTGTTCAGGGCATCGATGATCACCACCCGAGCCATGGCTTGCAGGAACGGTGTTCATGGATTGCCGGGTCAAGCCCGGCAATGACAGATGTGGTGAGCGTCAGCCTGCGCTGGAATGACGATTGAGCACGAGGAACAGGAATGAACATCGCTTTCGTCGGCATCGGCCTCATGGGCCATGGCATGTGCGTGAACCTCCTGAAGGCCGGCCATGCGCTCGCCGTCATCGCGCACCGTCAGAGGAAGCTGGTCGAGGACCTCGTGGCGCGGGGCGCCCGCGAGGCGAAGGATTATCCCTCGCTCATCGAGGGCGCCGACGTGCTGATGCTCTGCGTTTCGAACTCGGTCGCGGTGGCCGAGGTCATGGCCGCCGTGGAGCCTCTCCTCAAGCCCGGACAGGTCGTGATCGACTCAGGCACCTCGGAGCGATCCGCCACGATCGCGCTTGGCGAGCGGCTGAAGAGGAGGGGCGTGCTCTTCGCCGAGGCGCCGCTCACGGGCGGACCGGAGCAGGCGATCGTCGCCGAGCTCGGCGCCCTTGTCGGCGCCGACGATGAGGCTTTCGCGAAGGCCGCGCCGGTGCTTGAAGGCTGTTGCGCCACGATCTCGCACATGGGCCCCGTGGGCGCCGGCGCCTCCGCCAAGCTCGTCTCCAACTACCTCGTGCTCGGCATGGTGGCGCTCATCTGCGACAGCTACAATGTCGCGCGCCGCGCGGGCGTGGACTGGGGCAAGCTCTACGCCGCGATGCTCAGGGGCTCCAACAATTCGGGCGCGCTCCGCAAGATCGTGGCGCCGGCGCTCGAGGGCGACTTTGACGGCTATCCCTTCTCCATGACCAACGCCAAGAAGGATCTTTCCTACTACATGCTGGTGGCCGAGGATCTCGGCGCCGTCACCGACCTCGCGCGCTCGACCATCGCCGTCTATGACGAGGCGATTGCCGCCGGCCACGGCGATGTCCGCATCAGTCGCCTGATCGACCCCGAGATCGCGAAGGACCTGCAATGAACCTGGCGCTCAACCCAGCCATCATCGGCATCGAGGAGGAGGGCGCCTTCGCCGTCCTCGACAAGGCGCTCGCCATGAAGGCGAAGGGTGCCCCCGTCATCAATCTCGGCATCGGCCAGCCGGATTTTCCGCCGCCCGAGCATGTGCTGCAGGCGGCCGAGAAGGCAGGCCGCGACGGACCGCACGGCTATACCTCGCCCGTCGGCATCCCGCCGCTCCGTGAGGCCGTGGCGGCCCATCTCCACGACCGCTACGGCGTCTCGATCGATCCGGGCAATGTCATCATCGTGCCGGGCGGCAAGGTGACGTTCTATTTCGCCTGCATGCTCTTCGGCGGGCCGGGATCGGAGATCCTCTATCCCGATCCGGGCTTCCCGCCCTATCGCGAGGCCATCCGCTCGAGCGGCGGCAAGGGCGTACCCTATCCGATCCGCGAGGAGCGCGATTTCGGCTTCGATGCCGATGAGATCCTGTCGCTGATCGGTCCGAAGACGCGGCTCGTCATGCTGAACAGCCCCGCCAACCCGACGGGCGGCGTCGTCAACCGCGCGGAGCTTGCCCGGCTGGTCGAAGGCCTGGCCAGGCACCCGAACGTCGCGATCCTCGCCGACGAGATCTATTCTCACCTCGTCTTCGAGGGCTCGGGCTTCGCGAGCCTGCTCGAGTTTCCCGAGGTGCTCGATCGCACCATCCTGCTCGACGGCTGGTCGAAGACCTTCGCCATGACCGGCTGGCGGCTGGGCTACGGAGTGTGGCCGGCGCGGCTCGTGGAGTACGTGCGGAAGCTCATCACGGTCGACCATTCCTGCGTCAACGGCGTGGCGCAGATGGCGGGGCTTGCCGCGCTCACCGGTCCCATGGAGCCGGTCGAGCGGATGCGGAGGACCTTCCTTGAACGGCGGGACCGTGTGGTCGAGGGCCTGAACGATCTTCCCGGCGTCACCTGCCGGATGCCGGGCGGCGCCTTCTATGCCTTCCCGAACGTGGCGAGGACCGGTATCCCCTCGCGCGAGCTGGCGCGTCGCCTGCTCGAGGAGGCGCATGTGGCGCTGATCGCGGGAGAAAGCTTCGGCGATAACGGCGCAGGCTACCTCAGGATTTCCTATGCCGCGGGCATGGGCGAGCTCGAGGAGGCGCTGGAGCGGATGCGCAAGTTCCTCGGCGCGCATGGCAAGGCTTGAGAAAAGGGGCGCCATGCCGGTTCGGGGAAGAGCCGAGGGGGACAGGGGCTCGAGGCGCGCCGGCATGGCGAGGGCAGGTGAGATACTGAATGTTACTGGCACGCCGCCTTACGCTAGGCTGGCTTGGCTTGCCGGATGCGACTCGTAGCGGCGGGGCATGACGGGCGCGTGTCGGCCGGGTGACGATAGGGCGATGCGCTGACGGCAAAGTGATCGCCGGCCCGCTGCCGGCGCCCAACTTTAGCGACGGACCCTGCGTATCTCCGGCAGACGGAGCGTGACGCCATGGATGCCAGCACCGGGATCGGCTTCTACCGCGCGATCATGCCTTTCGACCGCTTCTCGGGCGTGGTCGTGCCCGAGAACTATCATGCGTTGCCTGAGGACTGGATCATCGGGGTGGCCGATGTCGTGGACTCGACAGGCGCCATCGCCGAGGGCCGCTACAAGGCCGTCAACATGGTGGGCGCGAGCGTCATCTCGGCGCTGCGCAACGCCTTGGGCGAGAGAGATTTCCCCTTTGTCTTCGGCGGCGACGGAGCGAGCTTCGCGCTGCCCGGAGCGCATCGCTGGGTCGCGGCCCAATGCCTTGCCGCCGTGCAGGTCTGGGCCGCCGAGGAGATGGGACTGAAACTGCGCGGTGCGCTCGTGCCGCTCGCCGTCATCCGCGCCGCTGACTATGACGTGCTGGTCGGCCGCTACGCGCCGAGCCCGCACATTGCCTACGCCATGTTCGCGGGCGGTGGCGTGGCCTGGGCGGAGAAGGAGATGAAGGCTGGACGCTTCCACGTGCCGGCTGCGGCGCCCGGCACGCGGCCCGACCTCGACGGCCTCTCCTGCCGCTGGTCGCCGATGCGCTCCGAGCGCGGCATCATCCTCTCCGTCCTGGTGCTGCCCGAGGGCGAGCCCGGCGAGCCGTTCCGCGCGCTGGTGGAGGAGGTTCTGGCCCTTTCGCGTGAGGAGGCCTCCGAAGGCCGCCCCCTTTCGGAGACCAACATGCGTTTCGCGCCGGGCGGCCCCGGCGTCGACCTCGCCACGAGGGTGCCGGCCGGCCCCGACCGCGCCGTCAAGCCCCGCTGGCGGCTGCTGCTCGAGGGCTGGCTCGGATGGGTGGTGCTCGCGGCGCGCATCCCGATAGGGGGTTTCCGGCCGAAGCACTACCTGACGGCGCTTCGCGCCAATTCCGATTTCCGCAAGTTCGACGACGGCCTCAAGCTCACGCTCGACTGCTCTCAAAGACTGGCCGACCGGCTGGAGGGAATGCTCGTCAAGGCGCGCGACGCCGGCGTCTGCCGCTACGGGCTGCACCGGCAAGAGGAAGCGATCATGACCTGCATCGTGCCCTCGGTCATGGCCGACGACCACATCCACTTCATCGACGGCGCGGCCGGCGGCTACGCCGAGGCGGCGCGCATGCTGAAGCTGGCGGTCGAGCCGAGGCTGTCGTAAAGACGGGCAAAATGCTGGAGCGCCCGCTTGCCCGACTGCAATCTCCACAGCCTGTTCGACGCGCGGTTCGTCACCGCCCGCGACCGTCCGGCGCTCACCCATGAGAACGCGCCTCGGAGCCTGACCTATGCCGGCCTGAGGGCGGGTGCTGCGCGCTACGCCAACGCGCTTGCCCGTCTCGGGGTCAAGCCCGGCGACCGCGTGACGGTGCAGGTCGAGAAATCGGTCGAGAACGTGCTGCTCTTCCTCGCCGTGCTGAAGGCGGGGGCCGTCTACCAGCCGCTCAACACCGCCTATACGCCGGCCGAGATCGAGTATTTCGTGGGCGACGCCAAGCCTTCGCTCGTGGTCTGCGACCCCGCTCGGGAAGAGGCGCTGCACCCGATCGCCCGAGGCAATGGCGCGACGCTCGCAAGCCTTGGCTCCGCGGGTGAGGGAAGCCTCGCGGACTTGGCTGCGGCCGCCTCGCCGGAGCATGCGACGGTGCCGCGCGCGGCCGACGATCTGGCCGGCCTTCTCTACACGTCGGGCACCACCGGGCGCTCCAAGGGCGCCATGATCACGCACGACAACCTCGCCTCGAACATCCTGGCGCTGCATGCGATCTGGGCCTTCCGTCCGGGCGACGTGCTCTTGCACGCGCTGCCGATCTTCCATGTGCACGGGCTCTTCGTGGCGCTGGGCACGGCCTTCCTCAATGGCTCCGAGATGCTGTGGCACGACCGCTTCGATGTCGCCCGCCTCATCGCCGACCTGCCGCGCGCCAGCGTCCTCATGGGGGTCCCGACCTTCTACACGCGGCTTCTGTCGCGCGACGATTTCACGACGGAAGTCTGCCGCAACATCCGCCTCTTCGTGGCGGGTTCCGCACCGCTCCTCGCCGAGACGCACCGCGCCTTCGAGGCGCGCACCGGCCACAGGGTGCTCGAGCGCTACGGCATGACCGAGACGGGCATGATCACCTCCAACCCCTACGAGGGCGAGCGCCGGCCCGGAAGCGTGGGTTATCCGCTGCCGCGCGTCGAGGTGCGGATCGCCGACCCGGAAGGCCGCGTGATGGAGCCGGGCGGGATCGGCGTCATCGAGGTCCGGGGTCCCAATGTCTTCAAGGGCTACTGGGGCATGCCCGATAAGACGCGCCAGGAGTTCCGCGACGGCGGTTGGTTCATTACCGGCGACATGGGCGTGATGGAGCCGGACGGGCGCGTGTCGATCGTCGGGCGCGCCAAGGATCTCATCATCTCCGGCGGCTTCAATGTCTACCCCAAGGAAATCGAGGACGCGGTCGACGCGCTCCCTGGTGTCACCGAATCGGCGGTGATCGGTGTGCCGCATCCGGACTTCGGAGAAGGCGTGGTGGCGGTGGTGACGGGAAGGCCGCCCGCTGAGGCGGAGATGCTAGCCACGCTTCAGGAGAGGCTTGCGAAGTTCAAGCTGCCGAAGCGCATCTTCCTGGTCGACGAGCTGCCGCGCAACGCCATGGGCAAGGTGCAGAAGGCCGAACTCCGGAAAAGGTTCGGGGACACGTTCGGCTAGCCGAGCCTCAAGCCGGCGACGCCCGCCAGGATGAGCACGGCGGCGGCGATGCGCCAGGCCGAGAGCCGCTCCTTGAGAAAGAAGGCCGCAATGACGATTGCGAAGAGGATGCTCGTCTCTCGGAGCGCCGCGACCGCCGCGATCGGCGCCTTCGTCATGGCCCAGATGACGATCCAGTAGGCGCCGAGCGAGAGCGCGCCCGTGAGGAGCCCCGTCTTCCATTCAGGCAGCATGGCATAGAAGCCCGCCCTGCCCCGGACCGCGAGCCCGAAAAGTCCCATCCAGAAGCCGTCGATCAGGAACAGCCAGACCGTGTAGCTCGATGCCGTGGGGGCCGAGCGCCCGCCGATGCCGTCGGTGAGCGTGTAGGCGGCGATGAAGAGCGAGGTGGCGAGCGCGTTGCCGACGGCGGCGCGGTTGAGCCCTGAGAGTCCCGAGCCGCCCCGGAGCGACATGAGCGTGATGCCGGCGCACATGACGACGACCGAGACGCCCATGAGCGGCGACAGCGCCTCGCCCAGGAGGAAGAGGCCGCCGATCGTGGTCATGAGCGGGGCGGTGCCGCGCGCCAGCGGATAGACCTGGCCGAGATCGCCGGCGCTGTAGGCGCGGATGAGGAAGAGCTTGTAGCCGGTGTGGAGCGCGGCGGAGAGCAGGATCCAGATCCAGGTCGCGCCTTGCGGCACCGCCACGAAGGGCAGGCAGACGAGCGAGATCGTCCCCATCCCGAAGCTCATGAGCGAGATCGAGAGGAACCGGTCGAGCCGCGTCTTGATGAGGGCGTTCCAACCCGCATGCAGCAGGGCGGCCAGGAGGACGGCGAAAAAGACGTCGGGAGTCAAAGGCTTGCACTTTCGGCGAGGCGGCGAGGATAGCGCGCCCCTGGCATGCGGACCAGCGCCCTTGACCTTCCAGTGACTGGAAGCCCTATCTCAGGGCGCATGACGCACCATCATTCCCATCATCACCACTCCGAGCCCGTCCTCCGCGACCCGGTCTGCGGCATGACCGTCGACCCGGAAGCCGGCAAGCCGATCCATGAACATGACGGCCGGATCTTCCATTTCTGTGGGTCCAGATGCCGCGAGAAGTTTGCCGCCGCGCCCGAGGACTATCTGGAGGCCCGCGATCCGGTCTGCGGCATGACGGTGGACAGGGCTGCCGCCCGTCACATGGCGAAGCACGAAGGCCGCCGCTTCTACTTCTGTTCGGAAGGCTGCCGGAAGAAATTCGAGGCGGCGCCGGAGAAGTATCTGGAGGATGTTGCGCAGGCGCGGGACGCGCCCGTAGGCGCCACATGGACCTGCCCCATGCATCCCGAGATCGTGCGCGACGGACCTGGCGACTGCCCGATCTGCGGCATGGCGCTGGAGCCTGTGATGCCGTCGGCCGAGACGGGCCCCAACCCCGAGCTCGTCGATTTCACGCGCCGCTTCTGGGCGGGGCTGATCTTCACGCTGCCGCTCCTCGTCCTCGCCATGGGTCCGCATCTGGGTCTCCCCCTGCCCCACGGGCTCATGGGACCCTCGGGCCGCTGGCTCGAGCTCGCGCTCGCGAGCCCCGTGGTGCTCTGGTGCGGCTGGCCCTTCTTCAAGCGCGCCTGGGCCTCCGTCCAGAACGTCAGCCCGAACATGTGGACGCTGATCGGCCTCGGCACCGGCACGGCCTATGGCTTCAGCGCCGTCGCCACCGTGGTGCCCGGACTTTTCCCCGCTGCCTTTCGCGATGCGCATGGCAGTGTCGGCGTCTATTTCGAATCGGCGGCTGTCATCGTCGTGCTGGTGCTCTTGGGCCAGCTCATGGAGCTGAAGGCCCGCGAGCGCACCTCCGACGCCATCCGCGCGCTGCTCGATCTCGCGCCGAAGCGGACGCGGCGCGTCACGCAATCGGGCGAGGAGGACACAGCGCTCGAGGATGTCGCGGTGGGCGACCGCCTGCGCGTGCGGCCGGGCGATACGGTGCCGGTCGACGGCGTCGTCGAGGAAGGCCACTCGAGCGTCGATGAATCCATGCTGACGGGCGAGCCCTTGCCGGTCGAGAAGGCGCCCGGCGCGCCCGTCACCGGCGGCACCGGCAATCAGTCGGGCAGCTTCATCATGCGGGCCGAGCGCGTCGGGGCCGACACCGCGCTCTCGCGCATCGTGTCACTGGTCGCCGAGGCACAGCGGAGTCGCGCGCCGGTCCAGGGGCTCGCGGACCGTGTGGCGGCCTGGTTCGTGCCGGCGGTCGTGGCGATCGGCGTCCTTGCCTTCGCGGCCTGGGCGCTCTGGGGGCCGGAGCCCCCCCTCGCGCACGCGCTGGTGGCGCTCGTCACCGTGCTCATCATCGCCTGCCCCTGCGCGCTGGGATTGGCGACGCCCATGTCCATCATGGTGGCGACCGGCCGCGGCGCGCGTTCTGGGCTTCTCATCCGCAACGCCGAGGCGCTGGAAAAGCTCGCCGCCGTCGAAACGCTCATCGTCGACAAGACCGGCACGCTGACCCTCGGCAAGCCCACGCTCACCGATATCCATCCCGTGGGCGCCTTCGAGGCGGAGGAACTGCTCGCGCTGGCCGCGAGCCTCGAGGCTCAGAGCGAGCATCCGCTGGCTGCCGCCGTGACTGCCGCCGCGAGGGAAAAGGCGGTCGCCCTCCTCCCGGTTGAAGATTTTTCCGCCCATGTCGGCGAGGGCATCTCGGGCACCGTCGATGGAAAGCGCGTCGCCATCGGCAACGCGCGGCTGCTCGGGCGTCTCGGCATCGATTTGGCGCCGCTTCAGGCCGAGCCGGAGCGGTTGGGAAGGACGGGAGCGACCGTCGTCCATATCGCCGTCGACGGTAGCGCGGCTGGACTGCTTTCCATTTCCGATCCGGTGCGCGAGGAGGCGGCGCGCTCGCTCGCGGCCCTGAAGGCGGAGGGACTCCGCATCATTGTGGCGACGGGCGATGCGGGGCCTGCGGCGCAGGCCGTCGCCGACAAGCTTGGCCTTGAGGATGTGCGGGCTGGTCTCAAACCCTCCGACAAGGCCGAGCTCATCCATAGGCTGAAGGCGGACGGCGCCAAGGTGGCCATGGCCGGAGACGGAATCAACGATGCCCCGGCCCTTGCCGCCGCCGATGTCGGCATCGCCATGGAGACGGGTTCCGACGTCGCGGTGGAAAGCGCCGGCGTCATGTTGCTGGGCGGAGATCTCGGAGGACTGGTCCGCGCCCGCAGGCTCGCGCGGCTGACCCTCGCCAACATCCGCCAGAACCTCGCCTTCGCGTTCCTCTACAACGCGCTCGGCGTGCCGCTGGCGGCGGGCGTGCTCTATCCGGCTTTCGGGCTTGTGCTCTCGCCGGCTTTCGCGGCGGCGGCGATGAGCCTCTCCTCGGTCTCCGTCATCGCCAACGCGCTGCGGCTTCGGACGCAGCGGCTCTGATCGGAAGAAAACGTCAGCAGTTGCTGCAGGCGAGCGTCGAGGATTGGCGCGGCCTCAGCGTGAGCTTGTCGGAGAGTGTAATGGCGTTGGTCCCGATCACGTAGCCCACGATCGGATTCCAGGAGAAGCAGACCCGTGCCACGACCACGTCGTTGCCCTCGGCCATGAGCGCCTTCATCTGGTCGTCGGCCGTGGGCGCCGCGCCGCAATTGGCCGTCGCGTTCTTGTGCTGCCAGGCGAGCTTGACGTTGTTGCCGTCCTTGGTGAAGTCGAACACCTCGAGCGAGATGCTGTTGGCCGGGAACGGCTGCATGATGGCGCCGGCGGCGTTGAAGAAGCCGTTTATGTCAGCCTTGGTGAGCGTTCCCGGAGCCTGCGTCACGAGATCGGCGAGCGTGCTCGCGGTCAAGGTCACGCGCCGGTTCGCCGACAGGAGGTTCGAGACGTCGACCATCCCGAAATAGAGGATCAGCATTATCGGGAAGATGAGCGCCATCTCGATGCTGACGACGCCGCGTGCGTCGCGCCTGAAGCGGCGGATCGAGGCGGCGGCGCGGCGCCGGATGCGATGGAGGACGCGTGGCATGGAGGAAGCTCCGGCCTGCATGGGATCAGTTGGTAAAGGGCTCGTTGCGGAACGCCGCGCTCGCGCTGAGAAGCCGGCGCCCGTTCGCGAGGTTCGACATGTGCGAGAGGCCGGGCGTGAAGAGCTTCCAGTCGTAGTAGACGTTCACCACCACTACATCGAGCGGCTTGCCGGGGCTGAATTTCGCATTGACCTTGAGGTCGTCCGAGAGCTCGCCGTCGCCGTTGATGGAGTTGGGCTTGGTGATGCCCGAGAAGGACGGGAAGTTCCGGACGTCCACATAGAGACGGCCCTCGCAATCGAGGAAGCCCGAGATGTTGCCGCAGACGACCTGCTTGAACTGGCTCGCGGTCATGTTCGTCGTCTGCACCTGGCCGGTGCGGATCATGCGGGCGGCCTTGGCGGTGCCGTTCTCGATGACATATTCGCTGAACATCATGAGGCCCGTCTCGAAGATGGCGAGCAGCATGAGGAAGAACGGTCCGCCGACGAGCGCGAACTCCACCGCCGTCGCGCCGCCTTCCGAGCGGCGGAAGCGGCTGGCAGGGCGTCCGATCCAATGTCCCAGTCGTTTCATCGGCCTCTCCGTTCCATCTTCGTACGCCTTGTCGGCGGCGTCGGCGGTCGCGTGGGGAGCAAAGCAAAGGGCATGCCGCGCTCCCGACATGGAACTAGCAGGGATTTTCTAGGAGGTGCTGAAGCGGATGCCGACAATTTTAGACATCCGCCGTTTTCCGGTGCGAGAAGGGAAACCCGCTATTCGGAAGATTTGCTTGCGCCGGTGGCGAGGCCGTTCTTGGTGCTGATCGCCGAGTTGACCGCGCCGAAATACTCGGTGTTGTCGCCGACCTGGAGCGTACTCTCGCAGGAGGGCGCGCAGAGATAGGAATAGGAGGAGCCGCCCTTGTAGACCGTGACGTTGCGGCTGCCGCCCCGCACCACGTTGAGCTCGAACTCGCTGAGCGTGTTTCCGGCGTTGTCGAGCACCAGCACATTGGTGGTGCCGAACTGGCGTCCGTGGATGAGGATCATCCCCTCGCTGACCGTGACCTCGGCGAAAAGCGGGTTGCCGATCACCACGGTGGCGGGCTCGCCCTTGACCGGAACAATGCGGGCCTGGTCGGCCTTCACCGTGACGCTGGTTTCGGCTGCACTGGCGGGAAGATTGAGGGCCGCCGCGGACGCCGCGAGGAGCACGACGACGCGAGCCGCGTGAAGGGCCTTGGACAGCGTGATCCGCATGGGGAGCTCCGAATCTTTTAAAGACCAGCCGGGAACATCGCGACGAGCGAGGCTCGCCCGCTCCAAGCACATGCATTGCATCCGAAAATGGTGAATGAACCCTTACAGAGATGCGCTGCAAGCCAAGGCTTGCGAGCGCCAGTCCGGATAGCATGTCGCGAAAAAAGGGATGATCCGCGAGAGGCGGTCGCGCCGGCGGGCAGCATCGCCTTGGAAGGTCAAGGCGCCGTGGCCAGCTTCCCGGAGTAGGTTTTTAAGAAGAAGGGCGGATTTGCTTTGTAAGGATTGTGGTATCAAATGGAGTGCGGCCAAAAGGAAGAAGAGCATCTAGATAATAATACAAATTTCATAAATTTATATTCAAATAGCTTTGTTATTGGGATGAGTTGTTAACCAAGAAGAAGATGGGGACTGAGGCAGGGGTCCGATTTACTTCGTCTTAATAGCCCTCGCGTAGTGTCCCCTCTCGGTTGATCGAGCCGCGAACGGAAGTCGGTCCGGTCCGAAACCAGGTGCTGTCAAATAGAGATCTCAAGGAGACTGGAATGAACAAGATCGTTCGCTTTGTGAAGGATGAGTCGGGCGCCACCGCCATCGAGTACGGCCTCATCGCCGCCGCCACGGGCCTCGCCCTGGTTCTCGTCATGCCGACCATCGGTGCCTCGCTCGAGAGCATCTTCGGCAAGATCAGCTCGTCCCTCGAGAACGCCGCCAACTAAGCTCGGTTGGTCGCAAGGCTGCGGGCGGCGGAGCCTCCGTCCCGCGCCGAACAAGAATACGCAGGGAGGCTCAGGGTAGCCGCTGGCGGGAACCGCCGGCGGCTTTCCTTTTAGGGGTGTCCCGGACAGGCCGCTTAACGGGCGCTTTACGGGGCCATGGGACCTTGAGCTCCGATTCGCGCCTCCTTCGCCCGGAATCCACCCCATGACGGCTCTGCTCGTGACGATCCTCCTGCCGCTGCTCGTCGTTATCGGCGGCGTCTTCGACTTCCTCACCATGCGCATCCCCAACTGGCTGAACGCGCTCATCGCGCTGTCGATGCTCGCGATGGCGCTGCTGCTCGGCATGCCGCTCGAGACCTTCGGCTGGCACCTCCTGACGGGCGCGGTGGTGCTTGCGGTGGGCTTCGGCCTCTTCGCCGGCGGCTTCATCGGCGGCGGCGACGCGAAGCTCCTCGCGGCGGTGGCGCTCTGGATGGGCTGGCCCCAGGTCGTCATGTTTCTGGTGGTGACGTCGCTGGCCGGCGGCGCGCTGGCGATCGCCATGAAGGTCTGGCAGGCCATCCGCATCGAGCACACCGTCAGGGACACCGCCTGGCTGAAGCGGGTCTTCCGCGCCGAGCTCGATCTTCCCTACGGCGTCGCCATCGCAGCCGGTGCGGTCGCCGCCTATCCGCCAAGCTGGTGGATGCAGGCGGTTTCCTGAAAGTCAGGACTGCGATTCGGAATCGAGGGGAGATTTCTCTGGCGGCCTTCTAGGCCGCGGCGGTGCGGGGCAGGGCCCCGGTCTTTTCCTTGGAAGACCTAAGTAGGCGGCCGGCGAGCCACCAGCCGAAAAGCGCGATGGCGCCGCCCGCATAGCCGTCGATGGCGTAGTGCCAGGCGAGATGGACCGAACCCAGGAAGATGACGAGCCCGAAAAGGGCGAAGGCCCAGCCGAGCCAGCGCTTGCCGGTCGAGAAGCCGAGTAGCGTCATGAGCACGCAGCTTCCCACATGCATGGACGGCATGGCGGAGATTCCGGCGATGACGCCTTCGCCCCTCACATAGGAGTCCCACAGCATGTTCTGCGTATCGAGGACCCAGAGGGGTGCCACAGTTGCAGTTTGCGCGAGATAGGCCATGAGCGGCGCGAAAGGGTCGGGGCCGGCGATGAGGCGGCCGTAGAAGCAGGGGCCGACGGAGGCAAAGACGATGCCGGAGATGCCCGTTCCAAGGAGCCAGGTGAGGAGGAAGGCGAGCAGGTAGCGCCGGCCGAGCGGGCTCGAGGATTTGCCGAAGCCCTGCCATACCCAGGTTCCGAACATCACGAAGAACCAGCAATTATACGCGACGTTGAAGGCGCTCGTGACGAGCGGCCAGCCCAGGAGCGGCTGCAGGATCCGCCACGGATCGATGCCGAAATGCAGCGCCCGGTCCCACTCCGTGAAGGTCGGATCCCAGGAGAAGGGGTTGATGTCGGGCAGCATGGTCTTGAGCGACACGAAGCCCGTCATGAAGACGCTCATGAAGAGCGTGGCGTGCAGAATGTTGGCGATTCGCGAAGGCGCGAGCAGTTCATCGCGCGCGAAGACGAGGAGAGCGAGCGTGGGGCTGCCCTCATGGCGGCTGCGGATCAGGCGGATGAACTCGCCGGCCAGCATGAAGAATCCGAAGACGGCGCAGATGAGGAGGATCGGGAAGGAGAAGAGCACCACCATGCGCAGCTCGAACGGCTTGCCCACATAGGCCGAGGCTGCGATGGCGAAGACCAGGGCTAGGCAGGCAACGGCATAGTGCAGCCGATGAACACGCAGGCCCTCGGCGAGGAGGCGCAGCGTTTCGAAAAGGCGGCGCGAGACGAGGCTGCCGCCGCGGGAAAGGGCGATGCTGTTCATGGACCGGGCGCGTGCTGCTTCCGCAGGGCGCCGGGCCATCCCCTGCCGCTCCTGCTCCGGCCTCTTCTATATGTGGGGGGCTTAACGGGCGGTTGCGGACCTCTTCTCGATTGAAGACATTCCCGCCTCAGTGGCGCTGAAGCCCCGGCTTGGACAGATGGGGCACGATCCCGGCCTCTCCCCAAAAATGCAATCTCAGTTCAAGTCCGCACGCCGGATTAACCCTAATTTGACCATTATTGGCGAAGGTGACGGCGATTGGCCCGGGGGGTTCGGGCACCGCACACCAGGAAAGAACCATAATGAGCAAGACCCGAATAGCTGTGCTGGGACTGGCGATTGGCGCCGCCGTGGTGGCCGCGGTCCTGGCCAAAGGGGTCCTGAACAGGAAGCCCGACAAGCAGGTCGTGGAGATCAACAAGGTCGAGCAGAGCGAGATTCTCGCCGTCTCCCAGGACGTGAAGATGGGCGAGAAGCTCAATTCCGGCAATCTCGCCTGGCAGAACTGGCCCAAGTCCAACGTCAAGCCCTACATGATCATCCGCGCCGACCGGCCGACGGCGCTCGAGGACCTCGAGAACGGGCGCGCTCGCGTCAACCTCTTCGAGGGCGATCCCTTGAGCGACCGCAAGATCATCATGCCGAACACCGCCGGCTTCATGGCGGCCCTTATCGGCAAGGGCATGCGGGCCGTCTCGGTCAAGATCAAGGCCGACACGGCCGCCAGCGGCTTCATCCTGCCCAACGACCGCGTCGACGTGCTGGTGACCACCAAGTCGGGCTCCGAGGGCTCGGGCAGCTCCCGCAATGTCAGCGAGCCGGTCCTCACCAATGTCCGCGTGATGGCGATCGACCAGACCTTCCAGACCAACGAGAAGGGCGAGCAGACGGTGGTGGGCGAGACGGCGACGCTGGAGCTCGATCCACGCCAGGCCGAGGTGCTGACCATGGCTGAGTCCAACGGCCAGCTCAATCTGCTGCTGCGCAGCCTTGCCGACCGCGGCGACAGCGCGCTCGGCGACGATGGCCCGCGCCTCGCCGACCGCTTCGCCAAGGGCGAGCGGTCGGGCGAGATCACCGTCTACCGCTTCGGCATCCCGAGCTCCGCCAGGGTCCAGTAGGCCTATGAACCCCTCCCGCAAGCCCCTCTCAGGTGATTCCATGTCCCGCGCCAAGACCTTCCTCGGCCGCGCCGCTGCGGCGGCGGCAATAGCCCTGGGCGTGCTGTTGGCCGCCGCGCCCGCAACTCCCCTCCGGGCGACGGATGCCTCCGCCGACCACTATGATCTCGACAGCGGCCGTTTCGTCCGCCTGGGCCTCGGCAAGTCGATGGTGATCCGCCTGCCGGGCGCGGCGCGCGATGTGCTGGTCGGCAACCCGGCCGTGGTCGAGGCGGTGGTGCGTACCCAGAACGTCGCCTATCTCTTCGCCAAGGGTCCTGGCCAGACCAACATCTTCTTCTTCGACGAGGCTGGCCGCCAGATCCTCAATCTCGACGTCGAGGTCTCGCAGGACATGAAAGTTCTGCGCAAGCTCCTCGAGCGCACCATGCCCGGCACCCGCGTCACCGTGGACACGGTGGGCGACAACATCGTGCTCGGCGGACAGGCCGCCAACGCTGCCGAGGCCAAGACCGCCTTCGACCTCGCCGTGAAGTTCGCTGGCGGCGACGACAAGAAGGTCCTGAGCACCGTCGCCATCACCGGCAAGGAGCAGGTGATGATTCGGGTGCGCGTGGCCGAGATGCAGCGCGAGGTGCTGAAGGCCCTGGGCGTCGACTGGGACGAGATCGCCTTCAAGGCCGGCAATCTGCTCGTCGGCGCCGCGACGTCCAATCCCTTCAGCCTTGGCAGCGGCATCATCAGCGGCGGCAGCGGCGCGGTCGTCAATCCCATCTTCCAGAAGGGCAACACGACCATCGACGGCGTGCTCCGGGTGATGGAGCGCGACGGCCTGCTGCGGACGCTCGCCGAACCGACGCTGACCGCGATTTCGGGCGAATCGGCCAAGTTCCTTGCGGGCGGCGAGTTCCCGGTGCCGGTTGGCCAGGACAACGACACGATCACCATCGAGTTCAAGCCCTTCGGCGTCGGCCTCAACTTCACGCCGGTGGTGCTGTCGGAAGGCCGCATCTCGCTGCGCGTCTCGACCGAGGTGAGCGAGCTGTCGCCGGAAAACGCCATCTCGGTCTCCCAGATCGCCATCCCGGGCCTCAAGGTCCGCCGCGCCGAGACGACGCTCGAGCTGCCGAGTGGGGGCTCCATGGTCATGGCCGGCCTCATCCAGGAGCAGACCAAGCAGGCCATCAACGGCGTGCCGGGCCTCAAGGACGTGCCCGTCCTCGGCGCGCTGTTCCGGAGCCGCGACTTCCAGTCCAGCCGCACCGAGCTCGTGGTCATCGTGACGCCCTATGTCGTCAACCCGGTGAACGAGAAGCAGCTGGCCACGCCGATCGACCGGCTCGAGTTCGCCACCGACCGTCAGACCATTCTCTTCGGCCGCCTCCACAGGATCTACGGGGTGGCCGGCGACCAGCCGAAGGGGGCCTATCATGGCAATGTCGGCTACATCGTCGAGTAATCGTGAGCACGGAGTGAGAACCATGTCCAAGACCATCCATCCGACCGCCGTGCTCAAGGGTTTCCTGCCCATCGCAGCGGCGCTTGTCCTCTCGGGCTGCAGCGCCAACCACGATTGGACCGGCCGCGAGGACGCCTATGTCGAGCCGCTGCACTACGAGCGGCATCCGATCGAGGTATCGCGCGGAACCATGAAGCTGCGCCTCTCGACCGGCGCGCCGCATCTCAGCCGGGCTCAGGAGAACGCGCTCCTGCGCTTCTCCGACGAGGCGCGGGGCGCCGCCACCGGCGCCATCATCATCAGCCGTCCGGGTGGCAGCCGCAATGCCGAGATCATCGCCTCGAAGGCGGGCCAGGCGCTTGCCCGGCGCGGCATCGGCGGGCCCTCGGTGCGCTATGTGACCTATCGCGGCGGACGCCATGATCCGGTCGTGGTCGCCTACAGCCGCACCTTCGCCTCCGTCGCGGAGTGCGGCGACTGGTCGGAATCGCTCAGCACCACCGGGCTGAACGAGCCCTACCCGAACTTCGGCTGCGCCCAGCAGCACAACATCGCCGCGCTCGTCGCCAATCCCGAGGACATCGTCACGCCGCGCGCCCAGACCCCGCCCGATGCCATGCGTCGCCAGCAGGTCATCACCGACTATCGCGTGCCGAAAGCCACTGCGACGCCCATCGACGACAAGCAGACGGCGACGGTCAGCCAGGTCGGCCAGCAGTAGCCAAGAATGGACAGGGCAGTCATGACCAGCTCAACCGCCATGCAGCAGCACGCCGCCGCCGGCATTCCCGACAGCGTCGTTGCGATGATCCCGCATGTCAACGTGCAGGCCTTTTGCGACGACCAGAACACGGCCCGCATCATGCAGGCCGTGGCCGCCGACCGCCGCATGGCCAAGGCGCACATGGACATCCAGCTCGGAGGCATCGATGCCGCCGCGCAGGTGCTCGGCAGCGGCAGCACGCCGAACGTGCTCCTCGTCGAATCGACCCAGCCCCGGCAGGGCATCATCGCCGAGCTCGAGCAGCTTGCGGCGGTCTGCGACCCCGCCACGAAGGTGATCGTGATCGGGCACGTCAACGACGTCATCCTCTATCGCGAGCTTATCCGGGCGGGCATCAGCGAGTACCTGGTCGCTCCCTTGCACCAGCTTCAGGTGATCGAGGCGATCGGCAATCTGTTTCATGACTCGAGCGCCAATCCCGTCGGGCGCGTGGCCGCCTTCGTCGGCGTGAAGGGGGGCGTGGGCTCCAGCACCATCGCCCACAACGTCGCCTGGCTCATCTCGCGCCAGCACGCGATCGACACCGTGATCACCGATCTCGATCTCGCGTTCGGCACTGCCGGCCTCAACTTCAATCTCGATTCCGCCCAAGGCATCGTCGACGCGCTGAGCGCGCCTGAGCGCGTGGACCAGGTGCTGATCGACCGCCTGCTCACCAAGTGCGGTGATCGCCTGAGCCTGCTCGCGGCTCCCGGCTCCTTCGACCGGGAAGTCTCGATCGAGGCCCAGGCGCTGGAGACGGTTCTGCGCGTCGTGCGCGGCAACGTGCCCATGGTCGTTGTCGATGTGCCGAACGTCTGGGCGCCCTGGACGAGGCACGTGCTTGTGCAGGCCGACGAGGTGGTGATCACGGCGACGCCGGAAATAGCGAGCCTGCGCAACGCGAAGAACTTCATCGACCTGCTCAAGACCGCCCGCCCCAATGATCGTCCGCCGCGCCTCGTCCTCAACCAGATGGGCGTGGTGAAGCGGCCCGAGATTCCCCTGGCCGAGTTCTCAAAGGCCGTGGGGCTCGAGCCGGCCCTTGTCATTCCCTATGACGCGCAGTCCTTCGGCACCGCCGCCAGCAACGGGCAGATGCTCGTCGAGATCGCGTCGAAGTCCAAGGCCGCGGAAGCCTTCGGCAAGCTCGCCCAGCTGCTGGTGGGCCGCGAGCCGCCCGCCAAAACCTCGAAGTTTCCCTTCGCGCCCCTGATGAAGAAGTTGAGGAAGAAGTGATGTTCGGCAAGCGCGGCGACGCGTCTGCTCCGCAAGCTCCGCAGCGGTTGATGCCGCCGGCGGGGCCCGGAGCCCTTCACCCGGCCGCGCTGCAGCAGCAACCGGCGAGCATTCCCGATCTTGGCGTGACGCCTCCGACGCCCGTGGCCGTTCAGCCGCCGGCGCCGACGCCGCTCGCCTCCGGGTCGGCGGCGCACAAGTCGGAGAGCTACTACGACATCAAGAGCACGATCTTCAACGCGCTCATCGATGCCATCGACCTCACCCAGCTCGGCCAGCTGGACCGCGACAGCGCCCGCGACGAGATCCGCGACATCGTCAATGAGATCATCGCGCTCAAGGACGTCGCGATGTCGATCGCCGAGCAGGAGGAGCTGCTCGAGGACATCTGCAACGACGTTCTGGGCTACGGCCCGCTCGAGCCGCTGCTGGCGCGCGACGACATCGCCGACATCATGGTCAACGGCGCCGGCACCTGCTTCATCGAGGTCGAAGGCAAGATGGACCGGGCGAACATCCGGTTCCGCGACAACGCCCAGCTGCTCAACATCTGCCAGCGCATCGTGAGCCAGGTCGGTCGCCGCGTCGACGAGGCGAGCCCGATCTGCGACGCGCGCCTTCCCGACGGCTCGCGCGTGAACGTCATCGTGCCGCCGCTGGCCATCGACGGTCCGGCGCTCACGATCAGAAAGTTCAAGAAGGATCGCCTGAAGATGGCGAACCTCGTCAAGTTCGGGTCGGTCACGCCCGAGGGAGCCACCATCCTCGGCATCATCGGACGCGTGCGCTGCAACATCCTCATCTCCGGCGGCACCGGCTCCGGCAAGACGACGCTGCTCAACTGCCTCACCGGCTTCATCGATCACGACGAGCGGGTCATCACCTGCGAGGACGCGGCCGAGCTGCAGCTGCAGCAGCCGCATGTGGTGCGTCTCGAGACCCGCCCGCCCAATCTCGAGGGCGAGGGCGAGATCACCATGCGCGATCTCGTGAAGAACTGCCTGCGTATGCGTCCCGAGCGCATCATCGTGGGCGAGGTCCGCGGACCCGAGGCCTTCGACCTGCTGCAGGCCATGAACACCGGCCATGACGGCTCGATGGGCACGCTCCACTCCAACAGCCCGCGCGAGGCCATGTCGCGTCTGGAATCGATGATCACCATGGGCGGCTTCGCGCTGCCGTCCAAGACGATCAAGGAGATGATCGTCGGCTCGATCGACGTCATCGTCCAGGCTGCCCGCCTTCGTGACGGCTCGCGCCGCATCACCCATGTCACCGAGGTGGTGGGCATGGAAGGCGACGTGATCATCACCCAGGATCTCTTCGTCTACGACGTCATGGGCGAGGACGCGAACGGCCGCATCATCGGCCAGCATCGCTCGACCGGCATCGCGAGACCGCATTTCTGGGACCGTGCACGCTATTTCGGCGAGGACGGCCGCCTCTCCGAGGCGCTCGAGGCGGCGGAGCGCCGGGCGGAAGGCCAGAACATCTGAGCCGGCGGCCGCCGGACGGGAAAAGGGTGGCGTAATGGACGGCATGATACAGCTGGCCTTCATGGCCATGGTGGCGCTGAGCGTTGGCGGCGCCGCGCTGGCGATCCTCTATCCTTGGTTCAGCGGCGAGACCGCGGTCGCCAAGCGCGTCGTCGAGGTCACCGGCAAGCCCGTCGCCAAGTCCGGCATCCGCGCCAGGCTCTTCGAGGAATCGAAGGACAACCGCCGCAAGCAGATCCAGGATTCGCTGAAGCAGTTCGAGGAGCGCGAGCGGCAGCGCAAGAAGCGTCTGACGCTGAAGGCGCTCATCATGCAGTCGGGCCTCGATCTGAGCGTGCGGAACTTCTGGCTGATCTCGATTGGCGTCGGTCTGGTGCTCGCCTTCGCCGTGGTGATCGCGGGCGTTCCCTGGTTCGTCGCCTTGGGCGCCGGGCTGGTCGGCGCGCTAGGCCTGCCGCGCTGGTTCCTGGGCATCGCGCGCAAGCGCCGCCAGAACGTCTTCCTGAACGACTTCGCCGATGCCATCGACGTCATCGTGCGCGGCCTCAAGGCGGGCCTTCCTGTCAACGATGCGCTGAAGGTGATCGCGGCCGAGTTCAAGGCGCCGGTCGGCCCCGAATTCTCCGAGATCGTGGAAGGCCAGCGCGTCGGCATCACCATGGACCAGGGCATCGAGCGCATGTTCGAGCGCATGCCGCTGGCAGAGGTCAACTTCCTCTCCATCGTCATCGCCATCCAGCAGAAGACGGGCGGCAACCTGGCCGAGGCGCTGAACAACCTCTCCAAGGTGCTGCGCGACCGCAAGAAGATGAAGGCCAAGATCAAGTCGGTGTCGCAGGAGGCCAAGGCCTCCGCCATGATCATCGGCTCGCTGCCCTTCATCATCATGGGCGCGCTCACCGTGCTGAACCCGACCTACATCGCGCCGCTGATCGATACAAAGGTGGGCAACATCATGCTCGCGGGCTCCGCGATCTGGATGCTCACCGGCTGCCTCATCATGCGCAAGATGATCAACTTCGACTTCTGATCGGACCGCCCGAATGGTCGACCTCCTGCACTCCCTGCTTCAGACACAGAACGCCATCACCATCCTGGTGGGCCTGTCGGTCTTCGCGACCATCCTGACCGTCGCGGCGCCCTTCTTCCAGGCGGACAAGCTCAAGACGCGGATGAAGTCCGTGACGACCGAGCGCGAGAAGCTGCGGGCCCAGCAGCGCAGCGCGGCGGGAGCCAAGGGCGGCGAGTTCCGCCTGCGCGACAAGCCCAAGGGCCTGATGACGCAGATCGTCGATGTGCTCAACCTGCGCCACCTGCTCGAGGCCGAGAGCTCCCGCCAGGCGCTGCGGCAGGCAGGTTTTCGCACCGAGCGCCATCTCATCACCTATCTCGCCATGCGGGTCATCGCTCCGATCGCCATCGGATCGCTGGTCTTCCTCTACACATCGACCGTCTTCGCCGACCGGGTGGCGCCTTCCATGCGCGGAGTGGCGGTCATGGTGGGCGTGGTTTTCGGCTTCTATCTGCCCAACATCTTTCTCAAGAACATCATGCAGCGCCGCCAGCAGTCGATTCGGCGCGCCTGGTCCGACGCGCTCGACCTCATGCTGATCTGCGTCGAGTCCGGCATGGCGATCGAGCCCGCCATCCAGCGCGTGGCGCGCGAGATCGGCTCCCAGTCGGTGCCGCTGGCCGAAGAGCTGACGCTCACCTCCGCCGAGCTTTCCTATCTCGGCGACCGGCGCAAGGCCTTTGAAAATCTGGGCCTTCGCACCGGCTTGCCGACGGTCAAGTCGGTAATGACGAGTCTCATCCAGTCGGAGCGCTACGGCACCCCGCTCGGGCAGGCGCTGCGTGTGCTGGCGCAGGAAAACCGCGACATGCGGATGCAGGAGGCCGAGAAGAAGGCGGCCGCGCTGCCGCCCAAGCTCACAGTGCCCATGGTGCTCTTCTTCCTGCCGGTGATCTTCATCGTGATCCTCGGCCCCGCCGCGATCCTGGTC
>JBFXDI010000063.1:0-22530 GCA_050181295.1 Parvibaculaceae bacterium | reverse complement strand
CAATCTCCTTTGTCGGTATTGGACTTGTAGTCCCAAGCTTTTTTGCTCGCATGAAACACCGCAGGGCCATCGAAATGCTCTGTGTCTCGGCCTCGGATTGCGCCGGTCGCCAAGGCACCTGCTGCCAGGCAATCACCTGGCCTGCTCGATTCCAGAATTCTCCGTCGACCCTTCTGGTCCACCACGGATACCAGTCTGCGGCGAACGCCAGACGCTCCGATCCCTCGGAACCGGACACCGTCAGATAATAGGCCTTGTCCCTGTAGCCGCGGGGCGTGGCGGCGAAATGCCCGTGCGAAAGGACCCCGAGGCTCGGTGAAAGCTGGGATATCAGGAAGGAAGTATCCTCCTCCTCGCTGATATCCAGCAGCATCTTCGACACGCCGACATGCTGATCTGCCATGGCGGTCTGAAGACGGGCGAAGTCGCGATCGGTGTAGTAATCTGTATCGTCGCCGCCAGCCTTATCTAGCGTCCACTCGAGCCCCAAGACCCGCCCCAACTGGTCGATGATGTCGACGACATGCGCATGATATCCCGGGCCAGCCGTCGAGGTGCGCGCGCTCAAGGAAAGCCTGTCTCCCTCCAGGCTAAGGTGCAGCGGCTCCTCCACGGAGTGCAGTTCCATCCACAGCGAATTGTCGCGTCGCTCGAAGGTCCAGATGTCCTCGAGCTGTTGCTCCGCAACAAACGATCGGCAGACCGATTCAATATCTGACAGGGTATCCGCGCGGCCCTTGAGCCTCCTGAGAAGTCCTTGGCGCGGAACTTTTGCGCTAATCTCGATGGAAAGTCCCATCCGTCCCCCGACCCTTGGTTTAGCGACCGCATCAGCAAGTATTTTCGTGTCATTCCCGTCATCTTCGCAACCGAACTCAACCGTCGCAATCGCGGGCGGCGGGATTGCCGGTCTCGCCGCGGGCATCGCGCTCGCCAGGGCAGGCCACGATGTCCGTATCTTCGAGCAGGCGCAGGAACTCGCCGAGATCGGGGCGGGCCTGCAGCTCGCGCCCAATGCGTTGAAGGCGCTGGCCTGGCTCGGTGTCATGCCGGCGCTCGAGCGCAGCCTGTTCCACCCGCGCGCCATAGAGGTCCGGGATGGGCTGCGAGGCGATGTTCTGGCCACCCTTCCGCTCGAGACGATGCGTGAGCGGCATGGCGCGGCCTACGCCACGATCCACCGAGCGGACTTGCTGGCAACGCTGATCGAGGGGGCGCGCGCCATGCCCTCGATCCGCTTCACGACCGGAGCGCGGCTCGAAGCGGCCGAGCAGCTCGAGAGGCCGCTGCTGCAGTTTGGCTCCGGCGAGACAGTGGAGGTGGATGCGCTGGTCGGCGCGGACGGCATCCATTCGACGGTCCGCCGAACCGTCCTCGACGACGGTCCCCCGCAGGAGCATGACGAGACGATCTGGCGCGCCCTCCTGCCGTTGAGCGAGGTTCCGGCCGCTTCCGCGGACGCGATCTGCCTCTGGCTCCTGCCCGGCGGCCACGTGGTGCATTATCCGGTGCGCGCCGGCGCGCTCCTGAACATCGTGGCGGTCTCCACGGCAGGCGGCGAGGCGCCGGACATGCGATGCCCGATTCATCCTGTTCTTGCAGACATAATTTACGCCCCTTCGTCCTGGCTGCGGTGGCCCTCCCTCGACCGCGACCCTTCGCCCGCCCGGGGTCGTGCCGCGACCGTTCTGATCGGTGATGCCGCCCATCCGGCCTTGCCCTATCTCGCACAAGGGGCGGCCATGGCGCTCGAGGATGCGGTGACGTTGGGAGAGGCCGTTTCGACCCATCGGACGTTTGAAGCGGCTTTCCGGGCCTTCGAGGCCATGCGGGAAGCGCGGACCACCCGGATCGTGAGAGCAGCGCGTCGGCAGGGCCGGATCGACCATCTGGACAAGCCCTGGTCCGTGGCGCGGAACCTTGCCATCCGCGCCCTTCCCCATTCCCTTCTCCATCGACGTCTCGACTGGATCTTTCGCTGGCAGCCCGGCGCGCGTTGAATCTCGCGCCTGCCATCAAGAAACGATAGGAATTTCAGTTGTTTCCGCTGAAGGAGGCCGCACGGCGCTTGAAGTCCGCCGCTGCAGGCGCTATGTTGAGGGTTCGACAGCGCCCCGTTGCCGCCGAGAAGGCGGTTGCGGGGCGCGGGTCTGTTGGCAGCGCCGGGATTTCTCCTAATGGGCCGGAGCTGCGGAATACGGCAATCGGAAGAGTGTCTCCCGCTGGGCGCGGCCTCGCGGGCTGGCTTGGAACTGACGAAGCAGGCTAGAGCACAATGGACAAGGTTCCCATGACAGGGGCGGGACACGTCGCCCTCACCGAGGAAATCAAGCACCTCAAGACGGTCGAGCGCCCGCGCATCATCCGCGCCATTGAGGAGGCCCGCACCCATGGCGACCTCTCGGAAAATGCGGAGTATCACGCGGCCAAGGAACAGCAGGGCTGGGTCGAGGCGCGTGTCGCGGAGCTCGAGGACAAGCTCTCGCGCGCCGAGGTGATCGATGTGTCCAAGCTCTCCGGTGACACCGTCAAGTTCGGCGCCACCGTCGTGGTGATCGACGAGGATACTGACGAGAAGGCCCGCTATCAGATCGTCGGCGAGTTCGAGGCCGACGTGAAGGCAGGCAAGATCTCGATCTCCTCCCCCATCGCGCGCGCCCTTATTGGCAAGCAGAAGGGCGATTCCATCGAGGTCATGACGCCAGGCGGCGGCAAGAGCTACGAGCTCGTCGAGGTCCGCTACGCCTGATGACGCTTGAATAGCGGCCCCGAGCCTCCCAACTTCCGGCTGTGGGGCCCTTTATCTCTGGAGCTGAATCATGCGGAAGCTCGCCATCCTTCTCGTAGCCGCCGTCTCGGTCGCCGCATCCGCCGCCTGGGCGGGAAATCGCGGACCGCATCCCGTGTTCGCCTGGAATGGCAATGAATACCTCTTCGAGGTGAACGGCGGCCAAGCCCTCACCCGCCTCACCGGCTACCGCAACGTCGGCGGCAAGTGGCAGATGGTCGGCACCACGACCATTCAGAAGGGCCAGAGGACGGCCGAGAAGGGCTTCCTCCAGCGGATCTGGTTCAAGGGCAAGCGCATCGGCAGCGTCGAGGCCGACCTTTCCAATCCTTATTGGCGCCGCTACCCGTCCGAGGACCGCAACGGCGGCAACGGCATCTTCAACTGAGCCGCAGTTTTCTCTGGATAACCGCACCCCGCGCCCACCGACACAACCCCAGGTTTCTGGCTCGGCGCGGGTTGCAAATCTACCTATGCCGTGCAGTCATAGCTTGAGGATCGAGCCTTGTCCGAGCGTCATGCACGAGTGGTGACCCTGGGGTCCGGTCCCGCCGGTTATACTGCGGCGATCTATGCCGCGCGTGCAATGCTCGAACCCCTTCTCATCCAGGGAATACAGCCGGGCGGGCAGCTCACCATCACGACGGATGTCGAGAATTACCCTGGGTTTGCCGACGTCATCCAGGGGCCCTGGCTCATGGAGCAGATGGAGGCCCAGGCGCGGCATGTCGGCACCGAGATCGTGAGCGACCACATCGTCAAGGCGGAGCTGGGCAAGCGCCCCTTCCGCCTGACGGGCGACAGCGGCACGGCCTATACCAGCGACGCGCTCATTATATGCACCGGCGCCCAGGCGCGGTGGCTCGGCCTGCCGAGCGAGGAGCTCTTCAAGGGCTTCGGCGTCTCGGCCTGCGCGACCTGCGACGGCTTCTTCTATCGCGGCAAGAAGGTACTGGTCATTGGGGGCGGCAACACCGCCGTCGAGGAGGCGCTCTTTCTCACGAACTTCGCCAGCGAGGTCGAGCTCGTCCACAGGCGCGACAGCCTCAGGGCGGAGAAAATCCTGCAGAAGCGCCTCTTCGAACACCCTAAGATCAAGGTGCGCTGGAACAGCGTGCTGGAGGAAGTGGTCGGCACCGGCGAGCCCAAGGGCGTCACGGGCGCGAGGCTCAAGAATCTGAGGACCGGCGCCGAGGAGATCGTCGCGGCCGACGGTGTCTTCATCGCCATTGGGCACACGCCTGCCACCGCTCTTTTCGAAGGCCAGTTGGACATGAAGATCGGCGGCTATCTTGAGGTCGCCCCTTATTCCACCGCCACCAACGTTCCTGGTGTCTTCGCGGCGGGCGATGTCACCGACGATATCTATCGCCAGGCCGTGACGGCGGCGGGACTGGGTTGCATGGCCGCGCTCGAGGCAGAGCGCTGGCTGGCCAAGCAGGAGAGCATTGCGGAAGCGGCGGAATAGCGCTCCGGGGAGCGGCGGGAATTGGGGATGGACTGGGACAAGCTTAGGGTCTTTCACGCCGTTGCGGAGGCGGGCAGCTTCACGCATGCGGGCCATGAGCTCGGCCTCTCGCAATCCGCCGTGAGCCGCCAGATCTCATCGCTTGAGACCGAGCTGAAGGTGCCCCTCTTCCACCGGCATGCGCGGGGCCTGATCCTGACCGAGCAGGGCGAGGTGCTGTTCCGCACCGCCCACGACGTCTATTCAAAGCTCGCGGCGGCCGAGACGCGCCTCATGGATTCACGCGAGAAGCCGACCGGCGACATCCGCGTCACGACCACGGTCGGCCTTGGCACGACGTGGCTCACGCCGCGCATCTCCGAATTCCTGGAGCTCTATCCGCAGATCTCGGTCACCATGCTGCTGGACGACCGCGAACTCGATCTCGCGATGCGCGAGGCCGACGTGGCGATCCGGCTCAGGCGCCCCGTGCAGCCCGACCTGATCCAGCGCAAGCTCTTCACGGTCCATCACCACGTCTATGCGTCGCCCGAATATCTTCGGCAGCGGGGCGTGCCCAAGGTGCCGGAGGACCTGGATCAGCACACGATCCTGACCTTTGGCAACGCGCCTGGATATCTGACGCCGGTGAACTGGCTCGAGACGGCCGGCCGCGCCGACGGCATGCCGCGCCGTCCGATGCTGCGCATCAACAGCGCCTATGGCCTCAGGCGCGCCGCGGAGGCCGGGCTCGGTCTCGCGTCCCTCCCTGACTACATCGTGGGAAGGGATTCGCCGCTGGTTCAGATCGAGCTCATGGCCGACGCGCCCGAATTCGATACCTACTTCGTGTATCCCGAAGAGCTGAAGGAGTCGAAGCGGGTCGCCGTCTTCAGGGACTTCGTGGTTTCAAAGGCCAAGGAATGGTCGTTCTGACACATTTACCGGCGCGTCCTTGAACCTCTGCTTGTTCCTGACGTTAGAATCATTTGCATGTTGTTGCCGCATGTCTCCCATGCCCCGCTTTCCCTTGCGATTCAGCCTGCGATCTCCAATTCTTGCGTGGTGACGCTGCTCAATGCGGGGTCACAGCGGAAGTTACTCCCTCCCCTTGTATCATTCCGCTCTTGGAGGTTCTTCCATCCCTCACCCGGAAGGCCTCCAGTTTCCCGAAAGGGAAACGACTAAACTAGCAAGCCGGGTCGTACGCGATCCGGCTTTTTCCTTTTGAGGACCAGATCACGATCCAGCTGGGTTGAAATGAAGCGAGCTGGATGAACGTGATCGATTCCAAGGAGTTGAGCATGATCTTGTCGGAAAAGTGCTTCACACTTTTCCGGATCATGCTCTAACGGATCCAGCCGGAGATGAGCTGCGGTGAGGCGGGGTCGGCGCTTACGGGCTGCAGCTTGAATTCTTCCGGGATCGACTGGGAATCGGGGAAGAAGATGTACTGCTGGTCCTTCACGGCCACCACCGGCGGCCGCCTGTTGGCTTCAAAGAAGTCGTAGCCCTCCTTGAGGTTGCGCCAGAAGCCTTCCCACTGGTTGCCGGCCCGGAAGGCCATATTTTCTTCCGTCATGCGGAACGGGAATGCATGCACAGGGAATTCGCGCTGACCGACCGTGAATGCCTCGCGCGCCAGCGAGAACAGCTCCTTCACGGCATCGTCGGTGATCGCATAGCAGCCGACCGAACGGCAGCCGCCATGCACCATCAGGTATGAGCCCGTGTAGCCGTGCGACTTGTCGTAGGCATTGGGGTAGCCGATGTTGAAGGAGAGATAGTAGCTCGAATTGGGGTTCATCTGCTTGGCGGTCACTACGTAGAAGCCCTCCGGCGCCTGCCGGTCGCCTTCCTTGGTCTTCGGGCCGATGTCGCCCGACCAGTTGCAGATCGGATAGGTGCGGAAGAGCGTGTAGCTGCCGCCGGAATTCTGCAGCCAGACCTCCATCTGGTTCTCGAGCTTGAAGATCCGCACATAGACCGGCGCACCGAGCGTGAGGCCCTTCTTCGTGAGCTCGAGCTTGGTCTCCTCCGGCAGCGGCTCCATGGAGCGGTGGACGCCGAAGAGGCACCCCCCGAGCACCAGGACGAGGCATAGCGAGGCAAGGAACCGAAACAGCCGTGTCATGGCATCCAGTGGACTTGGGGACCCGAAAGCCGGAACCGAGCTATAGGCCGCGGCGGGTAACCGTCCGTTAACGCCGTCAGCCGACCGGCCATCGCATCGGCTGTTGGCGGAACTGTGGCGGCAAGCTGCATCCGAACACCCCCGGAAGCTAGAGATTCCGGCCGATCGCAAGGAACTTTTCGCGCCGGTGCCGCCGCAGCTCATCGCCGCTCAGGGGCTTGAGCGCGTCGAGCGACGCCGCGATGGCATCACCCGTCGACGCGATGGCGGCCGTCTGACCCCTGTGAGCCCCCCCGACAGGCTCCACGATGACCTCATCTATGACGCCGAGCTGGCTCAGATCCCTGGCCGTGATGCGCATGGCGACGGCCGCGTCCCTGGCGCGCGAGGAATCGTGCCAGAGGATGGAGGCGGCACCCTCGGGCGAGATGACGGAATAGATCGAGTGCTCGAGCATCAGCACCCGGTTCGCCGTCGCGAGCGCGACCGCGCCGCCGGAGCCCCCCTCCCCGATAATGACCGCCACCACCGGCACGCCCAGCGCCAGCGAGCAGTCGGTCGAGCGGGCGATCGCCTCCGATTGCCCCCGCTCCTCGGCATCGATCCCCGGATAGGCACCCGGCGTATCGACGAAGGTGATGAGAGGCAGCGAGAAGCGGTCCGCCATTTCCATGAGGCGGACCGCCTTGCGGTAGCCCTCCGGGCGGGCCATGCCGAAATTGTGCCGCACGCGCGACTGGGTGTCGTGACCCTTCTCCTGGCCGATGATCATGACCGCCTCGCCGCGGAACCAGGCGGGCCCGCCGAGCACGGCCTTGTCGTCGGCGAATTTCCGGTCTCCGGCAAAGGGCTGGAAACCTTCGAAAAGCCCCTTGGCATAGTCGCTGAACTGCGGCCGTTCCGAATGCCGCGCGACGAGCGTCTTCTGCCATGGATCGAGGCCGGCATAGAGATCGGCGAGCGCCTTGGCGGCCTTGCGCTCGAGCTGGCGCACCTCCTCCTCGATCGAGACGGTGGAATCGTCGGCGGCAAGCGCCCGGAGCTCGGCGATCTTGCCTTCGAACTCGGCGATCTGTGTTTCGAATTCGAGATAGGTGTGCATGAAGGGTCGAGAGCGGGCCCGCGGCAGGTTGAAATCTCAGGTGTAAGTCAAATCTGCGCCGACGTCGATCAATCGGGCAGGAAATCCGTCCGTTTGAACAGCGAAACGAGCGCGATGCCGTGGCGCGCAAGCTCTTCCGAGGCGCCCTCCTCCCGGTCGACGATGGAAAGCGCGCGGGTGACCGTGCAGCCGCCCTCCTCGCGGATGGCCTCGACCGCCTTGATGGTCGAGCCGCCGGTCGTGGTCACATCGTCCACCACCAGCACCTCGCTGCCCTTCGCGATATGCCCGTCGATCCGCTCCTTGGCGCCGTGGCCCTTGGCTTCCTTGCGCACGAAGAAGGCACGGACGGGATAGCCCTTGGAAAAGCTCGCCACCGCGACCGCGGAGACGAGAGGAACAGCTCCCATGGCGAGCCCGCCGACCGAGGACAGGCCCTGCCTCTGCATATAGTCCACGATGACGTCGCCGAGCAGCGAGGCGCCTTCCGGATGCAGCATGGTCTGTCGCAACTGGAAGAGATAGGTGCTCTCCCGGCCGGAGGAGAGAACGAAATGCCCGCGCATGAGCGACTCCCGCTCGATGATGGCGGCAAGGCGCCCGCGCCGGGCATCGTCGGGCGCAAGTGGATGAGAGAGTAGCGACGCTTCCATGCTCGGTCCGGTTAACGTTGGGGGAGATTTTGAGGCAGCCTCGCCGACGGAACTGAACGATGCCGCCCGCGGATGATCTAGCGGCCGAAGTCCTCCGACGCAATCTTTGGAAGCGTCACGGAATTGCCTCGCTCCCGTGCTCGACTGGGAATATGGTATGCGTACGAAACGAGGGTTTTTGGCTGTTCCGGCTGCGATAGCCAGCAGACATGACTCCCGCCCGTTCCTCGAATACGAAGGAATTGGGTCATGTACCCGTCGAATGACCCTGACCGGTTGCTCGCTGCCATCGACACTATCCTGTCGGAGGCGCCGACTGCCGAAGTGATCGCGGATTGCGAAACGATCGCTGCCCGGCTCGCATCGAAGTACCCGAAAAGCGGTATGAGTCCCTGGCAGATCGCCAACCGCATCATCGACCGTTCCGCCGAGATCGGTCTCAAGGCGTATCCGTAGCCACCTATCGCGGGTTCGTCGTGAGGCTTTAGCTGGCGCCGGGCCGTCCGCGCGCGAGCGGATGACACGCGTCCACGAGCTGCCGCAATCGATCGGCCTGCACATGCGTGTAGATCTGGGTCGTCGAGATGTCGGCATGGCCCAGGAGCTGCTGGACGGTCCTGAGATCGGCGCCGCCTTCCAAGAGGTGGCTCGCGAACGCATGGCGCAGCACGTGCGGCGACACCCTGTCCACCGGCAGGCCGGCGTTCCGGCAAAGCGCCTTGAGCTCCAGCGCGAAATGCTGCCGCGTCAGATGCCCTGCCTCACCACGCGAGGGAAAGAGCCAGATTGAAGCCTCATAGTTTTCTTTCAGGGCCCTCAGATAGGCGGAGGCTGCCCGACGCGCGGCGCCTGACAGCGGCACGAGCCTCTCGCGCCCTCCCTTTCCCTTGATCGTCAGGAACCCGTCCGCCGACAGGACGGCTGCGGCCTTGAGCGTGACAAGCTCGGAGACGCGCAGGCCCGTCGCGTAGAGAAGTTCCACGAGGCAATGGAGACGCAGCGCCTTCAGCCTCGCCTTGCCCTCCGCGCGGCGGGCTCCCTCCTCCGCCGTGATGATCAGTTTCTCGACATCCGTGCGATCGAGATTCTTCGGCAACGGCCGCCCTCGGCGCGGAGCGGCGATGATGGTGGTCGGATTGCTCGTGGAAATACCATCGCCATAGAGGAACTTGTGGAACTGCCGGATGGCGGAGAGCCGGCGCGCCTGCGTCGAGCTCTTGAGCCCTTGCGCCGCGAGACCGGAGAGATAGGCCCTGAGGTCGTCCGGCCGTGCCTCCTTCAGCGGCACGCCACGCATGGCCAATGCCGCCGCGTAGTCGTCGAGGTCGCACCTGTAGGCGGCAAGCGTGTTGGGGCCGGCGCCACGTTCGGCGCTCATCATCTCGAGGAAGGCGTCGAGCAGCCGGGCGTTCCGCGCCGATGCGGCGGGCTCAGTGTCGGAAGACCTCATTCGACAGCGGCTTCACGATGACCTTGGGTTCGGGTGGAAAGCGCGCCAACGCCCAGACGGCGCCGTAGCCAAGCCCACCCAAGCACGCAAGGATTAAGAGAACGCGAAGACTGGTCGGCATTTCCCGCTCGCCCCATCGAACGCCTGCCATTGTGCCTGACGCGCACCGCACTAGCAAACCGCGAGGAGCGAATTCCATGCGGAAACCCCCAACCCTTTCCCTTCGGCGCATGGTGCTCTAGAACCCGTGCCGGGACGAGGAACAGCCATGAGCCGGAGGATCGGCGCCAGGGACATCGAAGCTATTCGCGCCAGCCTTGGCGCGCGCTCGATCGTGCTCGTGGGGCTGATGGGCGCCGGCAAGAGCACGGTGGGACGCAGGCTTGCCCATCGCCTGTCGATCCCCTTCATCGATGCCGACGCCGAGATCGAGGCGGCAGCCGCCAAGACGATCGCGGAAATCTTTGCCGATCACGGCGAGCCTTTCTTCCGGGAGGGAGAGCGCAAGGTGATAGCCCGGCTGCTCGAGGCGGGTCCGCAGGTGCTGGCGACCGGCGGCGGCGCCTTCATGAATAGCGAGACGCGGGAGAACATCCGCCGAAACGGCATCTCCGTATGGCTGCGGGCGGGCCTGCCGCTCCTGATGAAGCGCGTGCGCAAGCGCCAGACAAGGCCGCTTCTTTTCGGCGACGATCCGGAAGGCGTCATGCAGAGGCTGATGGATGAGCGGCATCCGATCTATGCGGAAGCCGACATCACGGTCGACAGCCGCGATACATCCCACCAGGCGGTGGTCGCGGAGCTGTTGCGCACGCTTGCCACCCGTCTCGCCCTCCGCCGCTCCGAGGAATGCAAGAGCGTGGCATGAGCGGATCGAGCATGGCGTCAGGACGCGAGGTCGAGGTGAGCCTCGGCGAGCGGAGCTATCGCATCCATATCGGTCCGGGGCTTCTCGCCCGTGCCGGCGATCTGCTGAAACCGCATCTGAAACGGCCCTACGTCGTGGTCGTCACTGACGAGAACGTCGCGCGCCATCATCTCCGCCCGCTCTCCTCCGCGCTCGAAGCTTCGGGCATCCGCACGGCCAGCGTCACGCTGCCGGCCGGCGAGCGAAGCAAGAGTTTTGCCGAGCTCGCCAGGCTCTCCGACCGCCTGCTCGAGCTCGGCGTCGAGCGCAAGGATTGCGTCATTGCCTTGGGCGGAGGTGTCATCGGCGATCTCGTGGGCTTCGCAGCCGCCATTCTGAGGCGCGGCGTGAGCTTCATCCAGGTGCCGACGAGCCTTCTCGCGCAGGTCGACTCCTCCGTCGGCGGCAAGACGGGCATCAATTCGCCGCTCGGGAAGAACCTCATCGGCGCGTTCCATCAGCCGCTTGCGGTGCTCGCGGACATCGACACGCTCGCCACGCTGCCGCGAAGGGAGCTTGCGGCGGGCTACGCCGAGGTCGCGAAGTACGGACTGCTCGGCGATGCCGCCTTCTTCTCCTGGCTCGAATCCAACCGCGATGCGGTCCTGTCGGGAGACGGACCCGCCCTCGCACAGGCGATAGCGACGAGCTGCGAGGCCAAGGCCCGCATCGTGGCCGAGGACGAGACCGAGACCGGAGTGCGGGCGCTCCTCAACCTCGGGCACACCTTCGGCCATGCGCTGGAGGCGGCGACCGGCTACGGCGACCGGCTCCTGCACGGCGAGGGCGTGGCGGTCGGCATGGCGATGGCCTTCCGCTTCTCCGCGCGCCTCGGGCTCTGCGCCCCCTCCGATGCCGAGCGCATGGCGGGACATCTTGCGGGCGCCGGGCTTCCCACGAGGCTTTCGGACGTTCCAGGCGCCCTTCCCGATGCGGCGGCGCTGCTGGCGATCATGCGGCAGGACAAGAAGGCCGAGGCGGGGCGCCTTACCTTCATTCTCGTGCGCGGCATCGGCCAGGCCTTCATCTCGCGTGATGCGGAGGAGCGGGACGTGGTCGCGTTTCTGAAGGAGGAGCTCGCCTCCCGATGACGGTCGCCATCGGCATCGTCGTCGGCGCGATCTGCGGCCTCGTCATCCTTTCGGCCTTTTTCTCGGGCTCCGAGACTGCCCTCACCGCCGCGTCCCGCGCGCGGATGCAGGAGCTCGCGCGTAAAGGCGACCGGAGGGCGATAAGCTACAACCGCCTGATCGAGACGCCCGAGCGCCTCCTGGGATCGATCCTTTTCGGCAGCCACATCGTCAACATCCTCGCCTCCGCCATCGCGACCGCATTCCTTGTCCGTTTCTTCGGCGATATCGGCGTCCTCTACGCGACACTCGTGATGACGGCACTGGTGCTGATCCTCGCCGAGGTGCTGCCCAAGACATGTGCCGTCATCTTCGCCGACCGGGTGGCGCTGGCAGTGGCGCCAGTCATTTCGACCGTGGTCGCGATCCTCGCGCCGCTGGTCATGGGCGTCGAATGGATCGTCAAGCGGACGCTGAAACTTTTCGGCGCCGATATCTCGAAAGCGACGAACATACTGGGCGCGCATGACGAGCTCCGGGGCGTCATCGCTCTCCGGCACAAGGAGGGCGCGGTCGTGAAGAAGGACCGCGACATGCTCGGCGGCATTCTCGATCTGAGCGAGCTGGAGCTCTTCGACGTGATGGTTCATCGCACCAAGATGAACGCCATCGACGCCTCGAAATCTCCGAAGGAGATCATCGAGGAGGTGCTGAAGAGCGGTCACACGCGCCTGCCGGTGTGGAAGGACGAGCCCGACAACATCATCGGCGTGCTGAATGCCAAGGATCTGCTCGCGGCGCTGCAGGCATCCGACGGCGATGCTGGAAAGATCGACATCCAGGCGATCTGCACGCCGCCTTGGTTCGTCCCGGACACGACGGCGCTCGCCGATCAGCTTTCCGCCTTCCTCAGGCGCAAGGTGCATTTCGCGCTGGTGGTGGACGAGTATGGCGAGGTGATGGGACTGGTGACGCTTGAGGACATTCTGGAGGAGATCGTCGGCGACATCACCGACGAGCATGACGTCGCGGTGGCGGGCGTCCGGCGCGAGGCCAGCGGCTCCTACGTGGTGGATGGCACCGTTCCGGTTCGCGACCTCAACCGCCTGACGGACTGGCACCTGCCCGACGACGAGGCGACCACCGTCGCGGGGCTGGTCATCCATGAGGCGCGCATGATTCCGCAGAACGGCCAGGCATTCACCTTTCACGGTTTCCGTTTCGAGGTGCTGCGCAAGCGCCGCCACCAGCTCACGTCGATCCGTGTGACACCGCTCGCGAAGGCTTGAGGCGCAGCAAAGGCACCGTGCGACAAGCGGAGTGTCTCTCCGGACGCGCGTAGCTACTCAGCCCTAAGGCCCGCGCCACCATCGGCAATGACCTGCGCGAGCTCCACATACTCCTCGCAGGTCCGTCCGCAGCGGCGCTCGATCTCGGTGAGTTGGTCCCGCGCGAGCTCGGGCCTGCCAGCGATCACGTAACCCTCGCCGAGGTATTCGCGCGCTTTCAGGTAGCCCGGATCGATGGCGAGCACCTGGTGGTAATAGGCGATGCCGGTTTCGACGTTTCCGAGCTTGCGATTGCTGTAGCCGAGACCGTTCAGCGCCTCCGGGTCTTGACGGTTGGCGACAAGCTGGAACAGCACGATGGCCGCGTCGAACTCGCCGGCTTCGGCAAGCGCCCAGCCTTGCGCCTTGAGCTCGGCGTCGGGAACGACCGCGCTCAGGGCCCTCACGCATTTCTTGCGCGCCGGACTGAAGACGTAGCCCTTATTGCAGACCGGCTGCGGCTTGGGCTTCGGTGCCTGGCCTGGACCGGCCGCCCAAGCCGAGGACGAAGCAAGGAAGAGAACGACCAGCCCCAACGCTGTGAACTTCCGCATTCGACACCTCGCAAGATCGACCGTCCCTCGCTCGCCATTATAGGACAAGGTGGCCAAATTGACGCGCTTTCGCGGCGTCATCCGCATTCACAGTTGCGGGAGCGCTCTCATCCCCGCTAGATTGGTCTTACGAATCCGTAGGTTGAAGGCCGTTCCATCCGCTTGGTGTGGCCATGTCGCCCGATGAGGCGACTTGCAGGAGGATGAGATGGCGCCCGTCCGGGTCCACGCCGCTCTCCTAGTCGGACTGGTGGGTAGCATGCTCGCCGGCTGTCAGTCGGTCGCTGTTCTTTCCGACCCTGACGCAGCGACAGGAGGGCCGATCGGCACGACCGAGTCGGCGCTCAATCGCGTGGGCGACCTGTTCGTCGGCCCCGATACCTCAGTAGAGGCCCAGCAGCTCCTTGGCGACCGCCTGGCCTCGCAGGCTCTCGGACGCGCGAAGCGTGCCGACGACGAGGCGCTCGAAGGCTATCTGAGCGGGATCGCGCGCCGCATCGCCGCCCATACCGACGCCCGGACCTTCGACTTCAGGGTCTATCTGGTCGAGGACAGGCGTCCCAACGCCTTCACGCCTGGCGGCGGCCATATCTTCATCACCACCGGCCTCGTCTCGCGCCTGAGGACCGAAGCGCAGATGGCGATGGTCCTCTCGCACGAGATCGCCCACAACGCCGAAGCCCATATCGTCAAGGGCGCCCACCGCCGCGCCGTGAGCCGCCGCGCGACCAACGCCAGCAAGACGGTGTTCGACGACAAGCTTGGTCTGTCGTGGGTTGGCCAGAAGATCGGCTCGGCCATCAACGCCACGGTCAACGTCTACACGAGCGATCAGGAGGACGCCGCCGACGAGCTCGGTCTCGACTACATGATCGCCGCCGGCTACGACCCCAACCAGGCCGTCGCCACCTTCGAGGCGCTGATGGCGGGAGAGGGCGGCCGCGCTTCCACGCTCGATCTCGGCTGGAACGCATCCGTCAAGGACCGTCGCATCTCGCGCATCCGGAATCTGCTGACCGCCAAATACCAGGACAGGGGCTTCGCAACCGCCCTGCGGTCCACGCCGGCCTACGATGCGCTCGCATCGCGCTACTGGCGGACTTCCACCGCCCTGCCCGCGATCCCGCCAGCCCCACCCGGGCAATCGGTTCAGTGAGCGCAAGCCGGACGACGATCGTCATCGCCGGAACCCTCGTTCTGAAGCCCGGCACCTTCGAGCGCCTCAGACCTCATATGCTTGCGATGATCGAGGCGAGCCGCGCCGAAACCGGCTGCCTTGCCTATGCCTATGCGCTCGACATCGAGGACCCTTTGGTCCTGCGCGTCCACGAGGAATGGACCGATCGTGCCGCGCTCGAACGGCATTTCAGAACCGCGCATCTCAAAGCCTGGCGGGCAGAGCTGGCGCGGGTTGGTATCGAGAGCCGTGAACTGGTTTCTTGGAGCGCCGCCGATCCGGTGAGGATCTAGGGACGCACCCGGCGACGGCTGTCCGCCCTTCCGAGCTGCCGGCGCAGCACCATCACGCACACGAGCGCGCTCGCGAGCACCGAGGAGACGGCGACCAGGGCGAAATCGCCGGTCTGCGCCATTCCGGAAGGGACGATGAGGGAGACGGCATGTGCCGTGCCGATCCCGATCAGCAGCAGCATTGCGCCCAGAGCCAGCGTCAGTCCCGCCGCCAGCACCGCCAGGATGCGGGGCGCGTGTCCTGCCTCGACGGTCGCGCTCTTCGGGCTCAGGGGCTTGTTGGCAAGCATGCGGTATCCTCCGTTCGGATGCCTCCTCCCGCGAATCGGCAATATGGCGTCCCATTGCGGCGTCAGCATTGCTGGGCTTTGGGCGCTTCGCGGTCGACTGGCGGCGGAAACGTGGCGAAGGTCGCGGTTCGTGAATGAATGGTAAATGAACGCCCTGTTCAGCCGCAGTTGGCACGAGCCGTGCTAGGTCACGCGCTCCACCGACGGACTGTCCCATGCGCGCCCTGCTCATCGCCGCTCTCCTTCTCGCCGCGACCTTCGCCTCAGAGGCCTCCGCGGCGGGCGCCGCACGCAGCTTTTTCAAGCCGCAGATCGACGGCGAACCCGTGGCCTTCTGCGTCTCGGACGGCAAGCGCTGCGGCAAGCCGGTCGCCGATGCCTGGTGCCGCTCCAACGGCTACGGCGACGCGCTCCTCTATCAGCGCGCGCAAGGGCAAGGCGCTGAAATGCAGCCGCTTTTCGTCGACACTGGCACGGCCTGCACGGTCGATGGATGCCTGTCTTTCCGCGAGATCAAGTGCGGGCGGGCAAGCTAGTCCGGGAAATCCCCGCTTTTCGCTTTGCTGTCCGGAATTGATGGTGTAGACGGCACCGGCGGCTCCGTAGCGCCGCGCTCTCCCGGACATGCCGAAAAGAACGGACATCTCCTCCATCCTGATCCTCGGGGCCGGGCCGATCGTCATCGGTCAGGCCTGCGAGTTCGACTATTCCGGCACCCAGGCCGTCAAGGCGCTGAAGGAGGAGGGCTACCGGGTCATCCTGGTGAACTCCAATCCCGCGACGATCATGACCGATCCCGATCTCGCGGACGCGACCTATGTCGAGCCGATCACGCCCGAGATTGTCGCCCGCGTGATAGAGAAGGAGCGCCCGGACGCGCTCTTGCCGACCATGGGCGGCCAGACGGCGCTCAACACCGCGCTGTCGCTCAACCGCATGGGCGTCCTGGAAAAATTCGGCGTGGAGATGATCGGCGCCAAGGCCGACGTCATCGACAAGGCCGAGGACCGCAAGCTCTTCCGCGAGGCGATGCAGAAGATCGGCCTCGATGTGCCGAAATCGGCGCTCGCGAACGCATCGGAGCTCAAGGAGGAGGACCGCAGGAGACGCGCGCAGGAGATCGAGCGGCTGCGCGCCGAGGGCAAGGGCGCCGACGCGGTCGAGGCCTTCGAGCGCGCCTGGAACGCGGTGGCCTCCGAACGCCGCAAGCGCTACATCAACCGTTCTCTCGTCGAGGCCTTCGAGGCGATGCTCGATATCGGGCTGCCCTGCGTCATCCGCCCCTCCTTCACGCTCGGCGGCACGGGCGGCGGCATCGCCTATACCCGCGAGGAGTTCTTCGAGATCGTCGAGCGCGGGCTCGATGCGTCGCCGACAGCCGAGGTGCTGATCGAGGAATCGGTCGCGGGCTGGAAGGAATATGAGATGGAGGTCGTCCGTGACCGGGACGACAACTGCATCATCATCTGCTCGATCGAGAACATCGATCCCATGGGCATCCACACGGGCGATTCGATCACCGTCGCCCCTGCCCTCACCCTCACCGACAAGGAATACCAGGTCCTTCGCAACGCCTCGATCGCGGTGCTGCGCGAGATCGGCGTGGAGACCGGCGGTTCGAATGTCCAGTTCGCCGTCGATCCGGAAAACGGGCGGCTGGTCGTCATCGAGATGAACCCGCGCGTCTCGCGCTCCTCCGCGCTCGCCTCCAAGGCCACTGGGTTCCCGATCGCCAAGGTCGCAGCCAAGCTCGCCGTGGGCTACACGCTGGACGAGCTCGCCAACGACATCACGGGCGGGGCCACGCCCGCATCCTTCGAGCCGACGATCGACTATGTCGTCACCAAGATCCCGCGCTTCGCGTTCGAGAAGTTTCCGGGCGCCGAGCCGATCCTGACGACCTCCATGAAGTCGGTGGGCGAGGTCATGGCCATCGGCCGCACCTTCCAGGAATCGCTTCAGAAGGCGCTCCGCGGCCTCGAGACCGGTCTCACCGGCCTCAACGAGGTCGGGATCGACGGCCTCGGCATGGGAGACGACAAGAACGCGGTCCGCGCTGCGCTCGGCCGGCCGACGCCCGACAGGCTGCTCAAGGTGGCGCAGGCGTTGCGGCTCGGCGCGTCTCCTGAGCAGATCCATGAGAGCTGCAAGTTCGACCCCTGGTTCATCGACCAGATCCGCGAGATCGTGGAGATGGAGGAAAAGGTCCGCCGCCATGGCCTGCCGGCGGACGCGCCGAATTTCCGGCGGCTGAAGGCCATGGGCTTTTCCGACGCCCGCCTCGCGGAATTGACCGGAGCCAGCGAGGACGACGTCTCGGCCCGTCGCCGCGCGCTCGATGTCCGTCCGGTCTTCAAGCGCATCGACACCTGCGCGGCCGAGTTCGCATCGCCCACCGCCTATATGTACTCGACCTACGAGACCGGCGTCCCCGGCTCGCCCGCCGACGAGGCTGCCCCCTCGGACCGCGAGAAAATCATCATCCTGGGCGGAGGGCCCAACCGCATCGGCCAGGGCATCGAGTTCGACTACTGCTGCTGCCACGCCTGCTTCGCTCTGGCGGAGGCAGGCTATGAGTCGATCATGGTCAACTGCAACCCGGAGACGGTGTCGACGGACTACGACACGTCCGACCGGCTCTATTTCGAGCCGCTGACGGCGGAGGACGTGCTGGAGATCATCGCCGTCGAGCAGACCAGGGGCACACTCAAGGGCGTCATCGTTCAGTTCGGCGGCCAGACGCCCCTGAAGCTCGCGCATCCGCTCGAGCAGGCGGGCGTGCCGATCCTCGGCACCAGCCCCGACGCCATCGACCTCGCCGAGGACCGCGACCGCTTCGCCAAGCTCATTGCCAGGCTCAAGCTTTCGCAGCCGGCCAACGGCATCGCGCGCTCGGCCGAGGAAGCGCGCAAGATCGCCCTCGGCCTCGGCTTCCCCGTGGTCATCCGCCCGTCCTATGTGCTGGGCGGTCGGGCCATGGAGATCGTGCGCGACGCGGCAGCGCTCGACCGCTACATCAACGAGGCGGTCGTCGTCTCGGGCAAGACCCCGGTGCTGGTCGACCGCTACCTCACCGATGCCATCGAGGTCGATGTCGACGTGCTGGCGGACGGCGCCGATGTGTTCGTGGCGGGCGTCATGGAGCATATCGAGGAGGCGGGCATACACTCGGGCGACTCCGCCTGCTCGCTGCCGCCCTACTCCCTCGATGCCGCGACCATCGCGGAACTCGAACGCCAGGCGCGCGCGCTGGCGCTGGCGCTCCGCGTCGTCGGGCTGATGAACGTCCAGTTCGCCATCAAGGACGGCGTGATCCATGTTCTCGAAGTGAACCCGCGCGCCTCGCGCACCGTGCCCTTCGTGGCCAAGGTCGTGGGGCTTCCCGTGGCCAAGATCGCCGCACGGCTCATGGCGGGCGAGAAGCTGAAGGATTTCGGGCTCAGGCAGCCACGGCTGTCGCATTACGGCGTGAAGGAAGCCGTGTTTCCGTTCGCCCGCTTCCCGGGCGTCGATACGGTGCTCGGACCCGAGATGCGCTCGACCGGCGAGGTCATGGGGCTCGACGCCGACTACGACATCGCCTTCGCCAAGAGCCAGATGGGCGCCGGCACGGTCCTGCCGAGCGGTGGCACCGCCTTCATTTCCGTGCGCGACACCGACAAGCCGCGCGTGCTGGCGGCCGCCCGGACCCTGTCGGAGAACGGCTTCAGCCTGGTCGCGACCGGCGGCACGCAGCGCTTCCTCACCGACAACGGCCTTTCCTGTGCCAAGGTCAACAAGGTGCTGGAAGGCCGGCCCCACATCGTGGATCTCATCACCAACGGCAACATCCAGCTCGTCATCAACACGACGGAAGGCGCTAAGGCGCTCGAGGATTCACGGTCGCTGCGCCGGGCTGCCCTTCTGGCGAAGATCCCCTATTACACGACCCTGTCCGGGGCGCTGGCGGTCGCGCGCGGCCTCAAGGCCTATAGGACCAAGTCGCTCGATGTGCGGCCGCTGCAAGCTTACCACTAGGGAAGGCTTAACGTCTTGACGGCCCGCCCAATACGTGGCGGATTAGCGACCATAAAGGGGATGCGTGCGTGCGGAGGGACTTGATGAAGCATTCTCGCAGCGTTTGTGCCGCGCTTTCGGTGGCGTCCGTGCTGGCTTGGCCGGCGGCGGCGCAAGCCGAGACGGTCATCGGCTCGGTGAAGTACAATTTTGGCTCGCAGGAGTGGAAGCTCGAGGCGAAGTTCGTCAAGCAGGAGATCGACTATGCGACCGACGAGCCGGCCGGCACGGTCATCATCAACACGCGTCGCAAATATCTCTATCTAATCCTCGGCAATGGCCGCGCCATGCGCTACGGCATCGGCGTCGGCCGCGACGGCTTCAAGTGGTATGGCGAGGAGAAGATCTCCCGCAAGGCCGAGTGGCCGGACTGGCATCCGCCCGTGGAGATGGTCGAGCGGGACGAACTCGCCGCGAAGTGGGCGAACGGGATGCCGGGCGGACCCGACAATCCACTCGGCGCGCGGGCGCTCTATCTTGGCAATTCTCTCTACCGCATCCATGGCACGACCCAACCCTGGACCATCGGCACTGCCGTCTCCAGCGGCTGCATCCGGCTTCAGAACGAGGACGTGATCGATCTCTATGAGCGGGTTGCCATAGGCGCCAAGGTGATCGTGCAGTAGAATCAGAACCCTGCCCCTTCTTACCTGTCATCCCGGAAACCGCGAAGCGGTTGTCCGGGATCTTAAAGCGTGAGAGCGGTGGAAGGCCGATCCCGGACTGGGCTTTAGGCCCATCCGGGATGACAGAACCAACCGGAAAAAAGAAGGGCCCTTTCGGGCCCTTTTTCAGTTCGGCTTCGGGAGGGGGAGGAAGCCGTGGGAGAAGGTGGGGAAAGAGACTCCGGGGAGCAAACTGGCTCACGTTCGAGAGGGGGCGGGTGGGTTCGCGAGTTCGTCCGCTCCCCGGATTTCGTTGCCCTGGCGCCGCTAGGGGATCAGCGCCCGGGCGAATTCGTCATGCCTCCTGGCAGGCCCTGACCGAGCAGGGGTTCATCGTGACCAGTCCCTTGACCGGCCAGTTCTGGTTCTTTTCGATCACCGTCGTCCGGGAATTCGAGGAGACAGCGGTCTGAGGCTTGTCCAGGTTCACCGCGTAGGCGCCGGCACCCAGAAGGCTCAAAGCCAGGGCAGCCACTGCAAACCGGGTGAACATCATCGCCTCCGTCGTTTTCTCGTTCGCGTTTTCGATGCTGGCCAATCTAGGAGGAGCACCCGGAACGCTCGCTGAATGGCCCATTCATCTGCCGTTCATCCTCGGAACGACCCTACCTCGCCCCTCGATGCCGCGAAGGAACAGCGTCTAACTCTCGGGAAACGCTGGAGATTACCGTGCCGGCGCATTGCTTGACTTGCATCGTCAGGAGGCCGACACTCGTGATATTCTCTCAAACATATCGGAGGTCCCGATGCGCCTCAGCGCCCGGAATCAGCTCGACGGGAAGGTCGTCTCGGTCAACAAGGGCGCGACGACCGCGCATGTGAAGATCGACATCGGTGGGGGAAACACCGTCACGGCCTCGATCACCAACGAGGCGGTGGAAGAACTGGGCCTCAAGGCCGGCGCCAAGGTGAAGGCCGTCATCAAGGCCTCCGACGTCATGGTGGCCGTGGACTGAAGCCATGCGCTTGCCGGTCCTCGCGCTCTTCCTCCTGGTCGCCGCGACCGGAGCGAAGGCGGCCGAATCGGGCTGCGACAAGTTCAAGTGGCCTCTCGAGCACGATCGGAGCCTGCTTCTGGCGGAGAACCGTCAGATACTGGATTCCGGCACGATCCTTGAGGCCCTGCCCTCCTCGGCGCTGCAGCTTGCGCTGCGGCCGCCTGCCGAGGTCTCGTTCGAGAAGCCGCCGGAGCGTGCAGCCAAGATCGATCCTTCGTTCGCCGGTGTTCTGAAGTTCCCGAACCTCCCGAAGGCCGGCACCTATCGCATCAGCATCGACGGCGAGGCCTGGATCGACGTGATCCAAGGGGGCGCTTACGTCGATGCAGCCGACTTCACCGGCGCCCGCGACTGTCCGGGTCTTCGCAAGAGCGTCACCTTCGTGCTGGAGGCGGCTCCGGTGACGCTGCAGTTCAGCGGCGCGACGGCCGAAAAGCTCGGCATCCTCGTGACCGCGCCCTGAGCGAGGCCGGATTCTCGGTGTGAAGAATCCGGCCCAACCGATTCGGACGACTCAGCTTTTCGCAGCCTGGCGGACGGCGAGGCCCATCACGTTGACGAGAATGCGTCCCGCGAGCAGCGCGCCTTGCTTTTCAATGTCGCGCTCCGGCACGAACTCCACCAGGTTGAAGGCCGCGATCCGCGCCTTGGCGGCGACGCCATGGATGATCTCGAGCGCCTGCCAGAAGGTGAGGCCCCCCGGCGCCACGCCGATGACGGCAGGCATGATGGAGGGGTCGAGCCCGTCGACGTCGAAGGCGAAAAGAACGTTCGAGCCCGCCGGCACGAGGTCGAGGATCGGCTGGATGCCCTTGGCGAACACCTCCCGCGCGGGAATGAAGGAGGCGCCCCACTTGCGCGCGTCCTCGACATCGGACGGCCGCGCCGAGCCTATGCCGCGCTGGCCGACCTGGATGATCCGCTCCACATGCGGCATCTCGGAAGCGCGCCGCATGGTGGAGGAAAGGCCCCAGCGCTCGCCGCCCACCTCCTCGCGCCAGTCGATATGGGCGTCGATCTGGACGATCGTGAGCTTCCCCTTGTCGTGGAAGGCCTCGATCACGGGAATGGGGATCGAATCGTCGCCGCCGACAACGATCGGCACCGCCCCCTTCTCGAGCATCGCGCGGATCGCCGAGCGGATGGCGATGCGGTTCGAGGCCGGATCCTTCTCGTCGTAAGCGAGGTCGCCGCAGTCCACCGCCGACACCTTGCCGTCCGGAAAGATCGGGCCGCCGAGATCGAAATCCATGTGCAGGAGGTTGGCGGCATAGGACGCGATCCCCTCCCGGAGGGCCTTCGGACCGCCGGCGCAATAGGGGCCGATCGCCGGATAGGGCGTGGCGCAGGGCGCGCCGATGATCGCGACCTTGGCATCGAGCTTCGACAGGTCGGAGGCCTTGGGCAGGCCCATGAAGGTCTCGGAGTTGGCGGCGCCGAACATGGCGCTGATGTCTCGCTTGGTCATTGCAATCCTTCCCTGATCCAGACGGGGCGCCGTAGCGCGGATGGAGCGGAAGCGCAATCCGGGCTAGGCTCATTTCTCCTGTCATGCCCGGACTTGTTCCGGGCATCCATGATCACCACCGGAGCGTCATGGATCGTGGGCAGTGTTCAT